>NZ_JBXAVQ010000020.1:0-80866 GCF_057290995.1 Rahnella sp. 1L-D-7-B-C2 | reverse complement strand
TAGCTGAACAGGAGGGACAGCTGATAGAAACAGAAGCCACTGGAGCACCTCAAAAACACCATCATACACTAAATCAGTAAGTTGGCAGCATCACCGAACCGCCGGAACACTTTTAGCAGAATTAGACCGAACGCTTATCGAACTGAAAAAACTATGCCGCTACGATATGCCACTGTTTGCGCCACTATTTCATCTGTCTAATATCTGCATGGAATTATATCTGTTGGCTAGATGGCCGGTTGAATAATATTTAATAATGTCCAATGCATCAATAATTCATCAGGTTTTGAAAGAGATGTCAGCAAAGAGTATCTCTTTATTTTTTAAATCATAATCCCTATCTATTAATCAAGATTTATCATTGATATATTGCATTTGTTAAGAGCGCATAACTAAGTTATAAACTCTGAAACTTCATGGAGGTTAAACATGGATAATCCTATCTTTTTGAAAGGGTTAAGTCGCGTGCTTCTCATCTTTATCACGCTGCTCATTCTTATTTTTGCCTGGAAACTGGTGTTTGCCGGATATATTTCTGGAGGTCGCGAATACACTAAGTCTGACTGGTTTGATTATTACATTCTGACATCTTCTCTTATCCGACATGCTCCAGAGGCATCTGAAAGCGCCACATATCATTTACAGGGCAGCGATGAATATCAGAATGAAGAAGAGGAAGTTGTATGGATAAATGTGAAAGATGTTCCGGGCGCAGTTCAAAAGCTAAATCAATATTTAGTGGAAAAGGGCGTCGATGTTGAAAGTGAATATCAACGCGGAAATGAATATTTTGTAATGTATTACAATGATGTAGTCATTTTAAGAATTGGAAGATGTAAGTACTCATGCCCATGAATGTGAATTTTCTCCTGCAAATAAAAAAATCCACGCTTTCGCGTGGATTTTCGTTTCTGACAGATGGCGTTTCGGATCAGAACATCATCACCATCCACGGGTAGGCGATAAGCATCATGCCGCCGAGGAAGATGGCGCCGAAGATGGTGCCCAGACGCCAGTAGTCTTTGGTTGGGAGGTAACCGCTGCCGTAGTAAATCGGGCTCGGGCCGGTACCGTACGGGGTGATGATCCCCATCACGCCCAGCGATGTCACCATCATCAGGCAGTAAACCGGCATGTTGATGCCCGGAATGGCCGCCGCAATGGTCAGCATCGCCGGTAACAGGGCAGTGGTGTGCGCGGTCGTACTGGCGAACAGATAGTGCAGAAGGAAGAAGGCAATCAGCAACATCACGGCGGCTACCTGCGGATCGAATCCGTCGAGCAGCTGTCCGCCTTCTTTACCCAGCCAGGCGATAAAGCCGACGCGTGCCAGACCGTCGGCCAGCGCAACCAGCGTCGCAAACCATGCGAACGTGTTCCAGGCCGGTTTGTTGCTGATAATGTCGTTCCAGTTTAGCACGCCGGTCCACAGCATCAGTACGACCACCAGCAACGCGGCCAGCGCCGGCTCGATCCACGCGGCGGCAAAAATCCACATTAGCAGCGCTGAACAGACGAAGATCAGCAGCAGGATTTCGTTGCGCGACAGCTTGCCCAGTTTTTCCAGCTCACTTTTGGCCCAGCGCGGCACTTCATCGTTAATTTTCACTTCCGGCGGATAGAACCAGTACGCCAGCAACGGCATGGTGAGGATCAGCAGGACGCCGAGCGGCAGGAACGCGAGGAACCACATGCCCCACGAGATTTCAAAACCGGTGATGCTTTTGACCAGCGCCAGCGCGAGCAGGTTCGGTGCCAGCGCCGAGAGGAACATCGAGCTGGTGATACAGGCGGCGGTGATTGCCACCCACATCAGATAGGAACCGATTTTACGCGCGCTCGGATCGTTCGGCTTGGAACCGTACAGCGGCGGCAGGTTGGCGATAATCGGGTAGATGGTCCCGCCGCTTCGTGCCGTGTTGGAAGGCGTGAAGGGCGCGAGCAGCAGATCGGCGAAGGTGATGGCGTAACCGAGCGTCAGACTGCGACGGCCGAGATACTTCACCAGAATCAGCGCCAGACGGCGACCAAACTGTGTTTTGTCATAACCGGCGGCGAACATAAATGCGCCGAAGATCAGCCACACCGTTGAGTTACCAAATCCGCTGACCGCCCATTTAAATGCCTCACCGGCCATTTTAAATTTCGGGTCAGCGACTTCAGCCGGGCTGAACAGCAACCACTGGCTGAACAGGGCGATGACCACCACGCCGGTCAGGCCGATCACCGCGCCTGGTAACGGCTCGAAAATCAGACCGACAATCACTCCGACGAAGATGGCAAAGAAGTGCCACGCATAAGGATTAAGCCCCGACGGCACCGGTGTCAGCAGCAAAATTACCGCCACCAGCACCGGAAGGAACAGCATGATCAAACGTTTCTTTAGCCCCGCGGAGGCAGGAGCGGCCTTGGCGGGATCATTCAAAGCGGATGTGGGTTTCATAGTTTTTTCTGCCCGTTATTTAAAGTGAGCCTTACGCCCGGATCTTTGTGTTGACGTTATCTGGTACTTTCGTTTTGAACTGTTGCTGTGGATATTTCACGACGGCATTTGAAATACATTAATTTCTCAGCGCGAATAGAGTGAGGTATTACGAAAAGACAAGGGAATAAACAACGACGGATATTATCCTTCGTACGTATCATTCCCATTCATGGCATTAACACTACTTTATGTGTGGTTATATTTTTGACCAAAATTCCTGCTTTATGAAATGTAGAGTAAATTTCTGCAAAAGCCAAATTGAGGACTTAACCTGCTGATTTTGTTCGGAGGAATCGCCATGTTAATCAAAAGTTGATTTTTGTCAACTCATGGTTAACAATTGGAGGGATATTTGCGTCAATGCTGAGTAATTAAACAACTCCCGTCCATCAGATGTTTATAACGTCACTGTCTCTTCTATATAAGAAAGCATTTTAAATTTATCACCTGCACCGGATAACTTAATTTAGCGGTAAGTCATTCGCCCACGAAAAAAATCTAAGCGTTTACATTTTGGAGTCGATCACAATGAATAAGCTCACCCCGGTTCTTAATCCTCTTACCTTGCCCAACGGCGCGGTGCTGAAAAACCGCCTGCTGATGGCACCGATGACCACCTGTACCGGTTTTTATGACGGCACGGTGACCAGTGAACTGGTGGAGTATTACCGCGACCGCGCTGGCAGCATTGGCACAATCATCGTTGAGTGTTGCTTCATTGACCGCATGGGCCCGGCCTTTCCCGGCGCGATTGCTATCGACAGTGACAACAAAATCCCCGGACTGAAAAAGATCGCCGATGCCATTAAATCCAAAGGCTCGAAAGCGGTTTTGCAGATCTATCACGGCGGCCGCATGGTCGAGCCAGAGCTGATTGGCGGCAGAACGCCGGTCGCACCAAGTGCGCTGGCGGCACCGCGTGAAGGCGCGACCACGCCGAAAGAGCTGAGCGGCGAAGAAGTTGAAGTGATGATCACCAAATTTGGTGATGCAGTGAACCGTGCGATCAAAGCCGGATTTGACGGCGTCGAAATTCACGGCGCGAACACTTATCTGATCCAGCAGTTCTACTCGCCAAACTCCAACCAGCGCACCGACAAATGGGGCGGCGACCGCGAGAAGCGCACGACCTTCCCGATGGAGGTCCTCGAAATCACTCACAAAATGGCGGATCGCTTCGCCGACGATCATTTCATTATCGGATATCGTTTCTCGCCGGAAGAGCTGGAAGTGCCGGGCATCCGCTTTGACGACACCCTGTATCTGCTGGAAAAACTCGCTGCGCGCGGGCTGGACTACGTGCATTTCTCCGTCGGGCAACTGCTGCGTCCTTCTATTGTCGATACGACTGATCCGACGCCGCTTATTACCAAATTCCGCGCGATGCGTTCTGAAACCCTGGCGAAAGTGCCGGTGATCGGCGTCGGTGGTGTGGTGAATAAAGCCGACGCCGAGAAAGCGCTGGAATACGGCTTTGATCTGGTGGCGGTGGGTAAAGCCTGCATCGCTTATCCGGACTGGGCCGATCGCATCATTAATAACGATCATCTGGAACTGTTCATCGACAGCAACAAACGCGAAGAACTGAATATTCCGGAACCGCTGTGGCGCTTCTCACTGGTTGACGCCATGATCCGCGACACCAGCACCACTGGCCGTAAATACAAAGCCGGGGTGTATCAGGAGAAAGTCGAAGCCGAAGCGCTGAAACTAAAAATCAGCGTGACGCTCGATACCGACCGTATCACCGATATCTCCCTGGTGAAGGACGACACGCTCGACGTCGATTTCACCACCACCTTCGAACAGCTGCGTTCGCGCATTCTGGTCGCCAACAGTCCGCACGTCGATGCCATCACCGGCGCGACCACGCAGAGTGAGGCGCTGAAGAAAGCGGTTTCCCGCGCGCTGACCACCTCCAGCAAAGAACACGTCATCGAAGAAGGCGGTAATCCGCAGGCACCGCAAAATTACGATGTGGTCATCGTTGGCAGCGGCGGCGCGGGGCTGGCAGCAGCCATTCAGGCGCATGACGAAGGCGCTCACGTGGTCATTATTGAGAAAATGCCGACCATTGGCGGCAATACCATTAAAGCCTCGGTGGGAATGAATGCGGCAGAAACCCGTTTCCAGAAAATCAAAGGTATCGAAGACAATAAAGAGCTGTTCTACGAAGAAACATTGAAAGGCGGCAAATTCAAAAACAACCCGGAATTGCTGCGTGAGTTTGTCGAACTGGCCCCTGAGGCCATCGAATGGCTGGCGGCGAAAGAGATTGAGCTGAACGACATCACCATCACTGGCGGCATGAGCATCGACCGCACGCATCGCCCGGAAGACCGCTCGGCGGTGGGTGGCTTCCTGATCAGCGGGCTGGTGAAAAACATCAACAAACGCGATATCGAAGTGCTGCTCGAAACCTCCGTCGCCGAGATTTTGTTTGAGAATGGCGCGGTGACCGGCGTCAAAGTCGTCGATGAGTACAACGACAGCCGCATTCTGAATGCCAAAAGTGTCATCGTCGCCACCGGCGGTTTCAGTGCCAACCGCGAGATGGTGGTGAAGTATCGCCCTGAGCTCGATGGTTTTGTGACGACTAACCATAAGGGCGCGACCGGCAGCGGTATCGCCATGCTGCAAAAAATCGGCGCGGATACCGTCGATATGGGCGAGATCCAAATCCACCCGACCGTTGAGCAGACAACGTCATACCTGATCTCAGAGTCCATTCGCGGCGGCGGGGCGATTCTGGTGAGTCAGGCGGGCAAGCGTTTCTATAACGAGATGGAGACGCGCGACAAAGTCTCTGCAGAAATCATCTCGCTGCCAGAGAAAAGCGCGTGGGTGATTTTCGATGAGCAAGTACGTGCCAACAACAAAGCGGCCGATGAGTATATCGCCAAAGGTTTTGTGCTCAGCGCGCCGACGCCGGAAGAGCTGGCGGTGAAGCTCAACATGAACCCGGTTGCGCTGACCGAGACACTGGAACGCTATAACCTGTTTGTGGTGGAGAAGAAGGATGAAGATTTCGGTCGTACCACTGCGCTGCGTCACCCGCTCAATCAGGGGCCGTTCTTCGCCATCCGCATCGCGCCGGGGGTGCATCACACTATGGGCGGCGTGGTGATCAATACCGACACCGCCGTGCTGGATGCGCAGAAACAGCCGATCACCGGTGCATGGGCGGCAGGTGAAGTCGCGGGCGGCATCCACGGTGCTAACCGCATCGGCGGTAACGCCGTCGCCGATATCATCATCTTCGGTATTCTGGCGGGGCGCAACGCAGCAGCACTGGCACGCGGTTAAGTAATATTGACAGCAACCTGTGGGTCGCGGTGAAAACAGGCAGTCATTTGAATCCACGCTCCGGCGTGGATTTTTTTTGGATGGCGCTCAAAAAAAAGTCCGCCACAGTGGGCGGACTCTTCCAGAAGTTTACGCTAATTACGGCAAATTAACGGTAGACCAGACCCACGATGGACGCAGAGAGCAGGCTGACCAGCGTTGCGCCCACCAGCAGGCGGAACGCAGCGCGGGCGACCATGTTGCCCTGAACTTCTTCGATACTTTTTACCGCTCCGGCAATAATCCCGACGGTAGAAATGTTGGCGAAAGACACCAGGAAGACGGACAGGATTGCCACGGTGCGCGGCTCGAGGTGCGCGATCAGGTCTTTCATCTGCAGCATTGCGACGAACTCATTGGCAACAATTTTGGTGCCCATGATGCTGCCAGCGGTCAGGGAATCCTGACTGACGATGCCGGTTAACCAGGCAACCGGGTAGAACAGGTAGCCAATGATGTCCTGGAAGCTTTTACCAAAACCGCCCATGAAGATGGCATTGATCATCGCCAGCAGGGCGTTGAAGCCGACCAGCATCGCAGCCACGATCATCGCCATTTTGAAACCGGCCATGATGTACTCGCCCAGCATTTCTACGAAGCTGTGTTTCGGTACAGTAAGCTTAGGCATCTCATTATCCGCTTCGTCAGAATACGGGTTCACCACCTGCAATACCGCAAAGGTAGAAAGCATATTCAGAATAAGCGAGAGCATCACATAACGTGGTTCCAGCAGGGTCATGTACGAACCCACAATCGACATGGAGACGGTCGAGATGGCGGTGGCAGATAATGTATACATGCGGCGTTCATTCAGGTGCGGGACAATATCTTTAATCGCGATAAAGTTTTCAGATTGTCCGACCAATAAAGAACTCACGGCATTAAAGGATTCCAGTCGTGGCATTCCGTTAATTTTAGATAAGAGATAACCGATCCCTTTAATCATTAATGGCAAAATACGCAGGTGCTGGAGAATACCAATCAGCGCGGAAATAAAGATGATTGGGCATAATACGAATAAGAAGAAGCTGAACTGATTATCATTGACCAGACCGCCAAACACGAAGTCGGTACCGACGCGTGCGTAGCTCATCAGATTGGTGAACACGCCGGAGAGGCCGGAGATCAGGTAAACGCCTGCCTGGCTGTAAAGCAGAACCCAGGCCAGTACGATTTCGATCACCAAAATTTGCACGACGTAGCGCAGTTTAACGCCGCGTTTGTTGTAGCTAATCAACCAGCCAATGCCGAATATCATTATAAGGCTAAGTAAAAAATGCAATATATTTGACGTCATGGAGGATCCAAATGATGTGAGTGGTGTTTTAAGCGCGAACTATAACAGCAACCTCACAAAACTCATCTGCTTTTTTCATTGCGTTGCGCACAGGTAATCGATTGCGTTCAAAAAAGAAACAATCGGAGTCTGCTATTTTAAATAACGCACCGAAGTGGTGAGAATTTTATTAGTTCGCACTGATTTGGTGAACGGAATTATATTATGCAGTGCATTTTTTCATGCAATACTGCCTGCGGTATCACCTGCAACCTTCGCAAAACCTTCGGGGAAAATATGTTTACACAAGGACATTTTGTTAACGCTGAGATCCGCATCAAAGCGGATGCAGATATTCAACAGGCGCTGGCCGCAATCGAGCAGTTTTGCGCTGATATGAACAGCGAAGCGGGCTGCTCCTTCGCGATGGCGCTACAGGACAAACAAGATCCGCGCCGCATCATCCTTTGGGAACGCTACGAAGACGAAGCGGCCTCGCAGCGTCACTTCGACGAACCGCACACTCAGCGCTTTATCCATTCCGGTCTGACAGAATTTGTGCACGCCACCTTATGCCAGTTACCGGTCCGGGAGCCTGCCGTATGACGCACAACAAAAGCCTCCGCTGGGGCGTGCTCGGCACCAGCTTTATTTCCGGCATCATGGCGGATGCGATTGAACAGCACGACGGTTCGTTGCTGTACGCCGTCGCCGGGCGTTCGCCGCAGGGGCTGGCGGATTTCGTGCGGCAGCATCCGGCGGAGCACGCTTACGACAGCTACGATGCGTTGATTAACGACCCGCAAGTCGATGTTGTGTATATCGGTTTACCGAACCACATTCACCATGAGTATGTGATCAAGGCCGCGAACGCCGGTAAAGCCGTCCTGTGCGAGAAATCCCTCTCGGTAAACATGGCCGATACCGATGCGGCGCTTGCTGCGGTAGAGCATAACGAGGTGTTTTTCCTCGAAGGGCTGATGTATCTGACGCACCCGTTTGCCGCAAAAATCGCCGAGATCGTCGGCAGCGGAATACTGGGCGAGGTGAAGTCGATCAATGCCAGCTACTGTGCCTCGATTGCGCAATTTGTGAATCCGGGCAGCAAGGGCGCCATTTACAATCTCGGTTGTTATCCGGCTTCGCTTATCCATCTGGTGATGCAAAACGCCACTGGCGATGGCACTTTCCCGGCGTGGAACCTGACGGCCCACGGACGTCGCAACGCCGGAGACGGCAATGTCGGCGAAACCGCCGCCACGATCCAGTTTGCCAACGGCGCGCTGGCGCAGCTGCACTGTGCAGAAGACTACGGCATGTTCTGGGCATTTTCAGTGGCGGGCAGCGCAGGGCGGATGGAGATCGTCTCCAACCCGTGGCTGCCGGAAGCGCAGGGTAACCAGATCCGCATCACGCCGTATGAAGGCGAAGCGCAGGTTCATGACCTGACCGCCGACGGCGACGCATTCCACTATCAGGTGCGTCAGGTCTGGCAGGCGCTGCACAGCGGTGAACGCACGCTGGCACGTCCGGCGGCCAGACCGCAGGATTCGAGAGAGATTATGGCCCTGCTGACGGCGTGGGAGGAAAGGACGGTGTGTTAACCGTATGAATTAATAAGAAGGCGCAGACATCTGCGCCTTTTTTTTACACCGGTTAGCAGACTTTCACGCCAGCCCTCACGTTGTCTAATGCTCATGGCAGATAACTGCATGATAAAAATAGAAATAACACCGATGGCGTAGCGGCAGGAGATCCGGCTGTGATAGGGTGATTTTTTGTCTTATATTGACCTGCTCATAAATAAAAACCTGCCAATAATGAAAATCTGTCAAACATGAAAAAAAACCACGATTTAGCCGTTATGCATTGGGGAACCTACCGTGTCACCACCGAGGACGGCGCGTTAACTGCCGTGGCGCCGGTGGAATGGGATCGCAATCCATCTGAAATCGGCCAGTCTCTGGTTGGTGCCGTCGATGGCAGCAGCCGCGTACGCCGTCCCGCCGTCCGGCTGGGCTATTTACAAAACGGCAGCGCGTCGCGCGAAGGACGTGGTAAAGAGCCTTTTGTCGAAGTGAGCTGGGAAACCGCCCTGTCGCTGGTCGCCGGGGAGCTGCAACGGGTAAAAGACACCCACGGCAATGCGGCGTTTTATGCCGGTTCCTACGGCTGGTCGAGTGCCGGACGTTTTCATCACGCGCAGAGCCAGTTGCACCGCTTCTTTAATCAGTTTGGCGGCTACAGCGGCAGCACCAACACCTACAGTCTGGCCGCCGCCGAGCGGTTATTACCGCACATTATCGGCGACCTCGATGTTCTGCAAAAACAACACACCCACTGGTCGGTACTGGCGGAGAAGTGCGAACTGTTTGTTGCCTTTGGCGGCCTGCCGCTGCGCAATGCGCAGGTTAACGGTGGCGGCGCGAACGATCATTCCCTGAAATACTGGCTGCAAAAAATGGAGCAGACCGGTACGCGCTTCATCAACGTCAGCCCGGTGAAGAATGATCTCTCGGGAGTACAATCCGCCGAATGGTTATCCCTCAAACCGGGCAGCGATACCGCGCTGTTGCTGGCGTTGAGCTATGTGCTGATTGACGAGTCGCGCTATGACGCAGATTTTGTGGCCAGCCACACCGAAGGCTTTGAAACATTTCGTGAATATCTGATCGGACAGAACGACGGCAGACCAAAAACGCCGGAATGGGCGGAACCGCTGACCGGCGTGAGCGCGGAACAGATCCGTGCGCTAGCCCGTGAGATGTCGCAAAAACGCACCATGATCAACATCGCCTGGTCATTGCAGCGCGCAAGACAGGGCGAACAGACGTTCTGGGCGACGGTGGCGCTGGCGGCGTTGCTGGGGCAAATCGGCACCGCCGGCGGCGGGGTGGGCTTCGCCTACGCGTCAACCAATCTGGCGGGATCGGATCGCCGTACTTTCTCCGGCCCGCGTTTGCCGATGGGGCAAAATGCGGTGAAACAACCCATCCCCGTCGCGCGACTGGCCGACATGCTGCTCAATCCCGGCGCGCCTTATCAGTTCGACGGCAGCCACTGCCATTATCCTGACATCCGGCTGGTGTACTGGGCGGGCGGCAATGCGTTTCACCATCATCAGGATGTAAACCGGCTGACGCAGGCATGGCGTAAACCCGACACCGTGGTGGTTCACGAACAGTACTGGACCGCGCAGGCTAAATTTGCCGACATCGTGCTGCCGGTGACAACGTCACTTGAGCGGGATGATATCGGCAGTTCCAGTAATGACGGTTTTATGATCGCCATGCGTCAGCATATTGCGCCGGTGGATGAGGCGCGGAGCGATTACGCGATTTTCTGCGGGCTGGCGGAGAAGCTGGGTTTTGGCGAGACGTTCAGTGAAGGACGCGATCCAATGGCCTGGCTGCGCCATATCTATGAGATTTCCACGCCGCGCGCACAGGCCGATGGCATCGAACTGCCTGATTTCGATGATTTCTGGCAGCAGGGCAAACTGGAATATACGCGGCCAGACACCCCGCAAATCTTCCTCAAAGCGTTCCGCGATGATCCGGTGGGTTCACCTCTGACCACGCCGTCCGGGAAAATTGAGCTTTTCTCGCAGACCGTGGCCGGTTTTGATTATGAAGAGTGTCCCGGACATCCTTTCTGGTACGAACCGGAGGCCAAGGCACAGCTGGAGGTCAGCGCACGCTGGCCGTTGCATCTGCTTTCCAGCCAGCCTCGTACGCGTCTGCACAGTCAGTACGATCAGGGTGCAGTCAGCCGCCGGACAAAAATACAAGGCCGCGAACCGCTGTGGCTGCATCCGCAGGACGCCGCACCGCGCGGGATCGTCGAAGGCAGCATCGTGCGGGTGTTTAACGATCGCGGGGCGATTCTGGCGGGTGTGCATCTGAGTGAAGACCTGCGTCCGGGCGTGGTGCAGATGTCGACGGGCGCATGGTATGACCCGCAGGATCCGACCCTGCCGGATTCACTGGATAAACACGGTAACCCGAACGTGCTGACGGAAGATCGCGGCAGCTCGCGGCTCGGCCAGGGGTGCAGCGCGCAAAGTTGCTGGATAGACATTGAACGCTGGGACGCGCCGCTGCCCGACGTCACCGCTTTCCAGCCGCCGGCGTTCGTGAATGCCGGTGACAGCACGCAGGAGTAACAGGAAACGTGCATCCTCTGGCGTTCCTTCGCGGGAATGCCAGAGGATTTTTGCTCCTACAGCAGGTCAGGCATTCAGCGCAGTCTTCATTTCCAGCCTTTTAAATATGAGTAACTATGAGCAGGATAAGCGCGTAAATCCAGGCCGGCCAGACACTGTCTGCGTTTCAGAGATTAGCCAAACGTTTCAGTCACCGCTTTGATAAAGCTCCGAATTTTGACTGTCTGCCGTAAACCCGCCGCCGTGAGGACGTGCATCGGTCGCGAAGGACACGTGTAATCGGGCAGTATTTGCACTAAACGCCCGGCGTTGATTTCTTCCCGCAATACGTCTTCCGGCCCCTGCGTTACGCCATAACCTCTGACCGCTGCATGCAACAGCGCCCGCCAGTCATTCGCCCGAAAACGGCCTTCAGGGCGCACTTCCTGCGTTTTGCCCTCCTTAGTGAACAGCCAGCGGCAGGGCGACTGCGGTGACCAGATCCCATAAACCAGACAGGAATGCAGCGCCAGACAGGTGGGGGTAACCGGCGTGCCATTCTGCGCGAGATACTCCGGCGAAGCGCATGCAATCAGCCGGTACGGCCGAAGCGGATACGCAATCAGCGGGCCGTCGTGCAGTTCACCGATGCGCAGGATCACTTCATAACCTTCCTCGACAGGATCGACCATGCGATCGCTCAGCGTCAGCTCCACCTGCGTGCCGGGATAGTTATCCAGATATTGTGTAATGAACGGTGCCAGCATCGATGCACCAAAGGTCACCGGCGCATTAACGCGAATGATGCCAGATGGTGTGGCTTTCATCTCCAGCGCGATGGCATCGGCCGCCTCGGCCTCGGCAAGCACGATTTTACAGCGTTCGTAGTAGCTGCTGCCGATATCCGTCAGATGCTGGCGGCGGGTCGTGCGGTTCAGCAGCGCCGTGCCCAGCCGCGATTCCAGCCGGGCGATATGTTTCGCTACCATCTGCGGGGATATGCGTAACGCCTCTGCCGCCGCCGCGAAGGATCCAAGTTCGGCGGCTCTGACGAAGACGTTCATGCTGGTGAGACGATCCACGATTCACTCCTTTTTGTTGTTTGTCTGTGCTGATATCGAGTATTTATCAACGCAGGGTGTCGAATTATTCTTAACCTTCTGACAGACAATTGAAAGGTGATAATCATGAAAATAGGCATCATCGGTGCGGGATTTGTAGGGCGAGCGGTGGCGAAACAGGCGATCAAGGCCGGACATCAGGTCATGTTGAGTAATTCCCGCGGGCCGCAGACGCTGTTCAGCCTCAAGCCAATGATTGGTTGTGAGACAGGCACCGCCACGGAGGCTGCCATCTATGGCGAGATTGTGGTTATCGCCGTCCCTCTGACCGCCATCGGGCAACTGCCGGTAGCGGAACTTGCCGGAAAAGCAGTCATCGACGCCGTCAATTATTATCCTGAACGCGACGGGCAGGTGGCGGAACTCGATCAACAGCTGACGACTACCAGCGAATATCTGGCCGGTTTTCTGCCGCAGTCGAAAATCACCAAAGCCTTCAATGCGATTCAGATGACCGATCTCGAAACCGACGGCCTGCCCGCCGGAGCCCCCGACCGCCGCGCATTGCCGCTGGCCGGTGACGATAAGGCAACCAAGCAGATTATCGTCAGTCTTTATGATGCGTTTGGTTTTGACGCGGTGGATGCAGGCGCACTGTCCGAAGGCTGGCGCTTCCAGCGTGCAATGCCGAGTTATTGCGTGCGAATGACGAAAGGGGAGCTCGAGCGGGTTCTGGCGCAGGCTCAGAGGTTTAAGCCACTGGGTAGTTAATTTGTCTCAGAATTTATATTATAAATATCAATCCACACCATCGCGTGGATTGATCCTCTTTATTAAAATATTTACACCCCTTCAGGATGTAGCAGTTTATCCTTTAATACTAAACCGTTAATCATTTGCATAAGTTCATTCTGACTTTGTGCGGAGAGTTCCCGTGCCGGTTGCAGGAATTCCTGAATATCCTTTTCCTGCGGTTGCGTGGTGATCACCAGACAGCCTTTCATCACTCTTATTGT
Source organism: Rahnella sp. 1L-D-7-B-C2 (assembly GCF_057290995.1). Classification (NCBI taxonomy): domain Bacteria; kingdom Pseudomonadati; phylum Pseudomonadota; class Gammaproteobacteria; order Enterobacterales; family Yersiniaceae; genus Rahnella; species Rahnella sp. 1L-D-7-B-C2. Next base: position 67,539 of record NZ_JBXAVQ010000020.1, on the reverse strand, counting down.
CACGGGCATACCGGTGCTGAATCCGGCTTCCTCAAGCCATTTGCCTTTCACGCAAATCTGCGGATGACGATAAGGATTTGGAACATATCCCACAATGTAATGACGTAAAGGTTTGAGCGGGGCAGTATTTGATTTAGAATCCGTGTTAGCCATTTTTCTATTCCGTTTAATAGTTGATTGGTCAGCGGGGTTGAGGTGTTGCTGCACGTCAATTCCGCGTTTCTTAAATTTCTATTTATAAACTTCCATTTCGCACTTCTCATTTCATGACTCATTTCAATAAGCCATAAAATTAAATGCTACGCTTTAGAAATTATTAATCCAATGAAAGATATTTGTGGAAACGATGAGGTTTTTTTAGCGGACATTTAATTATAATCAGCATGTATTGATCTTGATTTTGTATTGATATATGGCATTTGTTTTAGTTAAGAGTCTGAGTTATAAAACGTGAAATTCACTGGGGGCGAAAATGGCTAATCAAATCTACATGTCAGTCACGGGTCAAAAACAGGGGCTAATATCACAGGGATGTGGTTCTTATGATTCAATGGGCAATAAGTATCAGGCACTTCATCAGGATCAGATTTTTTTACTGGCTTTATCCCACAGCACCCATCGCGATCAAAATGTATGTCATCAACCTTTATCGGTTACTAAAACCATCGATAAATCGACGCCTTTATTTGGTGTTTCGATCTCAAATAATGAAAAGTTACAATGCAATTTTGATATTTTTAGGACTGATATCAGAGGTAACATTGCAAAGTACTTTTCAATTGAATTACGTGATGCCTTTTTGATAGACGTATCACTCAATTTCCCACATGCTGTTGACCATAATGACGCTCAAGCAGAAGAAACTCTGATCTTTACATTCAATATTATCACATGGTGTCACCATCAGGCCGGAACCTCGGGTTATAGTTTTTGGCAGGATATTGTGATGTAAGGGGTAAAATATGAGTAAGCGTAACGAAATCAAAGATGGATTCAAATCACGGACTGACAAGTACGGATTAATTTATACGAGAGTATTAGGATGGATCGACCTTGGGCATGCTGGGGGTGAGGATTCAAGAAGACTTAAAGCTCTTCTACTTGAAGAAAATGGCAGAAAATTCTATCCGGAGTTCAATGACTGGTATTTTCCTATTGATTACTATCAAGATTTCGGTGCCAACTGGAAAAATGACCATTTTGAAGCCCAGGGGTGCGTGGGAATCAATACTCCCCTGATGATTCGCTCATGTTTAAGTTGGGAGGTTAAGCGTCAAATTGCACTTACAATAATCATGAAAACGGCATATCGGCTCGAAGCTTTCCAGCAATCATCATTTTTTTCCTGGTATACGGATAGTGGCTTCAGTGGGGAGGACCTAGTATCAGATTTAGTCGGTTTTTATAGAGTATTCGGGAATGAGGTTGACCCAATTGTATTTTCTTACCCAACGACTAAGGAGTATGCGCTAAGTATATGGGACTATTATGGACCAGTTGGTAATTTCAAAAATAAGGAGTTTCGCCCATTATTATTCCCTCAACCATCTCCTTTGAGAAAGGGATTACCTAGAAAAGGATATTTACCGTCGTGGTTGAACTATGTTAGGCCACTTACCGATCTCTCAAGTAACTTTATTTATAATAGGGTTGGTGATATGCCGTATAGGAGTTTATTTGAAGATAGAAATAGAATGAATCATGAGGTTTACCTATCTGGGAGAAAGAAAGGATGGAATGAAACTAATGGAATTAAAAATAATTCTAAACCCCCTATGCTTTATGTTCTTCCTCACCTGCCGTTCTCGCCTAATTACTTCGAGATCAGAATCTAAATACATCAGTAATTGATTATTAAGGGATTGAAATGAGACGATTTATTAGGCGGTTTTTAAAATACACACTGATGTTGACAGTAGTCTTTATTGCGACTGCGCTATTAATTCTTCATGTATTCCTTTCAACCATTGATGGTAAGGTTTATACAAGTTTCAACATTATTTATTACTATTTACTAACGCCATCAATCTTAAAAAATGCACCAAAATTATCAGAGGAAGTACTATACCTTAGTAAAGGTGATGATAATTATGGTTTTACACGGAATGAGGTTACATGGAAGGGGGTTGGTAATATTATGGTGGCTAAAGAAAAACTCGAAAAATTTCTAGCGGAAAACTCTATTGTTGAGGGAGAGGTAAATAAAATAGGAGAAGAGTATTCCATAGTTCTCGACGGCGATGATATTAGTTTGGAATTGATAAGCAGCACAACGAATTGATAATCTGTAAACATAATTCTATAATGTGAATTGTAAGGTTTATATTTTCTCTAATTTGAAAGTGGTTCTAACGGTAGAGATTGATGTTGATGCAGAATTCAACAGAGGTAATCAGTACTTTGTTATGCATTACGATGATGTGGTCATTCTGAAAATTGGCATTTGCCACAGTGATTGCCGGAGAAGTAATGAATATTAATCCATAAAAAAATCCACGCTCTCACGTGGATTTTCTATTCCAGTCTGAAATCCGGTTTATTTAATTTCAGTCACAAAGTTTTCGCGGCTGCGACGTACTTTCTTCAGGTTCACCAGCCAGTCACCTTCGGTGGCGCGATAACCCAGCGGGAGCATCACGACGCTGCGTAAATTTTTGGATTTCAAATCGAGAATTTCATCCACCGCCACCGGATCAAAACCTTCCATCGGCGTGGCATCTACTTCTTCGAACGCTGCTGCAATCAGCGCAGCACCAAGGCCGATATACGCCTGACGGGCAGCGGCCTGATAGTTTGCTTCGGTTCCGCGATCGGCGACGATGCCCAACAGCATTTGACGATAGTTTTCCCAGCCTTCGTTTTTAAATCCACGCACGTCGTTGGTCAGATCAAACATCATATTGACGCGGTCTGCGGTGATGTCGTCCCATGCAGCAAAGACCAGCAGGTGTGAACAGTCGGTCACCTGCGCCTGATCCCAGGACACCGTTCTGATTTTTGCGCGGACGTCAGGATTGGTTACTACAAAGAGTTCGAACGGCTGGAGCCCGCTCGACGTCGGTGCCAGACGCACGGCTTCTACGATACGTTCGAGTTTTTCAGCAGACACGGTTTTCGTTGCATCGAATTTTTTGGTCGCGTAGCGCCATGCCAGTCTTTCATTTAAGGTCGTCATCTTGTTTTCCTGAAGGATTAAGTGTGAAGCGGTGGGCTTGCCTTTTGGGGATCATTTTTATCAATAGCGGGGGATGATCGCATGATCTTTGGTGGGAGGTTTTGTGAATTTGAGCCCTGGGGACAACCGGATATAGGCGTAGAAAAAGTCCATTATTCTGAAATGCAACATCACCGACGTTGCATTTCTGTTTCTCATCTTATTTCTTCTTATTGAGCAAAGACTTCAAATCCGCAAAGGGATTATAGGTGGCTGCTTCAACATCATCTTGCGCGTCCTCTCCTGCCACAACGCGGGTACCGTACTGATCAGCCTCCGTGTACTTGGAGTGTTCATGGTCATGACAATACAGACACAATAATTCCCAGTTACTGCCATCTTCCGGGTTGTTGGTATGGTCGTGGTCGATATGGTGAACCGTAAGTTCGCGCAGATTTGAATAAACAAATTCCCGCGTGCAGCGGCCGCAAACCCACGGGTAGATTTTGAGCGCTTTTTCACGATAGCCGCTTTCCAGCCGCGGGTAGTTTTTAGGGATCAGTGCCATGACGATGTTACCTGTTACAAAGAGAGGATCTTAAAAGAATGTGTCTAATATATCGCGTAATGGGGCAGAAGGAGAAATGAAAGCGGGGCGGAGAGGGACTTTTTGCTGCGCGGTAAAAAGAAAAATCCACGCAGTGGCGTGGATTTTTAAACAACATTCAGATCTGTGCGAGCTGAATATTAACTTAGACGTTGAACAGGAAGTTCATCACATCGCCATCTTTTACAACGTACTCTTTGCCTTCTGAACGCATTTTTCCGGCTTCTTTCGCGCCTTGCTCACCTTTGTAGGTGATGAAGTCTTCGAACGCGATGGTTTGTGCGCGGATGAAGCCTTTCTCGAAGTCGGTGTGGATTTTACCTGCGGCTTGTGGCGCAGTGGCGCCGACAGGGATGGTCCATGCGCGGACTTCTTTCACGCCAGCGGTGAAGTAAGTTTGCAGATTCAGCAGCTCATAACCGGCGCGGATCACGCGGTTCAGGCCCGGCTCTTCTAAGCCCAGTTCCTGCATGAATTCTTCGCGATCGGCGTCATCAAGCTCAGCAATGTCAGATTCCACGGCGGCGCACACGGCAACGACGACGGAACCTTCGGCTTCGGCGATTTTACGCACGATGTCGAGGTACGGATTGTTCTCGAAACCGTCTTCGTTGACGTTGGCGATGTACATGGTCGGTTTCAGCGTCAGGAAGCTCAGGTAGCGGATTGCCGCTTTGTCTTCTTCGGTCAGATCCAGCGCACGCAGCATGCCCGCTTCGGAAAGCTGTGGCAGACATTTTTCCAGCGCAGCCAGTTCGGCTTTCGCATCTTTATCGCCGCCTTTGGCTTTCTTCTGCACGCGGTGAATGGCGCGCTCACAGGTGTCGAGGTCAGACAACGCCAGTTCGGTGTTGATAACATCGATGTCATCAGCCGGATCCACTTTGTTGTTTACGTGGATGATGTTGTCATTCTCAAAGCAGCGCACCACGTGGCCGATGGCTTCGGTTTCACGGATGTTGGTCAGGAACTGGTTACCCAGGCCTTCACCTTTGGATGCGCCTTTTACCAGACCGGCGATATCCACAAATTCCATGGTGGTTGGCAGGATACGCTGCGGTTTTACGATCTCGGCCAACTGGTCGAGACGCGGATCGGGCATTGGCACGACGCCGGTGTTAGGTTCGATGGTGCAGAACGGGAAGTTTGCTGCTTCGATACCCGCTTTGGTCAGCGCATTGAACAGAGTGGATTTACCGACGTTCGGCAGGCCGACGATACCGCATTTGAATCCCATGTTTTTCTCACCTTAATATCTTAGTTATCAGGTAATTAAAGTTAATTGCCTGATGTAATGACCATAATGTTTGGCATTATACACAAAATCCATGTTTTTCTCGATCCGCTTGTCGCGCGGTAATCCTCAAAGGATGGATTAAACCTTGCCTCGCTTTGCCCATTTTTAGATACTTGTCACAATTTTTTAACTGACTGGAAATGAACCGGATGTTTTATGTTTAGCCCGCGTGGTCTGAAGTTGTCGGAAGTGAAGAATGAAACGCTGGCAGGATTTGTGGTGGCGGTGTCGATGATTCCGGAAGCGGTGGGGTTCTCGCTGGTGGCCGGGCTGTCGCCGATTGTCGGGCTGCACACGGCATTTATTATCGGGCTGGTGACGGCGTTGTTCGGCGGAAAACCGGGGATGGTATCCGGTGCGGCCGGGTCTATTGTGGTGGTGCTGATGAGTCTGGCGGCGCAGCACGGCATGGGATACGTGCTGTGGGCGACGATTTTCGCCGGTGTGATTCAGATTTTGATCGGCGTGTTCCGGCTCGGGAAGTTTATCCGGCTGGTGCCGCTGCCTGCGGTTCACGGATTTGTGAACGGGCTGGCGATTGTGATTATGCTGGCGCAGTTGCATATGATCTCCGGGCAGGGGCCGCTGATGTACGGGCTGGTGCTGCTGGCGATTGCCGTGGTGGTGCTGTTCCCAAAACTGACCAAAATCATTCCCGCGTCTCTGGCGGCGCTGATTGTGGTGTCGGCGGTGGCGATTGGTTTTAACCTGCACACGCTGCGGGTCGGCGATCTGGCGGATATCTCCGGCGCCTTACCGCACTTCAGCCTGCCGGTCGTGCCGTTCACGGTCGACATGCTGAAAGTCGTGCTGCCGTATGCGGTGGTGATCGCGCTGGTCGGGCTGATTGAATCGCTGCTGACGATGACGGTGCTTGATGAAATGGGCGGCCATAAGGGCAACGGTAACCGTGAAAGCATCGCGCAGGGGGCGGGTAACACGATCTGCGGGCTGTTCGGTTGCTTCGCCGGTTGCGCGATGATTGGGCAATCGATCATCAATTTCACCTCCGGCGGGCGCGGGCGTATCTCAGGTATTGTTGGCGCGATTTTGTTGATCTTGTTCGTGGTGAGTCTTTCCGGTTACATAGGTCTGCTGCCGGTGGCGGCGCTGGCGGGGATCATGCTGGTCGTGTGCTACAACACTTTCGAGTGGAGTTCGCTGCGTCGTTTTCGTCGTATGCCGAAAGCCGATGCGCTGGTCATGGTGATTGTCACGGTGATTACGATATTTACCGATCTGGCTGTCGCGGTCATCAGCGGCGTGATTATCTCAGCGCTGGTCTTTGCCTGGCAGCAGGCGCGGATCCGCATTCGCGAGCACAAAACTAAGGGTGATCTGACGGTGTATAAACTGGAAGGCCCGTTATTTTTCGGCTCGGCGGCGTCGTTCTCGGAGCTGTTTGAGCCGAAAAATGATCCGCAAAACGTGGTGCTGGATTTTGCCGGTACGCGGGTGATGGATTCCAGCGGTGTCGAGGCGATTGATAAGCTGACGGCGCGTTATCTCGAGGCCGGAAAAACCATCCGGCTGCGGCATCTGAGCAACGACTGTGTGAGCCTGCTGAAAAAAGCCGGGCCGTTTTGTAGTCACGAATTAGACGATCCTGAGTATTACGTCGCAGAAGATACCCTCTGAAATGCAAAAGGTGCCGCATAAAAACGGCACCTTTTTTCATTGCGTCACCATGACGTCATTACACCAGAACAAACATCCCGTACGGGTGGATTTGCAGGAAGAAGTTGTCACCGGCGGTAGGTTGCAGCTGCGTGGCGTTGACCTGCAACAGCAGAGACTGTCCGTGCCATTCCACCGTCACTTCATACTGCGGGCCCATATAGGCAACGTGGGTGATGGTGCAGCGCTGGCTGTCGTCACCCTGTAGCCCGAGGGTGATCGCTTCCGGACGCACGCCGACCGTACATTGCTGCATTCCCGGCGCGAACGCCGCCGGTTTTGGGATGTGGTAGCCGAAAATCTCCACCGTGTCGCGGTGTAAATCCGCCGGGAAGACGTTAGCATCACCCATAAAACTTGCCATAAAGCGCGAGGCAGGCTGGCGATACAGCTCCTGCGGCGCACCAATTTGCATGATTTTGCCCTTGTTCATCACCAGTACTGTATCGGATACCGCAAAGGCTTCGCTCTGATCGTGCGTCACGTACAACGAGGTGATGTTGAACTGCTGCTGAAGCTCGCGGATTTTTTCGCGCATGCTGCGGCGCAGGTTGGCATCGAGGTTACTCAGCGGCTCATCAAACAGCAGGACTTTAGGTTTGAGGATCAACGCGCGCGCCAGCGCCACTCGTTGTTGCTGGCCGCCGGAAATCTGATCGACATAGCGGTCCTCAAACCCGTCCAGATCGACCAGCGATAAGGCTTCACGCACGCGGTCACGGATCTCGGCTTTAGGCCTTCCCAGCATTTTCAGGCCGTAACCGATATTTTCTCCCAGCGACATGTGCGGGAACAGTGCGTAGGACTGAAACACCATGCAGATATCACGCTGCTGAATGGAGCGATCGGTGACATCTTCGCCGTCGATGAAAATACGCCCCTCAGAGGGTTTTTCCAGCCCGGCGACCATGCGCAGAACGGTGGTTTTGCCGCAGCCTGACGGGCCGAGCAGGGTAACCATTTTGCCTTTCGGGATCGCCAGATTCAGGCCTTCCAGTACGGTATTGGTGCCGAAACGCTTGGCGACGCTTTTCAGTTCAACAAAACTTTTGGTGGCTTCTGCCGGTGCCGGTTTAACCGGGTGTTCAGTGGTCATGGTCATGTCAAAGCACTCCAGAATTATTGGCCGGTTTTGGCTTTTGAGCGGGAAATACGCGCTTCGCCAACCAGATAGTCAAAGATGAAAATGATCGCCAGCATCACGACGATGAGGATTGAGCCGTAAGCAATGGCCACGCCGTATTCGCCGTCTTCCACGCGGTTGAGGGTGTAGGCGGTGGCGACACGGGTATCCGGCGTGACCAGAAACACGATGGCGCTGACGGTGGTGATGGCGCGCACGAAGCTGTAAATCAGCGCCGAAAGAATGGCCGGTCGCAGCAGCGGCAGAAGGATGTACATCACCGTACGCATGGATCCGGCACGCAGGCTGAGTGAGGCTTCATCCAGCGATTTATCCAGTTGCCCGAGCCCGGCAATACCCGCGCGGATACCCACCGGCACGTTACGCATCACCATGGAAATAATGACAATCGCCGCTGTCCCGGTCAGGTAAACCGGCGCACTGTTAAAGGCCAGAATGTAGGAGATCCCGGCGACCGTGCCCGGCACCGCAAAGCACAGCATGGTGCTGAACTCGATGGTTTTTTTGCCACGAAACTGCTGACGCACCACGATGTAGGCAATCAGGAGGCCGAACAGCGCGGTGATCGGTGCGGCTATTCCCGCGTAGAGCAAGGTATCGAGCAGCGAAGGCCATGCGCCGTCGGAGAAGCCCTGACCAAACAGTTTGGTGAAGTTGGCGAAGGTCAGCGTGTAATCCACGCCCCAGTTGACGGTGAAACTGCCGTAGAAAATGCTGCCGTAAAGCAGCGCGTTGAACGCCACCCACACCGCCAGCAACGCGGTCACGCCCCACACCAGCGTCACCGGCAGTGGCTGAACGTCGCCGCGTGAAGTTTTGCCGGAAATGGTGACGTAGGAGCGTTTGCCGATCCACATGTACTGCACGCAGAACACCAGCAACGAGAACACCAGTAAGATCACGCCGAGCGTACTGGCGGCCTGATAGTCCAGCTGCGCGCCGGTGATGTAGAAGTAAATTTGCGTGGCGAGTACGTCGAAATTGCCACCGAGCACCAGCGGGTTACTGAAATCTGCCAGCGACTGAACGATGACGATCAAAAACGCGTTAGCCAGCGCCGGTTTGAGTAGCGGCAGGAAGACGCGGTGGAAGGTCTGCCAGCGGCTGGCGCGCAGGGTGTACGACGCTTCTTCCAGCGACGGATGAATAGTTTTGATTGCGCCGTCGAGGATCATAAACGCCATCGGCGTGAACGCCAGAACCTGCGCCAGCCAGATGCCGGTAAATCCATACAGCCAGTTGGTGTTGGTCAGCCCGAACCAGTCCGCCATAAACTCGGTGAGATAACCGGAGCGGCCCATCATCAGCGTCACGCCGAGGCCAACAATAAACGGCGGGGTGACGATCGGCAGAATCGAGAAAATACGGCCAATCACCGCTGACCGTTTGGCGATGCGCGTGGTGTAAATCGCCAGCACCAGCCCGAAGAAAGTACAGCCGATACCGACGGCGACGGAGAGCAGGAACGAGTTCCAGATCACCTGCAAAATATGCGACTGGCCGAGCACTGCCATAAACGCCAGCGGTGCGAAATCACCGGCGTCGTTGGTAAACATCGGAATGAAAATCGCAATACTTGGATAAATGATGAAGACGGCGATCAGCGCGATGATGCAGATGAGCGAGCCGAGCACGAAGCGGTCGCCGCCCAGCCATTCCAGTCGTGAAAGCGCCAGTGAGCAAATCGCGCCGAGCGCGATAAACATCAGAATGCTGCCGTAGCCCAGACCGCGACCTATCAGCGTGGCGCTGACAATCATAAACAGCGCGCAGAACACCGACCAGGCGGCATCAAACTGATGACGGCGACGGGCTTCCAGCCGCTGCGCGTAACGCGGGCGGAACAGCAGAGCCATCGGCAAGATCAGCCACAGCAGGCTGAGGTTCAGCCCGGACCAGCCGTAGGCGGCAAGGATTTCATCCGAAGTGGATTCGAGCAGACCGTAGTCCAGGCTCCACGACGGCAGCAGCACAAAAGCCGCCAGAATCAGCCCCAGCCAACCGAAAACCGGGTCACGGCGTCGGGTGTCAGGCAGGGTTAGTGAATGAGACATAGCGTCCCCTTATTAAGTTAGAAAAAGGTGTTGGCGATAAATAATGCTCAATGAGAAAGCCCGGCAACTCCCTCCCCTGCGAAGGGGAGGGAGTAAGGCCATATCAATAACTTACGTGGGCTTTTATTGGGTCTCTTTGCCCATCTTCACTTCGTTAACCCATTTGGTGATCAGTTCTTTACGCATATCGGACGCGCCGTACTTGTCCATGTCGTAGTTGATGAGTTTCAGGTCGCTCATTTTTAGTGAATTCGGCGACGTTTCTGCGGTGGTGTTGGTCAGGATCTGATAGGACTGGCCTTTCTTCCACGCCAGTTCCTGCGCGTCTTTAGACAGGGCCCAGTCGACAAACAGTTTGGCGTTATCCAGATTGCGCGCGCCTTTCAAAATACTGACGCCACCGATTTCATAGCCGGAGCCTTCGCACGGGGAAATCAGTTTCAGCGGTGCGCCACTCTCTTTTTCCTGAGCGTAATCGTGCAGGAAGCCGATGCCGATGGCGGTTTCGCCACGCGCCGCGTTACGGGCCGGGGCGATGCCGGATTTTGTGTATTGAGAAATGTTGGTGTTGAGCTTTTTCAGGTAATCAAAAGCCTGATCTTCGCCCCACAGTTGCGCGAAGGTGGCAAGCGCAGTGTAGGCGGTGCCGGAACTTTGCGGATCGGCAATCTGAATCTCGCCTTTGTAGATTGGGTTGGTCAGGTCTTTCCAGCATTTCGGTTCGGGCAGGTTTTTCTCTTTCAGGCGATTAGTGTTCACGCCGACGCCCAGAATGCCGATATACACGGCGGAGGAGTAGTTACCTTTGCGTTTGGCCGGATCCTGGAAGTTCGGCATGATTTGCGCGAGGTTTGGAGATTTGTACGCCTGCAACAGATCCATCTCACCGGCCTGCGACTGAGGATCTAAGGTCCCGCCGTACCAGACGTCAGCCTGCGGGTTTTTCTTCTCCGCTTCGACTTTCGCCAGCGTGCTGCCGGAGCCGTTGCGGATGAATGAGGTTTTGACGTCATACTTCTCGCCGAAGGCTTTGGTTTCTTCTTCACACATGGCGTTGGTGGCGCTGCAATAGACCACCAGACGACCTTTGGCCTGTGCGGCACCGGTGAATGCGGTCATGGCAACGGCCGCGGCGAGGAGGGAGTAGGTGAGTTTAGATTTCATGGTGTTTACCTTTTTCTTGTTATGTTGCAGGACAGAGAACCTTGTCAGTTGTCCGGCGGAGCGGACTGTAATTCGCGTTTACTGATCCCGGCCATCATCATCGGCATCAGCAGCAGCCCGACGAAGGCCGAAGCCATCGTCAGTACGGCAAAAAATCCCGACCAGCCGTAGTGTTGCATCACCACGGCCAGTGGCCACCCGGCCAGCGCCGCGCCGAGGTAGGCGAACAGGCCAAGGAATCCGGTCACCGTACCCGCCGCGTCTTTGTGTGAATATTCCGTGGCCGCAAGGCCTATCAGCATTTGCGGGCCGAAAACAAAAAATCCGATGCTGAAGAAACTCAGCGCCAGCAGCCCGAAGTGATGCACCGGTGCCAGCCACAGGGCGGTGACGGTCAGAAACAGCCCCAGAGAAAACAGTAAAATCATCGGCGCGCGCTGCCCGCGAAACAGCAGGTCAGAGCCCCAGCCGGCGAACAGGGCACCAAGCAAACCGCCGAGTTCGAAAAGTGACAGTGTCGCGTTTGCACTGAGCAAATTGACGCCGTGATTCTCCGCCAGCCAGATATTGCCCCAGTCATTGAGCGCAATGCGGATCAGGTACACCAGCACGTATGAGACACCGAGCAGCCAGATCGTCCGGTTCTGCAAAATTGTCTGGCGCAAAATCTGCATCATGCCCATCGGCGGGCTTTGCTGTTCCTGCCGCAGTTCCAGCGGGTCACGGCGCCATTCGCCTACGGTCGGTAAGCCTTCCTGCTGCGGTGTGCCGCATAACTGGCGACACAGCCACAATCCGAGGACAATTCCCACCGCGCCTGGCACCAGCAACGCCGCCTGCCAGCCCCACGTCGCCGCCAGTAATCCTGACAGCAGCGGAACCGCCGCACCGCCGATGTTGATCGACGTATTCCAACAGCCCCACCAGAAGCCGCGTTCGTTGCGCGAATACCAGTGCGTCAGCAATCTGGCGCACGGCGGCCAGCCCCAGCCCTGAAAGAATCCGTTCAGCGTCCACACGATCAGCAGCGCGGTCAGCGAATGACAAAAGGCGAACAGAATATTCAGCACGCCGGTCATCAGTAATCCGACGCCCATAAACCAGCGGGCTCCGGTACGGTCGCTGTAGATCCCCGAGATAAATTTCGAGCCGCCGTAGGCCAGATAAAACAGCGTGCCGAGCAGGCCGATATCGCCTTTGGTCAGTCCCAGTTCCAGCTGCATCACCGGCATCGCGAAGGTGACGCTCCGGCGGGTGAGATAGAACGCGGCGTAACCGATAACCATCGACAGCAATAAATGCACGCGCCAGTAACGGTAGTTTTTATCCACATCAGCGGCGGATAACGGCGTTGCGGTCATGGTGTTCTCCAACGTATTGAGGCGAGTGTAGGCGGGTGTTTTGTCGGGCGGATGAGACAAGGTTTTAGATGACTAGGAATTATTCCTAGTCAGGGCGGTGTTCTTTGCAAATCTGTGGGCAACTTAACAATTATGCGGGTGCCATCCTGCTGGCTGAGCAGCCATTCGCCGCCGAGTGCCCGGACCCGTTCTTCAATTCCGCGCAGCCCGAAGCCTTCTTTCACCGGCTGAGTGAAGCCGATGCCGTTGTCGCAGACGTCCAGCACCAGCATGTTATGTTGCTCTGTCAGGCTGACGCGTACCTCGGTGGCTCCGGCGTGCTTGTTGATGTTGTTGAGCAACTCCTGCACCAGGCGGTACAGCGTGAAAATCAGGGTATCGTCGGTTGGCACCCCCGGCAGCCGGTAGTCGAGCTGAAAATCGATCCCCTGCTGCGCGAAGGCAAATTCACCGGCCAGGTGATGCAGGGCTTTATCGAGCGCCATCTCATCCAGCACCGGCGGACGGAGCTGGCGCAACAGTTGCCGCGTGGTGTGGTGAATACGCTGGGAAAGTTCGCCGATCTGCTTTGCTGCCGCGTGCGTGGCATCACCGTGCGGGCTGCGGTCGACCAGCATCGCCTGGATCTGAATCGCGGTAATATTCTGGCCGATTTCATCGTGCAACTCGCGGGCGATTTCTTTGCGCACGGCTTCCTCGGTATGCACCAGCCGTTCGGTCAGCTGGCGGCGGGTGTGGAGTTCCTGCTCCAGCTGTAACCGGTAGCGATTGAGATGCGATGCCAGCTGTTGCTGACGGCTGATGGCGATCCCAAGCCCGATGCCGAGCAGCGCCTGCGTCGAGAGAAACAATTCCAGCTCCAGAAGATCGTGAAACGCGCCGCTCATCTGGCGGGTCACGGTGATCATCAGGCTGCCCAGCACCGCCGCCAGCACGCCGCCTTGCCAGCCAAAGGCATAGGCCATCACCACGTTGGGCAGGAAGACCAGAATGATCAGCAGCCTTTCCACTTCGGGTGCCAGCGTCATTTGCAGACAGACGGCGAGGGCGAAAAACAGCGAACACCAGATCAGCAGGGAAGTGCGCAGCGGCGGATCGGGGATCTCCTGCGCAAGCAGGTTTTGCAGATGTTGCTGTTTGAGGTATTCATAAATCAGATAGATAAAAGGCGTCAGCAGAATGCCGCCGGTGAACGAAGCGAGCAGCGTCTGGCTTAGTGGCGAATTCAGCCACAGACCTGGCATTGCCATCTGCAACAGGCTGTTGCCTGCCACGGCGCCGAGCAACAGCAAAAGTCGTTGCCAGTAGAGGGTAAATCGCCGCCAGAAATGCTGCACCAGCGCGGCGGGGATCAGGCTCAGGAACGGCGAAAGCAGAATAATCCAGTGGGTCTGCAACTGTTCGCTGTGCAGCCAGAAGGCAATGCCGAGTTCCGACGCCAGCATCGCCGGCCAGTAACGGCGTGAAAGCAGCGTCATCAGTGCCAGGCGCAAGCCCTGCGGCAGAAGCAGCATTGCCTGCTGACCGTTTTGCGTGAGGTAAAAACTGATCGACCACAGCGCCAGCCAGCACAGGCTGTAGAAAATGGCGAGAAACAGCGTCAGGCCAAATCTGCGCATCAGGCGAGCAGGTTATGCAAAATGGCGAAATGCACCAGTTCGATGGTGGTTTCGCACTGAAGTTTGCCGAGGATATTGGCACGGTGGACATGCACAGTTTTATGGCTGAGTTCGAGCTGTTCGGCGATTGCCTTCACGCTCAGCCCGTTGACCAGCAAGTCGAAAATCTCGCGTTCGCGCGGCGTCAGCGCCTGTAGCGCTTTCGGTGTTTGCTGGCTCTGGCGCAATGCCAGCAGGGCATCCGAACAGAGATAACGGCCACCGGCGTGAACCGTTCGCACTGCCTGTACCAGCTCTTCCGGGCCGCAACGCTTGGTGAGATAGCCGCCGGCACCGGCGTCGAGCGCGCTTTGCACGAATGCCGTGGTGTCGTAAATGCTCAAAATAATGGCGCGAAAATCAGGCCGCTGATGCCGTAGGCGCGCAAGCAGGCTCAGTCCGCTTTCGTCGGGCATGGCGATATCCATCACCGCCACGTCAATGTTCATTTTTAGCAGCGACGACCAGGCGTTCGCCGCCGAAGCATACTGGCCGACAATCTGGATATCCGGCTCAAGGCCGAGCAGCTGGGCAAAACCGGAACGAACCACTACGTGGTCATCAATCAAAGCAACGTTAATCATTAGGCGTAACTGAATGTAAATGAGATTCGCATAATGCTCATGAATAGTTGCAGTTGGCAACAAAGCCGTGAGGAATTGCAGGGCAGGTAACGGAATTTAAGTTACGGCGGGAGGAGGGAAAGGAAAGGGCGCGGGGAATTCCCGCACCCTGGCAGAATGTCTTACAGTTCGGCTTTGAAGCTGTGCAGGCGGCGCATGGTTTTTTCCAGGCCTTCTTTCATCAGCAGTTCGGTGCAACGCAGTGCTTCGTCGATCGCATCGTCAATCAGCTTTTGTTCATTGGCCGGCGGCTTGCCGAGCACAAATCCCACCACTTTGCTTTTATCGCCCGGATGACCAATGCCGATGCGCAGACGGTAGAAGTTCGGATTATTGCCGAATTTGCTTTGAATATCTTTCAGACCATTGTGGCCGCCGTTGCCGCCGCCAAGTTTGATTTTCGCCAGCCCCGGCGGAATATCCAGCTCGTCGTGGGCGACCAGAATTTCTTCCGGCTCAATGCGATAGAACTGTGCCATCGCCAGCACCGCTTTTCCGCTGAGGTTCATAAAGGTGGTCGGCACCAGCAGACGAACGTCCTCACCGGCCAGAGACAGCCGCGCGGTATAACCGAAAAATTTACTTTCTTCTTTCAACTGCTGATTGTGCTGGCGGGCGAGGAGGTCGACATACCAGGCACCCGCATTGTGACGGGTTTGGGCATATTCGGCACCGGGATTGGCCAGCCCGACAATTAATTTAATGCTGCTCACGGTTTTCGCTTCTTCATCTGGTGAGGTTTAGGCGCACAGTTTACCTGCCTGTCAGTGCCATGCCAAATAAAGGGCGGGGGAAAAGCCGCAGATAGTGTCGAAAATGAATAATGCCAACGGATAACTATTCACCCTACGAATGTATATGTCTGGAAAACGTAAAGTTTTGTCACTCATTGTTCTTTGAATGTGATCGTTGCCGCAAAGTGAACCGGTTGGGACGTCTATAGTTAAGGCAGGAAAAGACAAGACAGCAATGATGCTAAATGAACGCTATCTGGAGGTGACATATGAAACGTAAAACCGCAACAAGACTGGGCAATGCCCTGATGGGTCTCGGTTTGCTCACAATGGTCGGTGGCGTTGGTTATTCCATTTTAAATCAACTGCCTGAGCTCGGGCTTCCACAGTTCCTGGCGCACGGCGCGATCGGCAGCATCTTTATCGGTGCGATTTTATGGCTGACCGGTGCGAGAGTCGGTGGTCGCGAACGTGTAGCAGATCGCTACTGGTGGGTACGTCATTACGACTCACGTTGCAGTAAGTCTCATCGCCACTCCTGATTTAGCCTGAAGGCTGGACATAAAAAAACCGTTGTCGCTCACGCCACAACGGTTTTTTTGCATTTCTGATGAATCAAAACATTTAAAACAAAACGCCCCTGAAAACAGGGGCGTGATGATTAATGCTCGAACATTGCAGAAATGGATTCTTCGTTACTGATGCGGCGGATAGCCTCAGCCAGCATACCTGACAGCGTCAGGGTACGGACTTTCTTCAGCGCACGAATTTCCGCGGAGAGCGGGATGGTGTCGCATACGATCACTTCGTCGATAACGGAGTTACGGATGTTTTCCACTGCATTGCCGGAGAAGATCGGGTGAGTTGCATAGGCAAATACGCGCTTCGCACCGCGTTCTTTCAGTGCTTCAGCCGCTTTACACAGCGTGCCACCGGTATCGATCATGTCATCAACCAGAACGCAATCACGGCCAGCGACGTCACCGATAATGTGCATCACCTGAGAAACGTTTGCGCGTGGGCGACGTTTGTCGATGATGGCCATGTCGGTATCGTTGAGGAGTTTAGCGACGGCACGGGCGCGGACAACGCCACCGATGTCCGGAGAAACCACGATTGGGTTTTCCAGGTTTTGTTGCAGCATGTCTTCGAGCAGGATTGGGCTGCCGAACACATTGTCTACAGGCACATCGAAGAAGCCCTGAATTTGTTCTGCGTGAAGATCCACGGTCAGAACGCGGTCAACGCCAACGCTGGAGAGGAAATCAGCCACCACTTTCGCGGTGATAGGGACACGGGCTGAACGAACCCGGCGATCCTGACGTGCGTAGCCGAAGTAAGGAATAACGGCGGTGATACGACCGGCGGATGCGCGGCGTAAGGCATCAACCATCACGACCAGTTCCATCAGGTTATCGTTAGTAGGCGCGCAGGTGGACTGGATAATGAAAATATCTCCGCCACGTACATTTTCGTTGATTTGCACACTTACTTCACCGTCACTGAAACGACTGACGGCGGCGTCACCAAGGCTGGTGTATAAACGGTTGGCAATACGTTGTGCTAGTTCCGGGGTGGCGTTACCAGCAAAAAGCTTCATATCAGGCACGAGAAGAACCTCAGGCTTGCGTCCAGGGAAGACATTGGCTTTTGGCACCACCGGGCGGTGAGCGGTACCAAAGCATTATGCTCACGAGAAAATAAAAATCTTTAAAACTTTAAAGCTTGAATCTTAAAACAAAACTCTTTGTGAATGAGTTGTAGCAAGTAGCTGGCAAAGAACAGACACAAAACTGCTGTGACACTCTACGCTTTGCCCGCATCCCTCAACCAGGTTTCACGAAAACGGTGCAAGGGCGAAATGTTAACGCCTTTCGCGACAAAACCCCGCATCCACGATGGGGCTTTGTCTAAAACGTGACGGGCAGCAGATTCGGTGTCGAATTCGGCAAACACACAAGCCCCTGTCCCAGTCAGTCTTGACGGCGCGTATTCTAACAGCCAAGAAAGTAGCTGTTCAACCTCGTAAAATCGTTTTCTCGCAATCGGTTCGCAATCATTTGCGTAAGGCGTGTTCAAAAGCACATTAACAGTGCGTTTTGGTGTATTTCTGGTCAGTTGAGGATCACCGAAAATCACCGGGGTCGGAATACTCACGCCGGGATGGGCAATCAGAAACCATTTTTCCTGCGGTGCCACAGGTTGCAAAATCTCGCCGATGCCTTCAGCGAAGGCCGCATGACCCATCACAAAAACGGGCACGTCGGCACCAAGCTGGATACCCAGCTGCGCCAGTTCGGTATCAGAGTAGCCACAATTCCATAACGTATTGAGCGCGATGAGCACGGTCGCCGCATTAGACGAACCGCCACCCAAACCGCCGCCCATCGGAATACGTTTTTGCAGGGAAATCTCCACGCCCGGAGAGACGCCCGCGTGTGACTGCAACAGACGCGCGGCGCGGATAACCAGATTCTCGTCATCCGCCACGCCTTCCGTTGGCGTGGTCAGCACGATCGCGCCGTCATCACGCACGGTAAAACTCAGGCTGTCGCCGTAATCTACAAACTGAAACAACGTCTGCAAGTCGTGATAGCCGTTCGGACGCTGCCCGGTGATATAGAGGAACAAATTGAGTTTAGCCGGAGACGGCCACAATTGCTGCGTCATCTCAGTTAAGCGTCCAGTTATCCATTTTCAGTTTGATGCGTTGTTCGCCCTGGGTCATTTCCAGACGCTGCGGCAGGGAAGGTTTTGCATCGTCATCGTAGCTTTGATAAACCACGGTGCCCGGTTTGCCATTCTGGGTGAATTTCACCTGAGACAGGCGGTACTGGCTGTCGAGTGTGAAATCAGTGCCATCACCCGGCAGGCCAAGCATCCACAAACGCAAATTATCCAAAGGGATCGACATACCGGTCAGCTTTTGGATCATGTCGTCAGGATTGTCGCTGGTGTAGTGCTTGCCTTCATTATTCGTCAGCTGCGCCACGCCGCTTTGCACTTTCAGCTCCATTTCGGTGCTGCCGAGCGGATTAGTCAGCAATAAACGGTAGCTGTCGCGGGAATATTGTTGCCAGAAGAAGCGGGCATAGACTTTCTGTTTATCGGAAAGGTAAGCGAAAGAGCCGCGGGTCTGATAGTGGTCAAGCTGTTTGACCTGAGCTTCGTGTTCACGCCATTGCGCAGACGTCGGGCTGGTCGCCGGGCCTTTCGGCGTATTAAAAGAACACGCGGCAAGCACTAAGCTTGCAAGAGGAAGAAGGCGAACAAAATGGGCTTTACGCATTGGCATAACAGATTAAATCCTTTGTGCGATGGCGGAATGTAGTTTTGGTCAACAAAATGTCTCAATAAACCAAAAGGTGCCAGGACAAATTCGGCGTGCGCTAGTTTAGCACAGCCAAAGCATCGGGTGTTCTCAACCCGAAGCAGATGATCGGCGATAAAGCCGTTTTGGGAAAATGCTGATTTGTAATTGGATTTAACTGTTGGTGCTGTACGCCTTTTATTGATCTCGCGCATCTTGTAGAATGCGCACCAGACGTAAACCCATACTATTATAAAGTATAAGCCGATAACCGCTTCCCATATGACCCTGCTTGCATTAGGTATCAACCACAAAACGGCCCCGGTGTCTCTGCGGGAACGGGTAACCTTTTCGCCCGAGACACTCGACCAGGCGCTCTCCAGTCTGCTCCAGCAACCGCTGGTGCAGGGCGGCGTGGTGTTGTCTACGTGCAACCGCACTGAGCTGTACCTCAGCGTTGAACAGCAAGGCAATCTGCAGGATCAATTGGTGAAATGGTTGTGCGACTATCATCATCTCAGTGAAGATGAAGTGCGCAAAAGCTTGTACTGGCACCACGGGAATGAAGCGGTCAGCCATCTGATGCGCGTCGCCAGCGGGCTGGATTCGCTGGTGCTCGGCGAGCCGCAAATTCTCGGGCAGGTCAAAAAGGCCTTTGCCGAATCTCAAAATGGTCAGGCGGTATCCGGTGAGCTGGAGCGACTGTTCCAGAAATCTTTCTCCGTCGCAAAACGGGTGCGTACTGAAACGGATATCGGTGCGAGTGCCGTTTCCGTTGCGTTTGCCGCCTGTACGCTGGCGCGCCAGATTTTTGAATCCCTGTCAGACGTCAGCGTGCTGCTGGTCGGTGCGGGGGAAACCATTGAACTGGTGGCGCGTCATCTGCATCAGCATAACGTCCGTCATATGATGATTGCCAACCGTACCCGCGAACGTGCGCAGGCGCTGGCGAGCGAAGTGAACGCGGAAGTGATCAGCCTGCAGGATATCGATTCTCGTCTGGCTGAAGCTGACATCATTATCAGTTCGACCGCCAGCCCGCTGCCGATCATCGGTAAAGGTATGGTGGAACGCGCACTGAAAGCCCGTCGTAACCAGCCAATGCTGATGGTGGATATCGCCGTTCCGCGCGATATTGAGCCGGAAGTCGGCAAACTGGCCAACGCCTATCTGTACAGCGTTGATGACCTGCACAGCATCATTCAGAACAATCTTGCCCAACGCAAAGCCGCTGCTATCCAGGCGGAAACTATCGTTGAGCAGGAGAGCTCCAACTTCATGGCCTGGCTGCGCTCGCAGGGAGCCGTTGAAATTATTCGTGATTATCGCTCGCGTGCTGATATTATTCGCGCCGACGCAGAAGCCAAAGCCATCGCAGCGATTGCGCAGGGCGCTGACGTCGAAGCGGTGATCCATGAATTAGCCCACAAATTGACAAACCGCCTTATTCACGCGCCAACCCGTTCTCTACAACAGGCAGCCAGCGACGGTGATGTGGAGCGTTTGCAAATTTTACGCGACAGCCTCGGGCTGGGTCAGCAATAGTTCCTCTTTTCTCACAGGGTTAAACACCACGCATGAAGCCTTCTATTGTTGCCAAACTGGAAGCGTTACAAGAGCGCCACGAAGAAGTGCAGGCGATGCTCGGCGACGCCAGCGTTATTGCCGATCAGGACAAATTTCGCGGTCTGTCCCGCGAGTACTCCCAGTTAACCGCCGTTTCTGAGTGCTTTCTGGCCTGGCGCCAGGCGCAGGAAGATTTAGAAACTGCCGAAATGATGCTCGACGATCCCGAGATGCGCGAAATGGCGCAGGATGAAATCAAAGACTGCAAAGCCACCATCGAAGAGCTGGAAGAAAAATTACAGCTTCTCCTGCTGCCGAAAGATCCTGACGATGAGCGCGGCTGTTTCCTTGAAATCCGTGCCGGAACCGGTGGCGATGAAGCGGCGATTTTTGCCGGTGATTTATTCCGCATGTACAGCCGTTACGCCGAAATGCGTCGCTGGCGGGTGGAAATTGTGAGCGCCAGCGAAGGTGAGCACGGCGGCTATAAAGAAGTGATTGCCAAAGTGATCGGCGAGGGCGCTTACGGCCAATTCAAATTTGAGTCGGGCGGACACCGCGTTCAGCGTGTGCCTGAAACCGAATCTCAGGGGCGCATTCATACTTCCGCCTGTACCGTGGCGGTAATGCCAGAAATTCCTGAAGCCGAAATGCCGGAAATTAATGCCGGTGATTTGCGCATCGATACCTTCCGTTCCTCGGGCGCGGGCGGTCAGCACGTTAACACCACCGACTCCGCCATCCGTATTACGCACATTCCTACCGGTATCGTGGTGGAATGTCAGGACGAGCGTTCACAGCACAAGAACAAAGCCAAAGCATTGTCCGTGCTGGGTGCGCGTATCCGTGCCGCCGAAGTGGCCAAACGTCATGCCGAAGAAGCCTCGACGCGCCGTAACCTGCTGGGCACCGGTGACCGCTCTGACCGTAACCGTACCTACAACTTCCCGCAGGGGCGCGTGACCGATCATCGCATCAACCTGACGATTTACCGTCTGGATGAAGTGATGGAAGGCAAACTGGATGCACTCATTCAGCCGATCGTGCAGGAATATCAGGCCGATCAGCTTGCTGCGCTGTCCGAGCAGGACTAATGGATTTTCAGCACTGGCTGCGTGACGCCACCGCGCGTCTGGCCGGGGGCGAAAGCCCGAAGCGTGATGCTGAAATCTTGCTCGGTTTTGTGACCGGCCGGGCAAGAACTTTCATTATGGCGTTTGGCGAAACGGCGCTTACGCCTGAGCAACGTCAACAGCTTGAGACTCTGCTGACGCGACGCGAGCAGGGTGAGCCGGTTGCTTATCTGACCGGCGAGCGCGAATTCTGGTCGCTGTCGCTCTCGGTTTCTCCCGCCACACTGATTCCCCGCCCTGATACCGAATGTCTGGTGGAACAGGCGCTTGCGCGCCTGCCACATGAACCGGTTCGGGTCCTGGATTTAGGCACCGGCACCGGCGCGATTGCTCTGGCGATTGCCAGCGAGCGTCCGGACTGCCAGATAACAGGCATTGATCTGCAACCCGCCGCGGTCAGTCTGGCGCAACATAATGCGCAAAAGCTCGCCATCCCCAATGCACATTTCCTGCAAGGCAGCTGGTTCACGCCGGTTACCGGTCAAACCTTCGCGCTTATCGCCAGTAATCCGCCCTATATTGACGCCGCCGATCCGCATCTGGCGCAGGGTGACGTGCGTTTTGAACCGGCGAGTGCGCTGGTTGCCGATAATGCAGGTCTGGCTGATCTGGCTCATATTATTTGCAGCGCACCGGCGTATCTTCAGCAGGGCGGCTGGCTGTTACTGGAACACGGCTGGCAGCAGGCGAATGACGTTCAGACGCTGTTGCGTGATGCCGGTTATCACCAGGTATCGACCGTAAAAGATTACGGCGACAACGATCGCGTAACGCTCGGGCAATGGGCGTAGCCCTCTAACCCTATAATAATTCGAAATATCCAAGGAAGCGGGCAATGATCTACGTCTGGATAAAAAATCTGCATTTGCTTACCGTTACGCTGAGTATTTCGCTGTTTGTTTTACGTTTTTTCTGGAAATGGGCGGGTTCTGCTATGATGCAGAAACGCTGGGTGAAGGTCGTGCCACACGTAGTGGACACGTTGCTGTTATTAAGCGGTATCTCGCTTATCTTCATCACACACTTTTATCCGTTCAGCCCACAGGGAACCTGGCTGACCGAAAAGCTTTTCGGCGTTATTATCTACATCGCGTTAGGTTTTGTAGCCCTGAGCAAGCGCCCCGTTAGCCAGAAAACACGCTGGCTGGCCTTTATTCTGGCCCTGGCTTGTCTCTATCTGGTTCTCAAACTGGCGCTGACGAAAATGCCGCTGCTATTGGGATAACTATGAGTACCCTTGCTGATTTCGAATTTAATACTGCCCGTCTCAGTGCCGGAGTGATCAAAGTGACAGAGTCCGTTCGCTTTGATTTCAATGCGGAAGATGTCCGCCGTCAGTTGCAACTGCTGGTTGATGAAGCGCGCCGCGCCGTGCCTGAAGATCTCGATCAGGATCAGCAGCTCGAAGTCCTGATTGAACTATTTTACCGCACCTGGGGGTTTGGCGGCGCGGGCGGTGTGTATCGCCTGTCCGATGCTATCTGGATCGATAAAGTGCTGGCCTCTAAGCAGGGCACACCGGTCTCGCTGGGTGTGATTTTTCTGCACATCGCGCATGAGCTTGATTTGCCGCTGATGCCGGTCATTTTCCCCACGCAGCTGATCCTCCGCGCAGACTGGCTGGATGAAGAGATGTGGTTGCTCAATCCTATCAACGGCGACACCCTTAACGAACATATGCTCAGCGTCTGGCTCAAAGGTAATCTCGGCATCACGGCCGAAATTGAAGACGACGATCTGGAAGAAGCGGAGAACACCGTGATCGTGCGTAAAATGCTCGATACGCTCAAAGCAGCGCTGATGGAAGAAAGACAGTTTGAACTGGCGCTGCGGGCAAGTGAAACCGTGTTGCAGTTTGACCCTGAAGACCCGTATGAAATCCGGGATCGTGGCCTGATTTACGTACAGCTCGACTGCAATCAGGTGGCGGTGTCTGATCTTAATTATTTTGTCGAACAGTGCCCGGAAGACCCGATTTCAGAAGTGATCAAAGTGCAGATCCATGCGATTGAACACAAGCACGTGACGCTGCATTAATTTATTATTACCTTACGTTATCATCTGACGAGTAGTGAAAAGCGCCTCTGGAGGCGATCTCAGATGAAGGATTTATCACTAAAAAGGCCAAAGCATGAAACATAAAGTGGTTAGCATTCAGGACATCAACGTCGCCAACGATCTGCCGTTTGTGTTGTTCGGTGGGATGAACGTACTCGAATCGCGCGACATGGCGATGCGCGTGTGCGAACACTACGTCACCGTGACGCAGAAACTGGGCATTCCTTACGTTTTCAAGGCGTCTTTCGATAAAGCCAACCGCTCATCGATTCATTCTTACCGTGGTCCGGGTCTGGACGAAGGCATGAAGATTTTCCAGGAGCTGAAGCAGGCTTTCGGCGTGAAAATCATCACCGACGTTCACGAATCCTGGCAGGCACAGCCGGTCTCTGAAGTGGTTGACGTTATCCAGCTGCCTGCGTTTCTGGCGCGTCAGACTGACTTAGTGGAAGCGATGGCGAAAACCGGCGCAGTCATTAACGTGAAAAAACCACAGTTTGTCAGCCCGGGTCAGATGGGTAACATCGTCGATAAATTCAAAGAAGGCGGTAACGATCAGGTCATTCTGTGCGATCGCGGCAGCAACTTCGGTTACGACAATCTGGTTGTCGACATGCTGGGCATGAACGTGATGATCAATGCCACTGGCGGTCATCCGGTGATCTTCGACGTGACCCACGCTCTGCAAACCCGCGATCCGTTTGGCGCAGCGTCCGGCGGCCGTCGTGCTCAGGTTGCTGAGCTGGCGCGTGCGGGTATGGCGGTCGGTATCGCCGGTCTGTTTATCGAAGCGCATGAAGATCCGGCTCACGCGAAATGCGACGGCCCGTCTGCGCTGCCATTAGAGAAACTGGAACCTTTCCTGGTTCAGATGAAAGCCATCGACGATCTGGTGAAAAGCTTCCCGGCACTCGATACCAGCAAATAATCTGGCGGTATCAGAATGAACAAAGGCGACCGCTGTGGTCGCCTTTGTTGTTTACGGGCTGCGCTTAAAGCGCTTCCTCCAGCTTGCCGTAGAAACTCAGTTTGCCTTCTATCGGCTGCATTCTGGCGCGGGCCAGGGTTTTCAGCGGCTGGAAGGGAATTTCAGCGATGCGAACTTCGGTACCTTCCGTCAGGTTGTCGACGAAGTTGCGCAATGCATTCACGCCACCGGCATCCAGTACCGCGACGCGATCCCACAGTAATACGATCACTTTCTTGCCTGCGCTGCGCGACTGTAATTCGCTAAAGATTCGTTCGGCGGCGGCGAAGAACAGCGGGCCATTGATGCGCATGACCAGCATATCGTCCGGCGTTTCGACCGGGACTTCCGTCAGGCGGGTGAGCTTAGCGATGCGGCGCATAAACAGCAGCGAGGCCATCACAATACCGGCGGTGATAGCGATCACCATGTCGAACAGCACGGTGAGGCTCATGCAGGTCAGCATGACCAGAATGTCGTCTTTTGGCGCGCGGCGCAGTAAATCCACCACTTTATGCGCTTCGCTCATGTTCCACGCCACCATCAGCAGCAGGGCGGCCATCGCCGCCAGCGGCAGCCACGAAAGCCACGGCGCCAGCACCAGCAGGGCGAGGATCACCAGCAGTGAGTGAATAATGGCAGAAACCGGTGAAGTCGCACCGGCGCGGACGTTGGCCGCCGAGCGGGCAATGGCGGCCGTCGCAGTGATCCCTCCAAAGAACGGGCTGACGATATTACCGATACCCTGACCGATCAGTTCATTGTCCGAGTGGTGTTTTTTACCGGTCATACCGTCGAGCACCACGGCGCACAGCAGCGATTCAATCGCGCCGAGCATCGCCATCGAAAAGGCTGCCGGTAATAACGCCTGCACCAGCGACCAGCTCAGGCCGCTGCCCTGATTCCAGGGTAGCGTGAGCTGCGGCAGGATCGCCGGAATGCCGTTGCCCTGTGAACCATCAGGCAGAAGATAATGAAAACGCGAACCGATGGTGGCGACCGGATGTCCGGCCTGCATGAAAATTGCCATCACTGCGCAACCCGCCAGCAATGCCGGAAGATGCCCGGGTACGCGCAGGCCCAGTTTCGGCCAGAAGATCAGTACGCCGAGCGTCACGATACCAATTGCCGCATCGCCATAATCCAGCGTCGGCATGGCCATCACCAGCGCCGCGACTTTACTCAGATAGTGCTCCGGCACCGTGGCCATTGTCAGCCCGAAGAAGTCTTTGAACTGCATGGTACCGATAGTAATGGCAATCCCCGAGGTGAAACCGAGCGTCACCGGCAGCGGAATGTATTCGATAAGCCGGCCAAAGCGTGCCATGCCCATCAGCAGGAGAATGAAACCGGACATCAGCGTCGCCAGTAATAAACCGGAGAGGCCAAATTGTTGTGAGACCGGAAAGAGGATCACCACGAACGCGGCGGTCGGCCCGGACACGCTGAAGCGAGACCCGCCGCAAATGGCGATCACAATCCCTGCTATCGCTGACGTATAAAGCCCGTATTGCGGCGGAACACCACTGGCAATGGCCAGTGCCATGGCGAGTGGGATCGCGATGATCCCGACAGTGACACCGGCAATGGCATCTTTGAGCAGACGTGGGAGAGAATATTTTTCATGGAAACAGGCATCAATCAGAGCACTGAACAGCCTGATACGGCGACTTCCTGAGGTATTCATACGGCGTAAACCACCTGACGAAAAAGGATTGAAAAGAACACGGGTTGTCCATTACCCGAAAGCACTAGCTTACGCCGATCCTCCTGACGTCATCTAGATGTAAATCAAGGAGTGACAAGGCTGCGGCCTGTATCCTGTGCGCCAGTTTAATTCCCGGCAATGTGACACGTCCCGCTATATTTAAGTGTCGGGAACAATCAAGGCATTGATCATCTATATTTAAGTTAATGCCCGTAATTTGGAGAGAAAAGCGTGAGGGGACGCATTTATCTATGCCGGATATCATATCGCTCAATAGCTTGTATGCGGATATTTGCGTTACGTATGCCACGCTGTCGATTATCTTTTTTGTCCTGAGTCGCAGCGAACCCTTCACCTTTAAAGGAGCGCACTGGAAACGCATCGTCTTCGGCGTCGTGGCGGGATTTACCGCGCTGTATTTGCGTGGCAACCGTCTGGTACTGGTCGACGACTTATCCTTCAGTTTCGAAATGCTGCCGATGATTTTAGTCACCTTTTTTGGTGGCTGGCTCAGCGGGCTGTGCAGTTTTATTGTGGCGTTTTTATTCAGCGGCATGTTCACCCTCAATAATCTGTTTATCGCCATCATTCTTTGTACGCTGTTCACTTTCCGCGTCTGGCGCAGACGCAAACATCGCGAACTCTATATCACCATTATTCTGGTCGGAATTTTCCGCCTGGCGCTGGTGTCGAGTATTCATGGGATCGACGTTCCCTGGTCAGAACTGCTTTTTTATCAGGCAATTGCCGCCGGTTGTATGATCCTCTGTTATCACGCGCTGAATTATAAAGAGATGTACATGAGCAAAGTCTTCACCATTCGGGTGAAGGCGGCCACCGATGATCTGACGCAAATTAACAATCGCGCCAGCATCGATTACTGGCTGGCGCAACGGCAGGTGCAGCGTGAAGCCTGCGGGCTGATTTTGCTGGATATCGATAACTTCAAACACGTCAACGACACGCTCGGGCATCTGGCCGGGGACCGGGTTTTGATCGAAGTGGGGCGGTTACTACGGCATCTGACGCGAAATGATGATTTTGCCGGTCGCTACGGCGGTGAAGAGTTTCTGGTGATGACCTCGAATTACGATCCCGATACGCTGCTGGCGATTGCCGAACGTATCCGCAAAGAGGTCGAAGATTGCCTCATTATTCTTGAGGATGGTAGGGAGCTAAAAGTGACAGTGTCACTTGGTGTATCGCTCTATCTGCCGGGAATGATTATCCGTAAATCCCTGAAACTTGCCGATTTATCTTTATACGAGGCCAAGCGGCAGGGGAAAAATCGTGTGGTCGGCAGTTCTATTCTGACGCTGGCCGCGCTGGGGGATAAACGTCCGCCTACCCGATATCCCTGATAATGAAAATGAAAAGGAGCCGGTCATCGGCTCCTTTTTGCGTTTATGCGTGTGTCCTTCTTCTGCGCCTGTTACTTCTGCGTGCCTTCCTCAATCTTTGGCGGAGAAGTCAGATCTGCGGCTTTACGCATTTCCCCGACGTCCTTCGCCGTGACCGTGGCGGCCGCCGGATTGCCAAACTGCTTGCTGACGTAGTTGCTCAGCGTAGCAATCTGTTCATCATCCAGCTGGTTGGCGAAAGACGGCATCATCACTTCACCTTTTTCCATGTGACGCTGGACGCCATTGAGGATCACCGACACCTGATTGCGGTTGTCATAAGAACCGGTGCTGGAGTGGTGGAAGAGTGAAGGATAGGCGTGGAAGCCTGCGCCAATTCCTTCTCCGCCTTTGCCGTGGCAGGCGGCACAGCTGGCGTTGAACAGCGCTGCGGCGGATTTATCCATCGACAGACCCTGAGCGCGCACCGGATAGACATCCCGATCTTTCTGGCCCCATGCATCGCGCGGTTTGGTTTGTTTCTCATCGCCCACCGCCGGAACCGAACGGATGTAGGTGGCGATGGCGTTCAGATCGCTGTCAGAAAGATGTTGCAGGCTGTGCTCAATGGCTTCAGCCATCGCACCCGACGCCGAGGCTTTTCCGGCGACGAAACCGGTTTTCAGATAAGCCACCAGCTCTTCCTGCGACCAGTTGCCAATGCCGGCGTTTTTATCTGGCGTAATGTTAAACGCCGTCCATGCGCCCAGATCGCCACCGGAAAGGGCTTTGTCGTTGTCCATGCCCATGGTCAGCGTGCGCGGCGTGTGGCAGGTGCCGCAGTGCTCGAGGGCTTCCACCAGATACGCGCCCCGGTTCCAGTCGGCGGACTTCGACGGATCGTTTTTCAACTCGCCTTTGTCGAAGTTAAACCACTTCCAGACGCGCATACCCCAGCGCTGGTTGAACGGGAATGACAAATCGGTCTGCGGCCCGGCGGAATACACCGCCGGTTGCGACATCAGATAGGCTTTGATCGCCAGCACGTCGTCGCGTTTCATTTTGGTAAAGGAGTCATAGGGCATGGCCGGATAAAGCTGCTGACCTTCTTTGCCCACGCCTTCGCGCACTGCGCGTACAAACTCCTCGTCCGTCCAGTTGCCGATCCCAAACTCTTTATCGGATGAAATATTCGTGCCGTAAATCACCCCGAAAGGGGAAGCCAGCGGATAGCCGCCGCCAAATTTTGCGCTTTTATCCGCACCCGGCGCGGTATGGCAGGCAGTACAGTCACCGGCGATCGCCAGATATTCACCACGTTTAATGAGCGCGGTATTCTCTGGCGTATCCGCTGCCCAGACGCTGGTCGCCACCATTAACGGCAACATCGCCAGCGTGAAATTCATTTTCATTGCTCAATCCTCAGAAAATCAGGCCAGGCTTTTCAGCACCGTATCCGCCATGCGTAAAGCCAGCGCCGTACCGGACAGCGTGGAGTTCACCGTCGAGGCCGACGGCATGATGCCGGTACCGGCGATAAACAGGTTCGGATGATCGTGTGTGCGACAGTCGCCATCCACTACCGAATCCTTCGGATCACTGCCCATGATCATGGTGCCGGTGATGTGCTGGTTGTTGTCATACACGCCACGTTTGCTGTACACCACGTCGGTACCGCCCATTTCTTTGACGATCTTCTGGAAGTCGAGCATCGACTGGTCATAGCCGCGATGAACGTATTCCGGGAATTTGTAATACACCTCAAGACGCGGAATACCCCATTCATCTTTTTCGGTTTTGCTTAAGACGACGCGATTTTCCGGCTCCGGCAGCATCTCCAGCAGGCATTTGAGCTGAATAAACCGCTCAGACTGAAAAGTCAGTTTGTCGTTCAGCGCTTTGCCGTAATAGCCCTGGCGTACCAGACGCTCGGTCAGATATCGCACCGGTGAGGTGTTTGCCACATCGATGCGCAGCGCGGAACGTTCGCCACGGAATTCACCGTCGCGCAGGTTGTTGATACTGCCCGGACGCATCGGACCGCGGCCAAAATACACCGGCTCATCGGCGTAGAACTCCACGGAGGTCCCCGGATGATCCATCAGGTTTCGTCCCACCATGCCGGAGCTGTTGGCGATACCATTTGGGTATTTTTCGCTGGTGGACATCAGCAGCAGTTTCGGGCTTTCAATACCGTTGGCGGTCAGCACGAACCGTTTACCGGTGACTTTGTGCATCACTTTGTCGGCATCGAGATAATGCACGGCGACGATTTCGCCACTGTCGTTGGCTTCAATTTTGCACACCACGGCGTTGGCAATGACACGCACGCCGGCTTCGATGGCTTTACGGGCGGAGATGCCGCCGTGGTATTGCGCATCGATCGGGCAGACCGGCATACAGTTATTGTTACCGCAGCAGGCAGGACGGCCATCATAAGGAATACTGTTGCGCGCCTGCGGACCAATACCCAGCACATAACCCAGTTTGGCGATGCGTTTACTGATGCGGTCAAAACCGTAAGGCAGCGGAATACCCGGCAGCGGATAGGGCTGCGAACGCGGAGAATCCAGCGCATCGTCCCCGGATACGCCCATCTGGATTTCGGCCTCGGTGTAATAAGGTTCGAGATCGTCATAGCCGATCGGCCAGTCGCGACCGATGCCGTACAGGGTTTTGATCTTCATGTCGTTCGGCAGCAGGCGAAACGCTTGTCCGGCCCAGTGCCAGGTGGTGCCGCCGACGCCGCGCAGGTATTGCGCCGCGTATAAATCCGGGCCTTTCTGGATCAGATAGTTATTATCTTTTGGCTGGAATTTCGGCTGCGGAGCCCAGGGTTTCGGGGGATACGGCTCGGTGAAATCGCCTTTCAGCGGCGACTGACGAAACAGTTCCACCGCTTCATCGCGTTTAATGACCGGCCCTGAATCGAGCATCAGCACGGAAACCCCGGCTTTGACCATTTTCAGCGCCGCCAGGGAGCCGGCAATACCGGCACCGATAACGACAACGTCTGCGTTCAGTGCATCAGCCATGAGCGTTTACCTCCTGAGTGTTTTGCGATGCGGCAGCAGGTTTGTGGATCCAGAAATTCGGTTCACCCGGCGCATAGCTGGGAGGCAGCAGGTTATTTTTCAGCAGCTGATAGCTGACGATATTTTCGAATCCGATGCATTGCTGACTGCCCGGCTGACCGACCACGCCGAGATACCAGCCGCTGACCAGTTGCTGATACAACTTCGCCATTTCAGCCGGTTGCTGTGCTAACAGCAGATGCAGGGAGTCGCCGACGACGTCAGTATTTTCAGCGATCAGTGCCGAAAGTGCATCGAGCTGGGTGTCGAGTTTGGCATGATGCAGCCAGCTATAGAGTGCCTGCGCAAGATGGGGTTCCAGCGCATCCATACCGGTCAGCTGTCTGGAAAGCTGCATAAAACTGGCGGGCATAGTCACGGCCGATGCCAGAGGCGGCGCGGCGTGAGCCAGTGTGGCAAACACGCCACCGCCGAGTAGCTGGCTGCCGATCCCGGCTGCCAGCACGCCCGCAGTGCCGAGAACCATCCGGCGACGAGAGAGGTTGATCATTGTGTCTTTTCCATAAAACGGCCATGGCGTGGCCATTAATCAAACTGTTTCGGGTGGGGTTATTTCAGAACGCTGGCGGCTTTTTCAGAGGACTGGTTGTCAATCTCCTGCTTCGGCGTGCTGACGCCAACCGCGCCCACCACTTCGCCGTTAAGCGTCAGCGGGAAGCCGCCGCCCAGTGCGACCGCGTGAGGGATCGCCAGAACCGTGGTTTCGCCGCCCTGCAAACGCTGCATGAATTTCAGCGAAGGGGCGTGATAGAGGGCGGACGTGCGGGCTTTGCCAATTGACGCCTCAACGCAACCGGCCGGAGAACCGTCCAGGCGCTGGAAGGCCAGTAATGAACCAGATGCATCAACAACGGCCACGCAACCGGTGCTGTGTTGTTCCGACAGCGTCGATTTCACGCTGTCGATCACGCTGGCGGCCTGCGCATTATCCAGCTGAGGGTGATCGGCGGCAAACGCAGATGTGGCAGAAAAAAGAAATGTGGCGGCACAGAGTAACGCGCGCGCGGAGTGTTTTTTAACAGACATAGACTCATCCCTTGTAACAGTTGCAACAGCATTGCTTCGAATAAAAAATTTATAAAAATCATTACTTTTAAAACAATAGCGTTTACTGGCCGGACGCCTTTCGGCGTTTCTTAAAGCCAAAGTAACCACAAGGTTATTGTTTTATGTTTCGTGGATGTTAATTCAATTAACAAAATAGAAGAAGTGACGATTACGGCGGGCAACTACTCAAAAAGAAGATTTTCAGATGATAAAGTGCGCAAATCGGGCTGGCAGGCCTTATGGAATAAGGACTGAACATTTTGTGCGAATATGTACCAGATGATCCATTGTGATAAATGAAATGTGATCGGGTTAACAAAAAAGCCCTCCGGGCGGAAGGCTTTGTGCGGTGTGAAGGGGATTATTTCGTCGGCTGCCAGCCGCTGCGACATTCGTCGCGGCGGAAGTTCAGCACGCGGCTGCGGTTAGAAATCAGCTTTACGTTATAGCCCTGAAAATAGAGGCAGAAGTTTTTCTTCCACGGGCCGTCCGGTAGTTCCACCAATAAACGCCCGGCACCCAGCGACGACAGCTGACCGCTGGCGCGTAATGTGCCGACGCCCATCAGCAGCCGGTCTCCCTCAATATCAAACGCGGCTTTTGATTCCGGGTGATACCAGCGTCCCTGAACCATTTTCAGGCAGTCATTAGGTTCGACCGGCGTGAAGTAACGCGGTGCATGGCCGATTTCGCCTTTAATGGCTTTACCGTCCCAGCGCAGACGCATTGGCATATGCGCCGACAGCGTAATGGCCTCACCGGCATCCTCGCCCTCATACAGGTTATCTGCACAACCCAGATAGCTGGCCGTACCGTTGCTGACGTTTAGCCAGTACGGTTCAGCGGTGCTGGCGTAAAGGCCATCCGGCAGGGCGTGGCTGCGTGGCGGAAGCGGGGTGGCCAGCAGCGCCGACATCACCTCCAGCGCATGGGTGTACGCCGTGGTGTCTTCGCGGTTAGAGACCAGCGCGACCCCGATATCCCGTTGCGGATGCAGCAGGAAATAGGTTTTGTACCCGGCGTGCGAACCGCCGTGGCCGTAAACCGTATGTTCACCGATTTGCGTTGAGGTGGTGCCCAGTCCGTAGGCGGAGGGAATATCGCCGTGCAGGTAACGCGGTTCCGTCAGGGTTTTCAGCACGCCCTCGCCGGGACCGGTATTGCTCAGCAGGCTTTGCAGCCAGACGGAAAGCGACCGGACGCTGCCGGTCAGGCTGCCGGACGCCGAAAGATGCAGACCGGCGACGGCGGTTTTCCAGCCGGTCACATCCTGCCAGTAACCGGGTGCCAGATCGGGCACGATATCGAACCAGGTTTCCGGCGCGTGGAAAGCGATATCCAGCGGACGTGCGATGTGCTGTTGCAGCAGATCTTCAAACAAAATGCCTTTTTGTTTCAGGATCTCTTCCACCAGCCGGTAGCCGGTGTTGCTGTAAGAAATCTCAGTGCCCGCCGGGAAATTCAGCGCGCCGTCTTGTGCCAGAAACGCCATGATATCTGCGGCGTCGCTGACGTTATAAACCGACACACCGAGCAGCGAGAGCGTTTCGCGCACGTCCGGCAAACCGCCGGTCATATCCAGCGCCTGGCCGACAGTCACCTGCGACATCGGTGCTTTCAGCTGCGGTAAATGCTGGCCTAGCGTATCGTTAAGCGTAAGGCCGGCGTCGCTGCGCAGTAACGCCAGCGTGGCGAAAATGTGCTTGGTGACCGAGGCGTAGCGCACCACCGAATCGATGCCAAAAGGTTCGGCGGTGGTCAGATTCGCCAACCCGCCGGTGGAGCAGCTGCGCAGAGTTTTGCTGTCGAAAAGGGTGATGGCGCCGCCCGGTTCGCCGGGTTTGTTCCAGCTCTGCGTGATGCGTTTCGCCGCAGTCTCTGCCGCCTGCCACTGTAATGCAGACTGTGTGGTGGATGTCATGAACGTCTCCCAATACTGTCAGTCAGTGAATACTTTTAAATATGCCTGATATGAACGTGCATTTGGCTCATTCGGGCTCTTCAAGACTGAGACTCAACGATCGCAATTCTGCTGTATGCGGATGGCTGACGTTGCCCATCCGTAAATCGTCCGCGCTCAGAAGCTCAACCATTTCACCACCAATCATCACGCCAATGCTGGTGCAAAGATGCGTTACGACCGCCAGATTGTGGCTGACCAGAATATAAGTGAGTTTGCGGCGCTCGCGCAGATCGCTCAGAAGGTTCAGGATTTCGGCCTGAACCGAGACGTCGAGGGCGGAAGTCGGTTCATCAAGCAGTAAAATCTCGGGTTCTGAAATCATCGCCCGCGCAATCGCCACGCGCTGACGCTGTCCGCCGGACAGCTGATGCGGGAAACGAAAGCGCACAGCCTGCGGCAATCCCACTTCGGCCAGCGCATCGGCAATACGTTTCTCGATGTTGAGAAAACCGTGCACGATCAGCGGTTCGCTGAGGATGCGGTCGATAGTCTGGCGCGGATGCAGCGAGCCATAGGGGTCCTGAAATACCATCTGCACGCGGCGGAAAAAGCGTTTCTGACGCACCGGCATCTGGTCTTCACCACCGATTACCATTTCCCCTGACCATGACTGATTAAGCCCGGCCAGCGCGCGCAAAATAGTGGATTTCCCCGAGCCGCTCTCGCCGACGATGCCGAAACAGCCGCCCGGTGGGACGCTGAAGCTCACGCCCTTGACGACTTCGTTATCATCGAACGCAATGCGCAAATTATTGAGGGTAATCTTGCTGTTATCAAAAAATTCGCGGTTAAACGTAGAGTGTTCTGTCATGAGGTTTTCCATGCTTCATCACGCACCAGCACCGGCAGTCTGTCGCGCGGATGTTTCAGCGACGGCAGGCATTCCAGCAACCCGCGTGTGTAAGGATGTTGTGCTTTCAGTAAGTCTCCGGCCTGTAACGTTTCGACAATCCGCCCGGCGTACATTACCGCCACGCGATCGCAGAATTTCGACACCAGCGGCAGATCGTGGCTGATCAGAATCAGCCCCATGCCACGGCTGGAAACCAGATCGTCAAGCAGACGTAAAATCTCCGCCTGTACGGTGGCATCCAGCGCGCTGGTCGGTTCATCGGCAATCATCAGCTCCGGATCGGGCGCCAGCATCATGGCGATCATCACGCGCTGGCCCATACCGCCGGACACTTCATGGGCATAACGCTGCGCGACTTTATGCGGATCGCGAATGCGAACCTGATCAAGCAGTTCGATCGCGGCGTTCATGGCCTGTTTTTTTGTACCGCCCTTGTGCGTCTGCCACGCTTCCGCGACCTGTTTTCCCACCGGCATCACCGGATTGAGTGAATATTTCGGGTCCTGCAAAATAAAGCCGACGCGTTTGCCACGGATCTGGCGCATCTGTTTTTCACTGGCGTTGCGCAGATCGATACCGTCAAACGACAGGGTTTCGGCGCGGCATTTGGCGCTGGATGGCAGCAGATTCATCAGGCATCGCGCGGTCAGAGATTTGCCCGAACCGCTTTCGCCCACGATGCCGAATTTCTCTTTACCCAGCGTCAGCGAGACACCGCGTACGGCATCAAAACTGCCGCTGTTGGTTTTGAATGTGATGTGCAGATCTTTGATATCAACCAGCATCATTGCTCCTTAGGATCGAGGACGTCACGCAGCCCGTCGCCGAGGAAGTTGAACGCCAGAGACGTCACGAAAATCGCAATTGCCGGAATTAATGGCACCCACCATTCGCTGAACAGGAAACGGCGTGCGGTGGCAATCATCGCCCCCCATTCCGGCGATGGCGGCTGTGCGCCCATGCCCAGAAAACCGAGGCTGGCGGCGGTGATAATGATTGAACTCATGTCGAGGGTGATACGCACCACCAGGCTCGGCACACACAACGGCATAATGTGGCGCAGCACGATGCGGGCAGAGGTCGCGCCGGTAAGACGGCAGGCGGCAATGTAATCGGTGCCGCGTACCTGCATGGTTTCGGCGCGCGCCAGACGGGCGTATGGCGGCCAGGCGGTGAGGGCGATCGCCAGAATGGCGCTTTCGATGCCCGGACGCAGGGCGGCGACAAACGCCAGCGCCAGAATCAGACGCGGGAAGGCGAGGAAGATGTCGGTCACGCGCATCAGCAAGCGATCCACCCATCCGCCCGCATAACCGGCCACGCAGCCTATCAGCAGACCGAGCGGCGCCACGATCGCCACGACGATAATCACCATACCCAGCGTGATGCGACCGCCATACAGAATGCGGCTCAGCGTATCGCGACCGAGTTCATCGGTACCCAGCCAGTGCAGGGAAGACGGTTTGGCTAAACGATGCGCCAGATCTTGCGCGCCAGGGTCGTAAGGCGTCAGCCACGGCGCGCAAATTGACACCAGCAGTACAACCAGCACGGTGAACAGGCCGGTGACGGCCAGGGGATTTTTGCGCAGCCCAAGCCAGATGCGGTAACGGCGTCCCCACACGGCCTGCGTGCGGGTCAGCGGCGTATCCGCCAGCAGCCAGGCGCGGCTTCCGGCGCGGGGTGGCGAGGTAACAGGGATTGAAGTCATTTTACGCGGGGATCCAATAGTCGGTAGAGAAGGTCGGCCAGCAGGTTAAGCAGCACGTAAATCGCGCCGATCAGCAGCGTGGAGCCGATCACCGGGTTCATATCCGCATTCATCAGCGAGACGGTGAGATATTGTCCGAGACCCGGCCAGGAGAAGACGTTTTCAGTGACCACGGCACCTTCCAGCAAACCGGCATAAGTCAGTGCCAGCACGGTGATGAGCTGCACGCCGACGGTCGGGAAGGCGTGTTTCCAGATAACCCGTTGAGCCGATAATCCCTTGGCGCGCGCGGTGATCACATATTCGCCTCTCAGCGCATTGAGCATAAAGGTACGTGTCATCCGGGTGATGTACGCCATGCTGAAATACGCGAGGATCAGCACCGGCTGGGCCATGTGTGCCAGCGCATCCCAGAACGCGCCCATGTCACCAGCGATCAGGGAATCCACCGTTAACAGCCCGGTGACCTGCGGGATCATGTCCTGATAGATGATGTCCTGACGTCCCGGCCCCGGCGCAATTCCCAGCGCGGAGTAGAAAATCAGCAGGCTGAGCAAGGCCAGCACAAACACCGGCAGCGAATGACCGGCCAGACACACTACGCGGATGGTCTGATCAATCCAGCTGCCCTGACGCGTTGCCGCCCAGACACCAAGCGGAATGCCTACCACGGCTGCAATAATGATGGCAGCGGTCGCCAGCTCAAGCGTCGCGGGGAAGAAGCGGGCGATATCGGTGGTGACCAGATTGGAGGTCAGGGCGGAACGGCCTAAGTCACCGTGAAACACCTGACTGAGGTAGTGAAAGAACTGCAACCAGAGGGGCTGATCCAGCCCCATTTCGTGACGAACCCGTTCTACGACTGCCTGCGGGGCGTTGTCGCCGACCGCAGCCAGAACCGGATCCGTCGGCATGACGCGACCAATAAAAAACGTCACTACCGACAGACCAAACAAAGTAAGACAAACGCTGATGCAGGTACTCAGATAGCCTTTGAGTCTCTTGCTCACGCTTTAACAACCTTCTCGTAAGGGCTGGTGTTCATTACGGTTAATGCCACGCCGGAAATCACGTTACGGCAGGCGGCGGTATTCGTCGGTTGCAGCATGATGATAAACGGGCTGTTTTCCATATGTCTGGTCTGCAGCTCTTCGTAAAGTTTGATACGCGTGGCCGGATCCGGCTCTTTCAGCGCTTTGGCGCTGAGATCGGAAATGCTTTTATCCTGCCAGCTGCAACGCCACGCCAGCGTGCGGCTCTTCGCGGCATCGGTGTTATCCGGATTGCTGCAAAATGCTTCGGCGTTGGAGTTCGGATCGAAGTAATCCGCGCCCCATTGGGTCAGGGCCAGCTGCTGTTGACGCGCACGCATCTTGGTCAGCACCTGACGGCTTTCCGCAGCCAGTAACGTCACTTTTATCCCTACTTCGGCGAGATTTGACTGCAATGCCTGCACGATGTCGGAAGAGGGTGATGCGGAATAGTGATCGAGCGTGATTTCGAAGCCATTCGGAAAACCGGCTTCGGCCAGCAACGCTTTGGCTTTGGCAACATCACGCTTATACATGATGGTGTTCACCGCTGCCGGGAAACCTTCGGGCAGGAAACTCTGATGAATTTTGTGGGTCAGCGGCACGATATGCTGCTGAATATTTTCGTAATCCACCGCCCACTTCAGCGCCTGCCAGACCTGCGGTTTGGCCAGGTTCGGGTGTGCTGTATTGGCGGAAAGCATATAAGTGCCGGCGATGCCTTTACGTACCAGCGTGAAGTTTTTGTCGTTCATCAGCGGACGCAGCTGCTCGGTGGTCAGATTACGTGCGATGTCGATATCGCCTTTTTGCAGCATCAGCAACTGAGCGGAAGGGTCGACGATATGACGCATGATGATGCGCTGAATATTGCCCGCGTGCGGGTTATTCTTATTGCTTTCAAGAATGACGGATTCGCTGACTTTCCAGTCGCGCAGTTTGAAGGCACCGGAACCGGCGCTGTTTTTCTTTAACCAGGCGTTGCCCAAATCTTCGCCCGCCTGATTCGCCAGACACGCGGATTTCTGCACGATGCTGCCGACGTTGGCGGTCAGGCAATACAGCAGGAAGGATTCTGAGGCCGGTTCGGCGGTCGTGATCACCAGCGTTTCGGCGTCCGGCGCGGTGATCATGCTTTCCACGTTATCTTTGGTGTAACCAAACTGGTTGATGATGTACGCCGGGCTTTTATCCAGTTTCACCACGCGCTGCAGGGAAAATGCGGCATCTTCTGCGGTCAGGGGTTTGCCGTCAGCCCATTTGGCTTTCGGATCCAGCTTGAAGGTAAAGGTTTTTTTATCGTCGGAAACGGTCCATGACAGGGCCAGATCGCCTTCGATTTCATCAGGGGAGGCCAGCTTAGGTTTCACCAGTTGCTGATACATATTGCCGGTTATTTCACTGCCTACGCTCTCGAAACTTTCATGTGGATCAAGGCTGGTAATGATGTCGAGCTGAATGGCCATCACAAGAATTGACGCTGGCGTGGCTGCAAACACAGAGTCAAATTTCAGGTAAGACAGTGCAGGTATTGCGGAAAAACCGGTAACGAATTGACGCCTGGTAACCATAACAACTCCCATAGTGTTGATATATAAAAGTAAAATTAAGTATTACGTGGGCAAACCCTTGACTTCACCGCGGGCAACTGGCTTAAATGAAAAACCGTTGCTTTGCATGTTTCGACTTTTCATATCGAAAAATCTAATGTGAACGACAACGGCTCTGTTCATCTTTAGTGCAACATGGAACCGGTGATGCACCTCATGCGAGCAAATCTCCGTTGTCTTTGTCACGCTCAATCAAAGGTAGACCTTTTTTATGAATAACGTAGCGCACGGAACTGAAGAGTTAATGCCGGTTTTTGATGGACATAACGACGTTTTGCTGCAACTTTGGACAGAACATCGTCAAAATCCGGAGCACGCATTCCTTCAGGGCCCGGCCAGCGGACAAATGGATCTGCCTCGCTGCCGTGAAGCAGGCTTTGCCGGCGGGCTTTTCGCCGCCTGGGTGCCGACTCCTGCCGTTGATCTTGCAAAGACCGCGCCAGATCGTTCTGTCGATACCCAATTCTTGCTGGAAGGTACTCAAAAACATCCGGATTTTTCTCCGACGCCTTCTTTCGATTTTGCGCGTGACGTCACGTTTGGCATGATGGCGTTTCTGTTGCGCATCGAACAACAGTCGCAGGGAAAAGTAAAAATCTGCCGTACGGCGCGTGATATCCGTCACTCGATGGATAACCATGCATTAGCTGTGGTTATGCATATTGAAGGGGCGGAAGCGATTGATGCCGATCTCTATAATCTCGATGTGCTCTACAGCATGGGATTACGATCGCTCGGGCCGGTGTGGAGTCGTCCGAACATCTTCGGACACGGTGTACCGTTCAAATATCAGACCTCGCCGGACACCGGACCCGGCCTGACAGACGCCGGTA
Organism: Rahnella sp. 1L-D-7-B-C2; assembly: GCF_057290995.1. Taxonomy (NCBI): domain Bacteria; kingdom Pseudomonadati; phylum Pseudomonadota; class Gammaproteobacteria; order Enterobacterales; family Yersiniaceae; genus Rahnella; species Rahnella sp. 1L-D-7-B-C2. Next base: position 27,841 of record NZ_JBXAVQ010000020.1, on the reverse strand, counting down.
TCCGTCTGGTGAAAGCCTGTAATGCGAAACGCATCATGATCGATCTGTCGCATCTGAACGAAAAAGGGTTTTGGCAGATCGCTGAACTGAGCGATGCACCGCTGGTGGCCAGTCATTCCAATGCCTTCAGCATCTGTCCGCAGTCGCGTAATCTGACTGACAAGCAACTGGGTGCTATAAAAGAGAGCCAGGGCTTTGTCGGGCTGAACTTTGCCGTGCCGTTCCTGCGCGAAGATGGCAAGAGAAGCGACGATACCGGCACCGATATCATGGTGCATCACGTGGATTATCTGCTGGAACATTTGGGTGAGGACGGCGTGGGCTTTGGATCAGATTTCGATGGCGCGTCAATGGCCCCGTTTATGGCTGATGTGCGCGGATTGCCGGTGCTGGTGGACGCATTGAGAAAAGCAGGGTATGGGCAGGCATTGCTGGAGAAGATTTGCTACAAAAACTGGGTTAACGTTCTGGAAAGAACCTGGGGCGAATAAACGGGACGCGAGACCTGATGCCCGATTCGGTGTGATAAATAAAAAGGCAGCCATCAGTGGCTGCCTTTGTGCTGTGCTGATTGCGTCAGACTTATTTGAAGAAGTCTGCGCTTACGGTCAGGTTGCCACCGCTTTTGTTCTGCCACTGGCGGGTAATGTGGTAGAACTTGGCGCCTTTGGCAGCGGCACGGTTGGCCACTTCCTGCGAAACATCCGTGGTGCTGTTGAAATGCCCGGTGAAGGTTGTGGAGTCAAACGGAACCATCTGTGCGGCGGTCACGTCGTTCACTTCCTGAATTTTAGCACCGTTAGTGGCAGTGACAGTGTAACGCTTGCCGGTAGAGGACTGCGTTTCAAAGAAACGGCCAACGTCACGGCTTGGGCTGCCCGAAGAGGCAACGCCAGGAATTTCAACTTTCTTCGCAGCTGCGCCACCGGCGGCCAGTGCGGCTTTACCGGCTTCGGAATCCGCAGGTATGGCATCCGGATCCTGTACTACGCGTTTCGGTGCATCTTTTTTGTAGATAAACGCAGTGATGTACTGGTTGCCGCCGCTGTTGGCATCAATCTGGCGTACGATGAAGAAGGAATAAGCCCCTTTATCTTTCGCCGCTTTGGTGATGGCATCATTGACGTCTGGCTGGCTGCGGTAGAATCCGCTGACCGTGACGGTATCAAAAGGCTCAAGCTGATAAGCGACATCTTTAGGCAGCTCAACCACGCCGTTGATCACACGATAATTTGGGTCTTTGCTCACTTCCGGCGCATCTTTTTTATAGATATCTGCAACGACGCGCCAGTTACCGCTATTGTTAGTAGTGTTGGTGTCCTGAATGTAGAAATAGTCAGCGCCGAGTTTATCAGCGCGACGTGACACGGCATCAGCCGCATCGCCAAGCGTGTTAAAACGCCCGGAAATAACAATGCGATCAAAGGGTTTGATGGCTGCTGCTTTCTGCGGGCTAATTTCCTGCGCGGCATGTGCAGCAGACAGCGCAGAAACAGAAAACAGGGCCGATACAATGATCGTTTTTGTCAGCTTCATAAAAAATCCTTTCACCTTGCGCAGTAATGTTGAAACGTGCTGAATTATTGATGTGTAACAGGTTAGCGGCCGATTATTGCATGTAACAATACCGAGTGTCTCAGTAATTTATGGCAGTAATGCAGGCGTGGGCGCCATTACACCGTTCTTTTTTTGCTGAACCTAACTTATATAAGTTTGAGGAATAATCCAAGTAGTGAAATAAATGTTAATTATTCACTATTTTCTAACTTTTATGCCTGCTGTCAGCGGCTCAGGGGAAAAAAGGCAGAGTGATAGATCCGGTTTTAATCGCCTGATGAAGTGGATCAAAGGCGTGTTTCTCAGGGTTTGCAGCAGGTTTGCGGTCCATATCAATTTTTTTATTATTAATTATCCGACTATCACTGCGATACGTAGATTATTGATTAGATATTCAGTAGGTTATAACCAGCCTGAAAAAACACGTTCCGGCGTTCTACATAAGCCGGCAGGCAGGTAATTGAATTGTTATGACGATGACACAAATCATCAATGAAAAGGGTGAAGGGAATACTATGCGTATTGGTGTACCAAGAGAGCGGTTGACCAATGAAGCCAGGGTTGCAGCCACGCCGAAAACGGTGGAACAGCTGCTCAAACTCGGCTTTACGGTCGCTATCGAACAAGGTGCCGGGAAGTTAGCCAGCTTTGAGGACGCCGCTTATGAACAAGCGGGCGCGTCCGTGGTGAGCGGCGAGGAAGTCTGGCATTCAGATATCGTGTTGAAGGTGAATGCACCTGAAAACGATGAAATCGATAAATTACAGGCAGGCACCACGCTGGTCAGCTTTATCTGGCCTGCACAAAATCCCGAACTGATTCAGAAGCTGGCTGACCGTCAGGTCACTGCAATGGCAATGGATTCCGTGCCGCGCATCTCACGCGCACAATCTCTGGATGCCCTGAGCTCAATGGCTAACATCGCCGGTTACCGTGCGATTGTCGAAGCCGCTCACGAATTCGGCCGTTTCTTTACCGGGCAGATTACCGCCGCAGGTAAAGTACCACCGGCAAAAGTCATGATTATCGGCGCTGGCGTGGCGGGTCTTGCGGCCATCGGCGCAGCTGGCAGCCTCGGTGCTATCGTACGTGCTTTTGATACCCGACCTGAAGTGAAAGAGCAGGTTCAGAGTATGGGTGCGGAGTTCCTTGAACTGGACTTCGAAGAAGAAGCAGGCAGCGGCGACGGTTATGCCAAAGTTATGTCCGAAGCCTTCATTAAAGCGGAAATGGCGCTGTTCGCCGCTCAGGCCGAAGAAGTGGATATCATCGTGACCACCGCGCTGATCCCCGGCCGTCCGGCACCGAAACTCATCACCAAAGAAATGGTTGCGTCCATGAAACCGGGCAGCGTGATCGTCGATCTGGCGGCGCAAACCGGCGGTAACTGCGAACTGACCGTGGCGGATAAAATCACCACCACTGAAAACGGCGTGAAAATCATCGGGTATACCGATCTGCCAAGCCGTCTGCCGACGCAGTCCTCTCAGTTGTACGGCACTAACCTGGTTAACCTGCTGAAACTGCTGTGCAAAGAGAAAAACGGCGAAATCGAGATCGACTTCGAAGACACCGTGGTGCGCGGCGTGACCGTTGTGAAAGCCGGTGAGGTTACCTGGCCTGCACCGCCGATTCAGGTGTCTGCGCAACCTCAGGCGGCCAAAGCGGCTGAGCCTGTTGCCAAAGCCGAAGCCAAACCTGCGTCGCCGTGGACCAAGTTCATCATCATGGCGGTGGCCATTGTGCTGTTTGGCTGGCTGGCAAATGTTGCGCCGAAAGAGTTCCTGTCCCACTTCACCGTCTTTGCGCTCTCCTGCGTGGTCGGTTATTACGTGGTCTGGAACGTCAGCCATGCATTGCATACTCCGCTGATGTCGGTCACCAACGCCATTTCCGGGATCATCGTGGTGGGCGCGGTATTGCAGATTGGTCACGGCGGCTGGGTCAGCTTCCTGTCCTTTATTGCGGTACTTATCGCCAGTATCAATATTTTCGGCGGATTCACCGTCACTCAGCGCATGCTGAAGATGTTTCGTAAGAATTAAGGGGTAGCATATGTCTGGGGGTTTAGTTACAGCAGCATATATTGTTGCCGCTATTCTGTTTATTTGTAGCCTTGCGGGGCTCTCTAAACATGAAACGTCTAAGCAGGGGAACATCTTCGGTGTGACCGGGATGGCGATCGCGTTAATTGCGACCATCCTTGGCCCTGACTCCGGTAACGTCGGCTGGATCATCGTTGCGATGGTGATCGGTGGCGCAATTGGTGTCTATCTGGCGCGTAAAGTCGAAATGACTGAAATGCCGGAACTGGTGGCGATCCTGCACAGTTTCGTCGGTCTGGCTGCGGTTCTGGTCGGCTTCAACAGCTACCTCGATCACGGTGCAGTGCCGATGGAAGGTGTGATGGAAAACATCCATCTGACCGAAGTCTTCCTTGGTATCTTCATTGGTGCGGTGACTTTCACCGGTTCTATTGTGGCCTTTGGCAAACTGCGCGGGATTATCTCTTCCAAACCGCTGGCATTGCCACATCGTCATAAATTGAATCTGGCGGCGCTGGTGGTGTCTTTCCTGCTGATGGTGACGTTCGTTCGTACCGAAAGCGTGGGTCTGCAAGTCTTCGCACTCTTGATAATGACCATCATCGCGCTCGGCTTCGGCTGGCATCTGGTCTCTTCTATCGGCGGCGCGGACATGCCGGTGGTGGTATCGATGCTGAACTCCTATTCCGGTTGGGCAGCAGCAGCGGCGGGCTTTATGCTCAGCAACGACCTGCTGATCGTTACCGGTGCGCTGGTTGGTTCTTCCGGTGCGATCCTGTCCTACATTATGTGTAAAGCGATGAACCGCTCGTTCATCAGCGTTATTGCAGGCGGTTTCGGTACTGACGGTTCCTCAACCGGAAATGCGGAAGAGATGGGTGAGTATCACGAAGTGAGCGCGGAAGACGTGGCAGACATGCTTAAAAACGCCAGCTCTGTGATCATCACTCCTGGCTACGGCATGGCGGTAGCGCAGGCTCAGTATCCGGTTCACGACATCACGGCCAAACTTCGCGCCAAAGGCATCAAAGTGCGTTTCGGTATTCACCCTGTTGCCGGGCGCTTGCCGGGCCACATGAACGTTTTGCTGGCGGAAGCGAAGGTACCTTATGACATCGTGCTGGAAATGGACGAAATCAACGGTGACTTCACTGATACCGACGTCGTGCTGGTGATCGGTGCCAATGACACCGTGAACCCGGCCGCGTTAGAAGATCCACGCAGCCCGATAGCCGGTATGCCGGTGCTGGAAGTGTGGAAAGCGCAGAACGTGATTGTTTTCAAACGTTCGATGAATACCGGTTATGCCGGCGTTCAGAACCCGCTGTTCTTCAAAGACAACACGCAGATGCTGTTTGGTGATGCGAAAGAAAGCGTAGAGAAAATCCTGCGCGCGCTGTAATACATGACGCATTGATTTGAAATGAAAAAGGCCAGTCAATCGACTGGCCTTTATTTATTTCGTAAGAAGTAAGGTTTAATGACTCAGACGTTATTCGTCGTCGTCCTCTTCATCATCGTCTTGCGTAATCGGGCATTCAAAATCATCCGGCTTGATGGCCAATAAATCGCATTTCAGATGGTCGATCACCTGTTCGGTGGTATTGCCGAGGAAAGCCGCCGATAATCCGGTACGGCCAATCGCACCTAATACCACGACACCGGCCTGCAGATGCTCAGCCAGATCCGGGATCACTTCTTCCGGCAGGCCTTTTTCCACGTGCGTGAATTTCTCATCAATTTGGAATTTCTGGCGCAACGCTTTCATGGCAATCAGGTGCTGACCACGGATTGCATCGTTATAGACACTGGGGTCGAAGTCCGGCAGTTCGATGGCAATATTGATTGGCGTGACCGGATACGCACCGACCAGATGTACTTCTGTCTGATTGACGTGAGACGCCAGATCGATGGTTTCTTTTACCAGTTTGATGTTCAGCGGGTCGTGATAGGGTTCTTCACTGGAAAGGTTAACCGCAACGACGGCTTTACCGCCTTCGGGCCAGGGCTGATCTTTAACCATCCAGACCGGGCAGGGGCATTTGCGCAGCAAATTCCAGTCGGTAGGCGTGAAGATCACCGATTCGAGACGGTCGTGTTGATGAGCCATTTTTAGCAGCAGATCGTGACCGGCTGCAATCACTTCCTGAATAAGTGCTTCGAAGGGTTTGTTGTGCCAGACCACTTTCACTTCAATTCGGATACCGGCTTCAATGTAATACTTACACTGCTCTTTAATCCATTCGGCCCGCTCATTGATCACACTCTGTCGCATGCTGGTCCGTTCGTCCGGCGACAGCATGGTGGTCATCTCATAGGAGAAATCATAAATAGACAGGAAAGCTTTGATCTGTCCACCGTTACGTTGCACCAGATAAACGGCGCGACGCAAAGCAGGTTGATCATCCTGATTGGGGTCTATAGCAACGAGTAAATTTTGATACTTAGCCATGGGGACTCCTTAACACCTGTGAGAGAACAGCGTTAACTGTATTAATTACAGAGTAAACCAAGATTAAGCAATCGGACAGAGGAGAAATTGAGTCGGATCAACAAATTATTCATTGCTGAGCCGACTCAAAATTTAACGAAGTGGACTATCAGGCAGATACCGCGACAGACTGGCCGGCTAATTGAGAAAGCATCGCGTGATTCTCAATGGTGATGTACTTGCCTTTAACGCTCAGCATTTCTGATTTCTGGAAACGGCCAAGCAGACGGCTGATGGTTTCCACGGTCAGACCGAGGTAGTTGCCGATGTCGCCACGGGTCATCGTCAGGCGGAATTCGCGCTGGGAGAAACCACGCTCTGCGAAACGACGGGAGAGGTTATAGATAAACGCGGCCAGTCTTTCTTCCGCATTTTTCTTCGACAACAGCAGGATCATATCCTGGTCGCCTTTGATCTCACCGCTCATCAGACGCATCATTTGCTGGCGCAGATTGGGCATTTTACCGGAGAGATCGTCGAGAGTCTCAAACGGAATTTCACAGACCATGGACGTTTCCAGCGCCTGTGCGAAGCTTGGATGTTGCAGACCGCCAATCGCATCAAAGCCGACTAAATCGCCAGCCAGATGGAAACCGGTGATCTGTTCATCACCCTGTTCGGTGATGGTGTAGCTTTTGATGGTCCCGGAGCGGATAGCATAAAGGGATTTCAATTCATCGCCGGCTTTGAACAGTGCCTGACCTTTTTGGATCGGCTTTTTCCTTTCGATGATGTTGTCGAGCTGATCGAGTTCATGCTCGTTCAGCGTAAAAGGAATACAAAGCTGGCTGATGCTACAGTCCTGACAATGGATCGCACAGCCACCAGATTGGATACGTCGAATAATACGCTTTTCCGGGATCATAAGAGTCACTCAGGCAATATTGATATGGGTCAATTTTAACATCTTTTGCAGCGAGTGATAAGTATCAAGATGGGGCGAAAAGAGCGAAATGTTAAAAAAGCACGATTTTTAATGAGTTTTTTTTCCAATTATTTTGATCTGCATGAGGTATTTAGACGAATTGAGAATCAATGAGATTTAGATATGGGTCAATTTATTCGTAAAATTTATATAATTTTTTTAACAGATACATTGCCTGAATCAATTTATCGTGGCTGAGGATATTCTTAGCATCGGTTTTTTGATTTACGAAATGCAAAAAACGCTGCAATTGCAGCGTTGATTTGTACCATCGAATTATCTTGCGAAATTATACGTCGCCTTCATTATCTTTTTCCACCGCTTCGTGAAGACGGTCAAGCATATCAGGGAAGGCCGACTGCACGCGGCTCCAGCTCGGAATAAATGGCTTTTCACTCGGCGTATCGACAAATGCCTGACCCGCTTCAATAATCGCGCCCGAGAACAGCTCTACGGCGGATTCCTCACTGTGGCGATCGAACGACAATCCGTTCATACGCGCATCATTTTCAAACCCGTCGATCATATCCAGCGCATTGCGGTAGTAGGTGGCTTTCAGAATGCGGAAAGACTCACTGGTAATGTTGACGCCCAGAATCGCCATCTTGCGGTACAACGCTTTGGTGATGTCGATACTCATGCGTTGTAAACCGTTGGTGGCGTCATCTTCTGACATCGGCTGGTGTTTGTGGTCGTAATTATCGGCGATATCCACCTGACAGATACGGCGGGTGGCGGTGTTGCGGTGTAGTTCCGAAAGTACGCCTATCTCCAGACCCCAGTCGCTCGGAATACGCAAATCATTCAGAACGTGGGTGCGCATGGCAAATTCGCCGGAAAGCGGATAACGGAAAGTCCGCAGATACTCGAGGAAATCGGAGTGGCCGTAGACGATTTGCAGAGATTTCAGCAGCGGGAAGACCAGCAGGCGGCCCACGCGTCCGTTGAATTTCCCATCAGCCACGCGGGCGTAATAGCCTTTACAGAAATCGTAATGGAAATTGGGATTGGCGACCGGGTACATCAGGCGGGCCAGCATCTCGCGGCTATAGGTGACAATGTCACAATCATGTAGGCCTACGACAGACGTGCGCCGCGAGGCCAGCGTGTAGCCGACGCAAAACCAGACGTTACGGCCTTTGCCCGGTTCCATCGGTGAGAGATTTTCTTTTTTTAGCTCTTCATCCAGCGCTTTAAGGCGCGGGCCGTCATTCCATAAAATACGGTGACGCTGCGGCAGGCGGGAAAAAAACTCACGAGCAAATAAAAACTGATCGCGGTCAGCGCGATCTAAACCAATAACAATTTCTTCCAGATAGGGGACTTTTGTCAGTTCATCGACAATTTTTGTCAGCGCGGGACCTTCAAGTTCTGAAAAAAGCGAAGGTAATATTAATCCCATTGAGCGTCGGCCCGAAAACACCTGCAAATCGTATTCCAGTTCTTCAACTTTACGGTGAGTCAAATTATGGAAATTAGTAATGACACCATCCTGATAAAAATCACTCATGCGGTATTCTCCAATTTTAAAATTGATAAAATTATTGGGAACAAACAACAGCTAAAGTATTTTTCTTCTCATTCATTTTAGATTTCCCGTGCCCGGGAGCGTAATAAAATGGTCCAGTCCCTGAACCCACCCGTGCGGGCCAAACTCCGAAGTGCGAAACACCTGTGAGACAGGGTGACGGCTCAGCGGCATCTGGTGATCGTGATGGCCTTTGATGACTACGGCGTGATCGACCGCTTCCAGCATAGATAAATCATTCGGGCCATCGCCAAGCCCGAGAGTGATGACTGGCTTGCCGCGCTGGCGCTGGTATTCGGCGGCTAACCACTGCACCGCCGGACCTTTTCCCGCATCGACTCCCATTACATGCCAGAAACGACCACCACGGGTCAGCGCCAGGCCTTCGCGGGTCAGGCATTTTTTAAAATGGCTAAAGTCCAGATCGTTGCCAAACCAGATCAGCGGCTCAGAGGCTTCACGCCGCATCGCCAGTGCTGCATCCGGCTCAGACAGTCCCGTCCAGATAGCGACCTGTTGGGGCGTGACATCGCCAAAACCGCGAAACTCAAAATCATACCGATGTCGCAACTCCTCAAGCGTATGGCGGATATCGGCGTAGCGTACGCCAGGCATCGGACTTTCAGGCCTCCAGCCGGAGGGGAAGTGGATCATGGCACCGTTTTCGGCAATAAAAGGGAGATGCGTTAACTGTAAAGCAGACTGCAAGACCGCCACTTCTGCGGACGTTTTACTGGTGGTCAGAATCAGCGGGATCTGCGCGGTAGCAAGCCTGTCCAGCCATTGCTGCGCCGGTTGCCAGCTGTAATTGTGGTGGTCTAGCAGCGAACCATCCAGGTCGGTGAAAATAATTAAGGGATCATCAAGGTACGGCATTCTTTCTCCTCAATTGTGTGGCAGAACAGAGGCTCATGCTTGCAAATGACTTTCTGTTCCAGCAGCTAAGTATAGATTCAAAAATGCCATTTATTGCCGCAGTGCACATTTCAGGAATTTTTACCGGCGATGACGCGCCTTTACCCGGCGGTGAAATATCTGGATAATTTGCCGCAGTTCCACTGCGGTTTAGATGTCATCCTTTACTATTGCGCACCTTTTCTTGCCCGGTTTCGGGCATTCAGACGAGTCTTTCTTCATGTCTTTATCACCGGTATTACGGCGTCACGCTTTGTTGCTGTCCGCCGTCAGTCTGTTATCCGCCTGCGATGGCGCGCCTTCCGCACAGGACAGCGCGCTGGTCATCGAAGGCAAAACCATGGGCACGTTCTATCGTGTCAGTCTTGCGGGGGTCGATAAAAACCGGGAAGCGGCGCTGCGCGGGCAAATCGAGGCGCAGCTCAAAGAAGACGATCACCAGTTGTCGACGTACAAAGACGATTCGGTACTTTCACGTTTTAACCAGTATCAGGGTAACGCGCCGCAGCCGATAAGCGCCGGTATGGCGGATGCTATTGTCACCTCGATGCGTATCGGGACATTAACTGACGGCGCGATGGATATCACCGTTGGCCCGCTGGTCAATCTGTGGGGATTTGGCCCGGATAAGCAGCCGGTGAAAACCCCGACGCCGGAACAGATCGCTGCTGCGCGTGAGCGGACTGGTTTGCAGCATCTGAAAGTGATTGAGCAAAGCGACGGGCAGTATTTGCAGAAAGATTTGCCGGGCATGTATGTCGATCTCTCAACGGTCGGCGAAGGCTATGCGACCGATCATCTGGCGCGGCTGGTGGAAGGCAATGGTATCAGCAATTATCTGGTGTCGGTGGGCGGTGCGGTGGTATCGCGCGGCCATAACGCCAGGGGTAAACCGTGGCAGGTGGCGATTCAGAAACCGACCGACAAAGAGACGGCGGTGCAGGCGATTGTGGATTTGCAGGGCATGGGCATCAGCACGTCCGGCAGTTATCGCAACTATTACGAGCTCAACGGCAAACGCCTCTCGCATATCATCGATCCGGCGACCGGAAAGCCCATCACCCACAAACTGGTGTCTGCCACGGTGATTGCGCCGACCGCGCTGGAAGCTGACGGCTGGGATACAGGCCTGATGGTGCTAGGCACACAAAAAGCGCTGGCGCTGGCCGAGCAGCAACATCTGGCGGTGTATCTGATCACCAGGGACGGCGACAGCTTCAAAAGCCATATGACGCCGCAGTTCAAAGCCTATCTCAAAGACCCGGAATAAAGCGTTTTACAGAGTATTATTCAGCGTCTCACTGAGGAAATCCAGAAAGACCCGCAACGCCGGAGACTGGCCTTTGTGGCTGGCATACAACGCTGAAACCGAAGAGGGCGGCGTATGCCACTCCGGCAAAAGATGTTGCAGTTCTCCTTGCGCGATCCGCAGTGCGCAGGCGATTTCCGGCAGCAGTGCAATACCCAGCCCGTCCGCAGCCGCCTGACACAGCACCAGCAAATTGTTACTCACCATGCGCGGCGTCAGCGAGATCTTGCGGCTACCTTCCAGCGGGTGCACCAGCTCCCATTGTTCATCCGCCCACGGTGTTTTACGAACCAGCGTCGGCAATGCGCTCAGTTGTTCCACGGACGCGGGTGCAGGCAGAGCGGCGATAAAGGCCGGGCTGGCGACCAGCACGTAGCGCAAGGTGCCGAGCGGTTTGCGATGCAGCCCGGAATCCTCCAGCGGTTGGTTGTGCGAGCGGATCATGACGTCGAAGTTCTCCTCCAGTAAATCTACTGCCCGGTTGATCGCCAGAAGCTCGAGCGTGATCTCCGGATAACGTGTCAGAAATGTCTTCATCAGCGGCGCAATCACAGTTTCTGCCATCATTACCGGTGCTGAAATGCGCAAAAGCCCGCGCGGACTCTGCTGCAAATCATCAATCACCTGTTGTGCGAACTGCGCCTGTTCCAGCAGTTTCTGACATTCGGCCGCATACCGTTCGCCAACGCTGGTGACGGAAAAATGCCGCGATGTGCGCTGCAACAGACGTACGCCGAGGCGCGATTCCAGCGCCTCCACGCGGCGGCTGAGCAGGGATTTCGACACCCCCAGCGCCCGCCCGGCGGTGGTAAAGCCCTGATGCTTTACCACGGCGGCAAACAGCGCCATATCATTAAGATTGTCCTGCATGTCCGTTCTTCCTGTTGAGTGTCGTTGCAGATATGCGACGATATGTTGTCATATCAGGTATTTTAGATGATTACCACAACGATTACCCTGTGCTCATTCTAACTAAGAGATGAAAACAGAGACCCTTATGAAAATTTTACACCTTGATTCCAGCCCGTTTACTGAAGGCTCCGTCTCCCGCGAACTGTCTGCGACGATTGTTGCCGAGCTTTGCGCCCGTCACCCTGACGCGGTGGTGACTTATCGCGATCTGGGCACCACGCCGCCACCGCATCTTTCCGCCTCCGCGATGAGCCTGCTGCACAATTCCCAGGATGAAGTGATTACGCCTGAGCTGCAGGCCGAACTGGACGGCATCTATCAGTCGATTGAAGAGTTGATCGCCTGCGACGTGCTGGTTATTGGCGCGCCAATGTACAACCATTCTATCCCCAGCAATCTCAAAGCGTGGCTGGATCAGGTCTGCCAGAAAGGGCTGACGTTCCGGTATACGCCGCAGGGCGTGGTGGGGCTGATCCCCGGAAAAACCGCGTATATTGCTTCCACGCGCGGCGGGGTGTACAGCACGCCGGAAGGCAAACTGCATGATTTTCAGGAGCCGTATCTGGCGTCGATTCTGGAGCTGATGGGCGTGGCGGATTGCCACGTGATCCGCGCAGAAGGCGTAAGCCGTCAGGCGATTGGTCGGGAGAAAGGGCTGGCGGAAGGGCGTGAAACGCTGCTTCAGATCCTCAATGCCTGAAGCAGCGCGGCGATGTCGTTTGGCGTTTGTCGTTTTAGATTAATGTTTCGCGGTGCTGATCAATTCGAACAGCACCACGGTTCGCGAGGTACACACATATTCGCGGCCAAAATCGAAGTTATGTTCATTCACGTCATCGGGTTGGAAGGTATCGAGAATATGCCGCCAGCTCTCACCGTGCGCCACCGATGGCAGGGTGAACATAACGTCTTTGTGCGAGGCGTTGAACAGCAACAGCACGGTACTTAGCGATCCCTGACGCAGCAAGCCGGTCGGCTGTGCACGGCCATCGAGCAGCATGGCGATGCATTTCGCGTGCGGATCGCTCCACGCGGCATCCGTCATTTCGGGCCCCTGCGGCTGGAACCAGCTCACATCCTTCACGCCGAGCTTTTCATGCACCGCACCGGTCAGGAAACGTCCGCGATGCAAAATCGGAAAACGTTTACGCAGGGCGATCAGCCGGTAAGTAAACAGCAGCAGCGATTTGCCTTTATCGCCAACATTCCAGTTCACCCAGGCAATGTCGGTATCCTGACAATAAGCATTATTGTTACCTTCCTGCGAACGGGCGAATTCATCCCCGGCCAGCAACATCGGCGTGCCCTGCGAGAACAACAGCGTCGCCAGCATATTGCGCATCTGCCGCAGGCGCAGCTCGTTGATCTCCGGATCGTCAGTCGCCCCTTCGACGCCGTAGTTGGCCGAGATATTGTTATCGCTGCCGTCCTTGCCGTTTTCCCCGTTGGCGCTGTTGTGCTTCTTCTCGTACGACACCCAGTCATTGAGCGTGAAACCGTCGTGGGCGGTGATGAAATTCACCGAGGCGTAAGGCTTGCGTCCACGGTGATTGAAGAGATCTGCCGAGCCGGAAAGCCGGGTGGCAAACTGCGCCAGCTGGCTTTCGTCGCCGCGCCAGAATTTACGCACCGTATCGCGAAATCGATCATTCCATTCCATCCAGCCCGGCGGGAACCCGCCCACCTGATAGCCGCCGGGACCGCAGTCCCAGGGTTCGGCGATAAGCTTGCACTGGCTGAGGATCGGATCCTGACGGCAGGTGTCGAGAAAACCACAGCCCTCGTCGAAACCGTAGCTTTCGCGCCCGAGAATGGTCGCCAGATCGAAGCGGAATCCGTCCACCTGCATTTCCGTCGCCCAGTAGCGCAGCGAATCTGTCACCATCTGCAACACGCGCGGATGGCTGAGATTGAGCGTATTGCCGGTGCCGGTATCATTGATGTAATAGCGTTTGTTATCGGGCATCAGCCGGTAATAACTGGCGTTGTCGATGCCTTTGAACGACAGCGTCGGGCCAAGTTCATTGCCTTCTGCCGTGTGGTTATATACCACGTCCAGAATCACCTCTATACCCGCTGCGTGGAAGGTGGCGATCATCTGTTTGAATTCGTTCACGGTGTGCGTCGCCATATATTGCGGATGCGGCGCGAAGAAGCTCAGCGTGTTGTAACCCCAGAAATTATGCAGCCCTTTATCCTGCAAATGGCGGTCATCGGTAAACGCGTGGATCGGCATCAGCTCGACCGACGTCACACCGAGCGAGCGGATATATTCCACAATGTGCGGCGTGCTCATGCCCGAAAACGTACCGCGCAGATGCTCCGGCACTGCCGGGTGGCGCATGGTGTAGCCGCGCAAATGCGTTTCGTAGATCAGCGTTTTTTCCCACGGAATATGCTTTTTGCGCGAACGTGCCCAGGAGAACGCCGGGTCGATTACGCGGCACTTGGGCAGGAAAGGCGCGCTGTCGGTGTTATCAATGTGCAAATCCTTCTTGGCGCTTTGCATATCATAGGCGAACAGGGCGTCGTCCCATTTCAGGTCGCCGACGATTTGCTTGGCGTAAGGATCGAGCAACAGCTTGGCCGGATTAAAGCGGTGGCCGTCGTGTGGCGCGTAAGGACCGTGCACGCGATAGGCATACAGCAGGCCGGGGCGGGCATCCGGCAGATAACCGTGCCAGACTTCGTCGGTATACTCCGGCAGTTCGATGACATCGTACTGTTCGCCTTCCTCGTTAAACAAACACAGTTCGACTTTGGTGGCATTCGCGGAAAACAGCGCGAAATTGACGCCCAGACCGTCCCACGTCGCGCCGAGCGGAACCGGTAAACCTTCGCGTACGCGGGTGGTATGGCCGGAATCGAAACTGCGGACAATTTCGCCGTCGCTGTAAGGATGCATGATGCGCACACCGAGTTCGTCAACAGCGATGTTGACCTGGGAATTAGAGGGGACAGTGCGGACTTCATCAGTGCTGGCTGTAGGTTGGGTCACTTTGCTGGATCGGGCTTTTGCCATTCGTTTCACACTCCTGAGCAGGTCAATCAGAATAAATCCTGAGAAAGAATTGGGCACAAAAGAGGGGCAGCTCTCACGGCTGCTGGTCTGTTGCTTTCAAATCAGTGTAGTTGCAGTTCCGGCTTTTCCCCTGTCAGCCGCTAATTAACCGCCAAATCCAGTTTCCCCGCATGACAAAAAAGAGGCGTCTAACGCCGCATCGCAAAAAATCAGTGTGATGAAAACATTCCTGAATGATGCGTTTTGGCATCTCACCGGCACTCACAAATATGCATGTTACTGACTGAATTTAAAGCCTTCAGTTCTCACGAGAATTTTTGATGCAGTGTGATTTTCTCTTTTGAAATCAGGCTCCGATACTGGCTACAGAGAAAGCAGCGGCGAGCGATGAGACAACGAATTTTACCCGCGCTCATCGTCTGCTTTCCGTCATTCACTTACTTACATCTCTCTTTGGAGTTACGATTTATGAGCACTACCAAACAAAAGTATATGGTTTCCGCAGCATGGGAAAATGCTGACGACGTCTGGTCAGCCGCCTGTTTTATTGACGTATTTAATATGACGGATACCGATCTGGAGTCTGGCAAAGTAGAATTCACGCTCGATAATTCACAGAGCGCATCTGCGAACATCAACTTCCAGTTCGAAACCTGGAGCAGTCCTATCAAAGGTACGCTGATTGACGCTTGCAGCGTTATTCCAGCAGGCGGTAAGGGCACCTTCGCCATCATGGTCGGCAACAACACCGGCGTGAGCATCGGTAATCTGCCGCACGGCTTTAAAGTTAACGGCGAAGCGGCCGATCAGGTAGCTGATACTCAGGCTCCGACCGTGCCTTCCAACGTGAAAGTTGTGGCGAGCGGCGCGGTGACCCTGACCGTTGGCTGGACGGCATCTACTGATAACGTGATGGTTAGCGGTTACGAAGTCACCTATACCAACACCAAAACTAAAGTTGCCAAAACTCAAAAAACCACCAGCACGTCACTAACGCTGGTCGGGCTGACGGCCGAAACTGCCTACAGCGTTCAGGTCCGTGCTTACGATCTGGCCGGTAATTTCTCGGCTAAATCACCCGCGCTGAATGTCACCACTGACAAAACCTTGCCGGATTCTGGCGACTACAGCTTCAACCACGCACCGTTTATGGATTTCACCGGCTGGCCGACGCCGCGTCCCAGCGTCTTCGGTAAAGAGTCCGGTCTGAAAGCCTATACGCTGGGCTTTATTACGTCTGCTGATATGAATGCCGGTAACGGCGCACCGAACTACCGTCCTTGCTGGGGTGGTCTGGTGAGCATTACTGACGCGAACGTGGGTGACTACGGTGCTGAATTCACCGGCGATGCAACGGTTTCAGATTACGGTAAAGCCGATATCGCGGCGTTCCGTGCAGCAGGCGGCGACGTCGCTATTTCCTTCGGCGGGGCGAACTCCAACTTCCTCGAAGAGCACATTACCGACGTGGGTGAGCTGGCTGCGCTGTATCAGGGCGTGCTGGATAACTACGGCGTGAACCATATCGACTTTGATATCGAAGGCGGCGCGTTACAGCAAACCGAAATGCTCAGCCGTCTGGTGGCCACCATGGCGGTGGTGCAGAAAAACAATCCGTCACTGCAAATTGCGTTCACGCTGCCGGTTGACGGCCAGACGTCCGATGATTCGCAGGGGCTGACGTCCTTCGGTATTGATTTCGTGCGCATGGTGCATGATGGCGGGCTTTCACCGGCGCTGTTCAACGCCATGTCGATGGACTTTGGCGACGTTGCGCCACCGCCGGACATGTATACCGGTGTGGAAATGTCGATGCTGGCGATGCATCGTCAGATCAAAACCGTCTTCACCGAGTGGTCCGATGCCAAACTGTGGCGCCGTATTGGTGTGACGCCGATGTTCGGCATCAACGATACCGGCCCGAGCTTTACCGTTGAACATATGAAAAAACTGATCGAGCTGGCGAAGAAATACAATTTCGGCACCATCTCCGGCTGGGATGCGACCCGCGATTACAATCAGGGTCTGGAAATGTGCCACACCAGCGATCACAACAACCTGTATCAATGTACTTATGAAGGCACAGTGTCTTACGCCTACAGCAAGATTATCGCGACTTATCAACACAAGGCGGTGTAATCCGCTGCCAGAAATACTTTTCAGTTTTTTAATCCGTGCTGTTTAATTTCGCCGGTGTGAACCCTTCACACCGGCATTTTTGCGTCTGCATCATTCTGTAAAGTTTAACTTCTGTACATGACGGCAGCGTTCGCTGATATTCACTCTGACCCGCTGCAAACAGGGCGGGCGCTGAACGTATTAGATGTCCTTAAATAAATACAGGAGCCTCCATGACTATCGCGTTGCTAAGCCATGTCCCGCTGGACACTGGTTACCCTGAGCGTTTTGCCGCCGCCGGATTCACCCTCTATTTCGCCACCACGCCCGGGCAGCGCGCCACGCTTTCCTGTGAACTTGCACAGCAAATTCAGGCGGTGTTAACCATCGGCAGTATCGGTCTGAGCGATGCAGAAATGGCAACGATGCCGAAGCTGGAAATCATCTGTGCACAGGGTGTGGGGTATGAACATATTGACGTCGCGGCGGCAAAAACGCGCGGTATTCACGTCACCCATGGGCCCGGCACCAATAATTCTTCCGTCGCTGACCACACACTGGCGCTGATGCTGGCAATTACCCGCCGCATTCCGCAGTTTGATCAGGCTGTTCGCGACGGTGAGTGGAATAAAGCGCGCTGGAACGTTCCCGGTATGGCAGGCAAAAAGCTCGGTGTCGTGGGGTTAGGAAACATCGGCGCGCTGATTGCCCGTCGCGCAGCAGGCGGATTTGATATGGCGATTGGCTATCACAACCGTAAACCCCAGGCGGATACGGCTTATCCCTATTTCCACAGCGTGACCGAACTGGCCGCCTGGGCGGATTATCTGGTGGTCGCCACGCCTGGGGGAAAAAATACCGTCCGGCTGGTGGATGCTGCCGTATTGCGCGCGCTCGGCGCTGACGGCTTTTTAATTAACATTGCGCGCGGCAGCGTGGTGGATACTGACGCGCTGGCCGCCAGCCTGCAAAGTCACGAAATCGCCGGCGCGGCGCTGGACGTGGTGGACGGCGAACCGCAGGTGCCGCCCGCGCTGCTGACGCTGGATAATCTGGTGATCACGCCGCATGTAGCGGGGCGCTCGCCGGAGTCGGTCGAAAATATGCTGGCGCTGGTACTCGATAACCTCAGCGCGCATTTCTCTGCCAGACCGGTGCTGACGCCAGTGCCGGAGTAAAATCTTAAACCGTTGTCACTCTCTATAGTCGGAAAAAGCATAAGTAACCGCTTTTTCTTATTTGTCTGGCATACCCGCAGGCCGTAACAATAGGGTTTTAGAACAGACAGGGGCGACGGCGGTGAATTTTCAACAACTCAAAATTATCAGGGAATCAGCGCGATGCAATTACAACCTGACCGAAGTATCGAACATGTTGTTCACTTCGCAGTCAGGTGTCAGCCGCCACATCCGCGAGCTGGAAGACGAGCTGGGCGTCGAGATTTTCATCCGTCGTGGCAAGCGTTTGCTGGGGCTGACTGAGCCGGGTAAAGAGTTACTTGCCGTTGCTGAGCGTATTCTCAACGAAGCCCAGAACATCCGGCGGCTGGCGGACGTCTTCTCGAAAGAGGACGCAGGGGTGCTGACCATCGCCACCACGCATACGCAGGCGCGTTACAGTCTGCCTAAAGTCATCAAAGCTTTCCGCGCCATCTACCCCGGCGTCAGGCTGGAGCTGCATCAGGGCTCTCCAAACGAAGTGCTGGCGATGTTGCTCAGCGGACAGGCGGATGTCGCGATTGCCAGCGAAAAACTGATGAACGATACCTCCGTTGCGGCATTCCCGTATTACCGCTGGCATCACGCCATCGTTGTTCCGCAGGGACATCCGCTGACGTTGCAGCACCCCGTCACGTTGCAACATCTCAGCGAGCAGCCGTTGATCACTTACCGTCAGGGCATTACCGGCCGTTCGCGTCTCGACGAAGCCTTTAGTCGTGCCGCACTCAGCCCGGATATCGTGCTCAGCGCGCAGGATTCTGATGTGATCAAAACCTACGTCGAACTTGGTTTAGGCGTGGGTATTCTCGCCGACAAAGCTTACGAAATCGCCCGCGATACCGGCCTTCAGCTCATCAATGCCGAACATTTATTCGAAGCCAACACCGTCTGGCTGGGTCTGAAAAGGGCGCAGCTGCAGCGCAACTATGTCTGGCGATTTATCGAATTATGTAATCCGGGGTTATCGGTGAATGATATTAAGGAGAAGGTCTTTGCGTCGGGGCAGGAGAGTGAGACGGTAATTGACTATCAGATCTGATAGTGCCGGGCTGCGCACTTGGCGGAATTTAATTTTAATTTCAGTTTCATGGTTAAGACCTTGGGCTGCCGTCCAAATTGGCCCAAAGGTCAAGGTCGTGGGTTGCCACCCACACTGGCTTCAGGGCAAGACCGTGGGTTGCCACCCACACTGGCCTTAAGGGCGGCTTATCGCCGCCGCCCTTAAGAATCCCGGGCTCTTTAAAACACGTGCCATGCATCCCGGCTATGTTTCAGCGGCTTTCGCTATTGCCGCAAAATCCCGCCGCTGCGCGGTTCCCTCCGGTCGGGTTACAACCCGCGCAAACAGACGCGCGGTTTTCCACCTCTTCCTCGGCGTGATTTTTGAACGCGGCCACAGGCTTTTTAGGTCACAACTTCACCGGCTCAGGATCATTATAAAAAACCAAATGCGCTGTTCAAACTTTCTGTTTTTTGTTTTTTTTAAATGGTGAGATGGCGCGATCAAAAATCCAGCTGAACGGAGCGGCTTCGAGACCAATGGCTCGAAGACCGAGTGAAGGCAGCACGAAGTGCCTGGATTTGCGGCACCCACGGAATTTACAGAACACGGCCATCGTTCCAGTGATAGCGCGTGTTAAAAAAGAGTGGGAGATCAAATAGGGAGGCGTTTTCCTCCCTATTTGGCGGTTTCGGTGCAGTGGGTAAAGTGGTCACTGCAATTGAGAAACCGAAATATTCTCGGTCAGGTTTAAAAGCCGCCCCGTGCGCGCCCCCCGCACAAAAAAAAGCCGGTTATAAACCGGCTTTTCACTCACATCAATAATCCCAGCGTTTGCTAAGCAGCGGGCTTAGCAATAACGTTGCGATTTTCCATCCGAACTTCTGCGATCGCTACATCAATGATGTCACTCTGACGGTAGGCCACTTCGCCCTTAATCAGAACGGTGCCGGTGTCTGCGCTGCATACCAGCTCGTCGCGCACGCTGTGCAGGAACGGAGCCGGAATGAAAGCGACGGCGCCGATATCTTGCAGGCGGACACGCAGGCCGCCACGGGTGACATCGATGATTTCCGCGCTGAACTTAACGTCAGTGCCGACTTTATCTTCCAGATAACGTGCATACAGCCAGTCACCGACGTCGCGCTCGGCCATGCGGTTGGCGCGGCGGCGCTCAGCCAACTGGACAGTCATCTCATCCTGTGGTTTCTCAGCAGACTGGTTCAGGATCATCGCTTTCAACAAACGATGATTCACCATATCGCCGTATTTACGGATAGGTGATGTCCAGGTTGCATACGCTTCCAGACCCAGACCGAAGTGCGGCCCCGGCGTGGTGCTGATTTCTGCGAACGTCTGGGAACGACGAATGCGGCTGTCGAGGAACTGCGTTGGCAATGCGTCAAGCTTGCGGCGCAATGCGCAGAAGCCCGGCAGGGTCAGCAACTCTTCGGCGTTGGCCTCCACGTCGTTGGCCTGCAATATAGTCACAGCGTTCTCAACCAGCAACGGATCGAAACCGGTATGCACGTTATAGACGCCGAAACCGAGGCTGTCGCGCAGGGCGATAGCAGCACACACGTTGGCGGCGATCATCGATTCTTCCACGATGCGGTTAGCGATACGGCGGTGCTCGGCGACAATCTCCAGCACGTTGCCTTTCTCACCCAGCACGAAGCGGTAATCAGGACGATCTTTAAACACCAGCGCGTGTTCGGTACGCCATGCGCTGCGCACGTCACAGACGCGTTTCAGCAGGCGAATTTGATCGGCGATCACATCGCTGGCTGGCTGCCATTCGCTCTTCTCATCCGCTTCAAGCCAGTCAGAGACATTGTCGTAGGCCAGCTTGGCTTTGGATTCAATGGTGGCGGCGAAGAAACGAATGTCCCTGCCCAGTGCGCCATCGGTGCTCAGCGTGACGGAACACGCCAGAACCGGGCGGCTGACGTCTGGCCACAGGGAACAGATATCATCGGACAATTCGCGCGGCAGCATCGGGATATTAAAGCCCGGCAAATAGTTGGTGAATGCGCGTTTTTTAGCGGTGTTGTCGAGGTCGCTGCCTTCGGCGACGTACGCCGTCGGGTCAGCAATCGCGATGGTCATTTGCAGGGTGCCGCCGCCATTGTCTTTCACAAACAGCGCGTCATCCATGTCCTGCGTACTGCCGCTGTCAATCGTGACAAAAGGCAGGGCGGTCAGATCTTCGCGGGTCAGACCTTCATCGCGCAGTTCAGCTATCTCAGATTTTGGTGCTTCACGTTCCAGATTATGACGTGCCAGGGTGACCCACCACGGCGCGAGGTCGTCGGTGCCGGTGGTGATCCACTCGGTGATTTCAGCCTGGAAGCTGTGATCGCCTTCTTTTAGCGGATGACGGCGCATTTCGGCCACACACCAGTCGCCATCGCTCACTTCGTGATTGATGTTGCGCATGACGCGGCACAGAATGGCATCGCGCAATAAAGGATGATCGGGAGTGATGGAAAGGCGGTCGTCTTTCTTGGTGACGCGACCTACAAAGCGGCTGAGGAAAGGTTCAACCAGGGTTTCCGGCTGGACGACTTCACGCTCTTTTTCGGTTTGCAGGGAGGCGATCACGCGGTCCCCGTGCATGACTTTTTTCATGTACGGAGGCGGAATGAAATAGCTTTTTTGGCCGTCTACTTCAAGAAAGCCAAAGCCTTTCTCAGTGCCTTTCACGATGCCTTCGACACGTGGAGTCTGAGAGTGAAGTTGCTGTTTTAGCTGCGCGAGCAGCGGGTTATCTTGAAACATATCGTCCAGAGAATTGGGGGTTAATGTGGCTCGATTAGCGGCAGACAGTTTTACGCGATCTGACCCCGTCGGGCAAGCTCTTATCCCCCTTTCGCCTCATAACCCTGAAGCGAAAGAGGGGATTTACGGCATGCCTCGCAAAACGGTTTAGGCGATACGTTGCAGATCGACAGTTTGCTCGCAGCGACGAATAGTCACCGGAACGGCTTTCGAGGTCGGGGTGTGGGTTTGGTCACCAAAGCTGGACATCGGCACCAGCGGGTTTGTCTCCGGATAATAGGCCGCCAGATTGCCGCGCGGAATATCGTAGCTCACCAGTTTAAATCCGCTGACTTTGCGCTCTACGCCGTCGTTCCACAGTGTTTCGATTTCCACCAGCTCGCCGTCTTTCAGCCCCAAATCAGCCAGATCCTGAGGGTGAATGAACAACACTTCGCGCTGGCCATACACGCCGCGATAGCGGTCATCAAGACCATAAATCGTGGTGTTGTACTGATCATGCGAACGCAAAGTTTGCAGGGTAAACGGCGCATTCTGATCCCCCATCGGGATCAACACTTCCGGCAACGGTGCGGCGCTGAAATTGGCTTTGCCGCTTAAGGTATTGAAGTTCAGCTCTGCCGCTGCATTGCCCAGATAGAAGCCACCTTTGATGTCGCAGCGTGCATTGAAATCTTTGAAACCAGGAATGGTCGCTTCGATGTGATCACGGATCAGGTTGTAGTCATCCGCAAGAGCCATCCAGTCGAGGTATTTGTCACCAAGCACCGCATCGGCGATACCGCAGACTATTGCGGTTTCGGAACGCTGCTCTTTCGACAACGGGATACCTACGCCTTCGGAAGCGTGAACCATGCTGAAGGAATCTTCGACGGTGATAAATTGCGAGCCGGTGGCCTGCATATCCAGCTCGGTACGGCCCAGCGTCGGCAAGATTAATGCTTCGTGACCCGGCGTCAGGTGGCTGCGGTTCAGTTTCGTACTGATTTGCACTGACAGATCCAGATTGCTCAGCGCCTGCAAAGTACGCGGTGTATCCGGCGCGGCAGCGGCCAGATTCCCGCCGAGGCAGATAAGGACTTTGGCATCGCCACGCAGCATCGCTTCGAGCGCTTCCACGGTGTTATGGCCCGGCGTGCGCGGTGGCGTAAAGTTGTAGTGTTTTTCCATCGCATCCAGCAGGGCTTTCGGCGCTTTCTCGTCGATGCCCATGGTGCGGTTACCCTGCACGTTACTGTGACCACGCACCGGACACAAACCGGCGCCCGGTTTGCCGAGTTGCCCGAACAGTAATTGCAGGTTGGTGATTTCGCGCACGGTTGGCACGGAATGTTTATGCTGGGTAATGCCCATCGCCCAGGTACAAATCACGCGGTCGGCATGCATATAGATAGCCGCGGCTTCGCGCAGATCCTGTTCACTCAGGCCGGACTGCCCGGTGATTTTTTCCCAGCTGGTAGCATCAACTATCGCCAGATAGTCGTCCACGCCCACGCAGTTCTGCGCAATAAATTCATCGTCGAACAGGGAAGGCTGGCCGGAGGCGATGCGTTCGCGGTGCGTCTGCAACAGCGCTTTGACGATACCGCGCACGGCGGCCATATCACCACCGAGATTCGGCTGATAGTAGGCAGAGCTGATGCGACCGGCTTTCGGTGTGACGACTTCCAGAGGTTTTTGCGGATCGGCGAAACGTTCTAAACCGCGTTCACGCAACGTGTTGAAGCTGACGACTTTCGCGCCACGATCGGCGGCGTGACGCAGGCTGTGCAGCATACGCGGGTGGTTGGTGCCGGGATTCTGGCCGAAAACAAAAATCGCGTCGGCCTTTTCAAAATCATCCAGACGGATGGTGCCTTTACCGACGCCGATACTCTGTTTCAGGCCGACGCCGCTGGCTTCGTGGCACATGTTGGAACAGTCAGGGAAGTTGTTGGTGCCGAACATGCGGCCAAACACCTGATAAAGATAAGAGGCTTCATTGCTGGCGCGACCGGAGGTGTAGAAATCCGCCTGATCCGGGCTTTCCAGACCTTTAAGATGGCTGGCGATCAGCGAAAAAGCCGCGTCCCAGCTGATCGGTTCGTAATGGTCGGTGGTGCGGTTATAGCGCATCGGGTGGGTGAGCCGTCCCTGATATTCAAGGAAGTAATCACTCTGTTCACGCAGTTTGCTGACGCTGTGCTGCGCGAAGAATTCAGGCTCGACCGCTTTGCGCGTTGCTTCCCAGCTGACGGCTTTCGCGCCGTTTTCACAGAAACTGAACGTACTGTGGTTATCATCACCCCAGGCACAACCCGGACAGTCAAAACCGCGACCTTTGTTAACACGCATCAGGTTGCGCAGGTTGGAGAGGACTTTCTTACTGTCGAAGACGAAACGGGTGGTAGATTCCAATGCACCCCAGCCACCGGCCGCGCCGTGGTAGGGTTTGATCTCAGTTTTGAATTTCATAATTATGCTTCGCAGGTGGCTTTTATCTTGTCTGGAAACAATCGGATCGACCAAATGTTAATCCGTTTGTTAATTTTATGTCACAAGTTTAGGAGGGGGATGGAGTTACGTCTAATCGAATGCCGTGATGGTGTGATAGAAACCGTCTATCGCGGGGGTTTATCGCAGCGTAATGCAAATTTTTCAAGACGGGCGGGCGTTTAAAGTCAATTTCAAAGGTTTCAAAAACAGTATCTTGCGATAAAGAAAACTGATTACGTCAGTCACTGCCTGTTTTGGCGTTAAAGCAACCAACTTGTAACCGAATCGTTTCATTATGAAATGCTTAGCAAAAGACTAAGGGTTTTTCTGAAGGCTGTTTTCAGGCACCCTATGCCGCAGATCTCGATCTATGACTTTTTTGTATGATTATTTGTATAGATGCTGAGCGGATTTATGTTCAGGTCAATGCGGCACGTTTAAGGAAGATTCAGTGAAACGTAGTGTAATAAGTGTTTTATCTTGTGTGTTGTTGTTCTCTGCGGGCAGTGCGAGCGCTGTTGCGCCACTGGATTTCCCGGTTGTTCCCCCGAGCATTGACGCCGCGTCTTTTGTCCTGATGGATTATGCCAGCGGTGATGTGCTGGCGGCAGGGAACCCGGATGACCGTCGCAACCCGGCCAGTCTGACCAAACTGATGACCGGCTACGTGATTGACCGCGCGCTGGATCAGAAAAAAATCACGATGAACGACATCGTGACCGTGCCGCAGGAAGCGTGGGTCGCCGGTAACAAGAGTCTGGAAGGTTCCTCGCTGATGTTCCTCAAACCGGGCGATCGCGTTTCAGTACGCGATTTGATCCGCGGCATTATCATTACCTCCGGTAACGACGCCTGTGTCGCCATGGCCAATTACGTGGCGGGCAGCCAGGACAGTTTCGTCGGCATGATGAACAAATACGTCGTGAGCATGGGGCTGACCAATACCCATTTCGAAACCGTACACGGTCTGGATGCGCCGGGTCAGTACACGACTTCCTATGATCTCGCCAAACTTTCCCGCGCGATTATCGGTGGCGAGCCTGAGGAATATAAAATGTATAGCGAGAAATCGCTGACGTATGACAACATCACTCAGCAAAACCGTAACGGCCTGCTGTGGGATAAAAACTTACAGGTTGATGGCCTGAAAACCGGTCACACCGAAAGTGCTGGTTTCAACATTATCGCATCGGCCACGCAGGGCGATCGTCGTCTGATTGCTGTTGTTATGGGGGGCAAAAGCTCGAAAGGGCGTGAAGAACAGGCGCGCAAACTGCTGACCTGGGGCTTCCGCGAATACACCAGCAAGCAAATATTTAAAGCCAATCAGACAGTCTCCAGCGAGCATGTCTGGTTTGGGGCGAACGATCAGGTGAAAGTCGGTTCACTGAGCGACGTGTTTATTAGCGTTCCGCAAGCCGATGCCGACAAGCTGAAAGCCCAGTACGTGCTGACCAATCCGCAGGTCGAAGCGCCGCTGAAAAAAGGTCAGGAGCTTGGCAACATTAATATCGTGGACAACGGTAAAGTGATCAAAACTGTTCCGCTGGTGGCGCTGGAAGACGTCGCGCAGGGCGGGATCATCAGCCGTGCGATTGATTACATTAAACTGAAGATTTAAAACGAGTAAAAATTTTACTCTCTGCACTTTAAATCCCCGGCATTATTGCCGGGGATTTAAAGTGATCGGCATTACCATTCGGATACTTTTTCTATTTCCACTTAATGCATCCAAATTTAGGGGCTGACATTCGAGACGTGTTTCATAAATCTCCTCTCAATGAAAGTATATGTAATTATACTGAAAATGGACGTGAAGATTAAAGCACTGCCTGTCGCTAAAAGATATGAGTCTCGGAATATATAAAATGATAACGATAATGCAAGACCATGTAAAAGATAAATGCTATAGCTGGCAGTTCCAGAAATTTGTAGAGGTTTAAATTTGAGCAAGCCAACTAATGATGAACCGAAACATACAGATAAGAAAACAAAAAACAATGGTGGAATAACACTCAGTTTGTAGACATTTAGTCCTGACTGCCATATCGAAAATACTAAATAAACTAACGATGCTAATGAAAAAAGAGTGCTACCAAGAAGTTTGCTGATCATCTCCCCAGCATTATTTTTTATTATTGAACATAGTAGTCCACACAAGAAACAACATATCAAGGTTGTATTTATTTCATTGATTAAATCAAAATAGTAGAGATTTCCTATTATAAATATCATGCAAATTGTAAAGTAAAGGTATGTTTTTCTTGAGAAGAAAAATGATGAGAACAAAGGGATGAGTAAGTAAAAAAACCACTCATAGATAAGCGTCCAAATTACTCCACACACTATAAGTGAACCTCTAAACTCATCCGTAAGGCCAGCAGGTTCTAGCATGCCAAAAGTGAGCCACAAAATAATCGTTTTAAAAAATAAATTTAAGTTCAAATCACTACGGAACCCGATAAAATATGCCAATATCAACATGAGAGCTAACATTGTAAAATATAAAGGAAGTATTCTTTTTGCTCTTTTTTTATAAAAATCCCTAACATCTAAAACAGGATTATTTATTAGTTTTCCAAAAAAAAGATATCCTGTGATCATGAAAAAAACCATGACTGGAATGTATCCAAATGAAAGTAATGTGGTTTTCTCAATAGTTGACAAGTCTTTAAAAAATACACTGGGCAGTAATATATTCCAGTTTTTTGTATTAGTATAATTGTACATAAAAACAGAATGATGTATCGTTATTAATAACGCTGCAACCCCTCTTAACGAATTAATGTAAGAGGCGCTTTTTTGCTCGTAATTACTATCTCTACAAAGACCAGTTTGGAAAAATGAAATGATAAAAAAAGGAGTTAATAGTAAAGTTGTAGACATGATAATACTTTCAATGATATGCATCAAATTCCTACCTGTTCCTATTTGAGTGTGGCGGTTTTAATTATTAATCTTCTTGTATGTATTATATGTTATGTTCTTTTTTTTTGATATGTAAATTTGACGTCATGTGATTTCAAGCAGATATGTCAGACTTTTACTCTGTAAAAGTGTGATTGTATTAAGTCAGCCCCGCTGTGGAAAGTGCAGTATCTACATTTCTAATAATTTAAACTGTAAATCCCAGGGTTTTCCTTAAAAAAATTGAAATCCAAATCGTCTACAACTTTATATCAAACTTTCCGGTTTGATACTCGAGGGTTGCCTGATTTATTTCATGCACAGTGTTCATCACCGGCTTAACCCACTGCGGATCCGGGTCGAAGGGCAGACCGAGATTGTCCGGTGCATACATCTGCGGGCCGTGATGATTGAGAAACAGGAATGGAACCAGCTGTTCGAGTTGCGGTACTGGAACCGGACGGCGGCTTTGCAGGTCACGCATACCATCGTGATACGATTCATATTGTTGAACAATTTACAGGTCATGGGATGCTCCGTTTGACTAGTCCTGCTATAGGTTGACACTTTTTAGCCTTATAACGCCCGATGAATTTCATCGGGCGTTTTGTATTTTAACGACAGGTGGGGTCGCCG
>NZ_JBXAVQ010000019.1:0-82376 GCF_057290995.1 Rahnella sp. 1L-D-7-B-C2 | reverse complement strand
AGTCGCTGTCGTTCTCAAAATCGGTGGAGCTGCATGACAAAGTCATCGGGCATTATCTGAACATAAAACACTATCAATAAGTTGGAGTCATTACCCGGCGGTTCGATATGATTTTTTAGCCGTGATTTCAGATAATTATTGATTTCATACACCTGACTATCGGCTAAAAAAGTGTCGCTGCGTAAATAAAAACGGCCTCCCTTTAGGAAAGCCGTTTTGTACAACAAAACAGACAACTTAGGCTTTAATGCGTCAGTGTTTTGCGCACCTCACTCACGTCTTTAGCCGAGACCGCCGGGGCGCTGTTGCTCCAGCCCTGACGAATAAACGTCGCGAGCTGGGCCGCTTCTTCATCGGTCAGCCGCCCGGCGAAGCCAGGCATCACCAGCGTCGAAGGTGCGCGCGCCGTTGACGGCTGCTGCGCTCCGGCGAGGATTGTATGGATAAGCCCGGTCGGATCCTGTGCGTTCACAATCGTTGCCTGATCCAGTTCCGGGAACACGCCAGGCGCGCCCTTGCCGGTCACAAAGTGGCAGGCACCGCAGTTATCCAGATACAAACGCTCGCCTTCGCTCAGGTTTTTCGCCGCCGTCAGTTTGGCTTCGGTTGCGCTGGCCTTCTGCGTATCCGCGACCGGTATCGGCGGATTGCCGCCGAGGAACTTCAGGTACGCTGCGATGGCGTTGAGATCGTCATCCGTCATGTGCGCCGTACTGTTCTCGACCACTGACGTCATTTCGCCGCCGACCGCCGCTTTGTCGTTACGCCCTTTGCCGAGATAATCAACGATTTCCTGCTGATTCCAGTGCGCCACGCCGCGCAGCGACGGAACGTCCCAGTTGTTCAGGCTGCCGCCCGCGAGGAAATCTGAATCGCTGCTGTCGAGCGCTTTTTCGTTCATCCCAAAACCGCGCGGCGTGTGACAACTGCCGCAGTGGCCGAGACTTTCGACCAGATACGCGCCACGGTTAACCTGCACCGTTGCCCCGCCAATCGGCTGGAAAGGTTTATCGGACGCGAACGCCCAGTTCCAGAACCGCATGCCCCAGCGCTGGCTGAACGGGAAGCTCAGATCCGTTTCCGACGGCTGTTCGGCGCTCGGTTTTACGCCCTGCATAAAGTAAACGTACAGCGCGTGCATATCCTGATCGTTAATTTTGGCGTAATCAGGATACGGCATCGCCGGGTAAAGGCGCGTGCCATCAGGCAGAACGCCTTTACGCACCGCATCGGAGAACTGCTGTTCGGTATAGCTGCCAATGCCGTGGTTTTTATCCGGCGTGATATTGGTCGAATAGATAGTGCCAAGATTCGAGTTAATCGCCAGCCCGCCGGAGAACGCCGGTTTCCCGGCCACCGTGTGACAGGCACCGCAGTCGCCCAGACGCGCGACATACTCGCCCTGTTTAATCAGAGCCGCATTGTCAGGTGACGTGGTTTCAGCATGCGCATTGGCCATCAAACCGGCACCCAGCAGCATGGCGTTAACGATAAATAAACGCTTAAGTTTCATTGAGTTCATCTCCGCTTATGCCTGCACCAGTGGGCCGGGGTTTTTCAGGTACTGATCTTTAATCGCCTGCGCCGCCATCAGGGTGATCGCGCCGATGGTATCCGTCGGGTTGGCCTGGAAGTTCTGCGGGAACGCGTTGCCGCCCGGCACAAACACGTTATGCACATCCCAGCTTTGCAGGAACTTGTTCAGCGCAGAGGTTTTCGGGTTATCGCCCATCACCGCACCGCCGACGTTGTGCGTTGAGACGTACTTGGTGAGGTCAAAGTGCGCATCCATCGGCAGGAAGCTTTCGCTGTAGCTGTCCGGGTTCAGCTCTTTGGTGATATTGCCCACGATGCCTTTCAGATACTGTTGCAGTTTCAGCTCGTTCTGTTTCCAGTCGAAAGTCATGCGCAGCAGCGGATAGCCGTACTCATCTTTGTAGTTCGGATCGAGATCGAGATAGATGTCGCGATAAGACTGGCAGGTGGTGGTGATGCTGATTTTCATCGAATGGCCGTACCACTCTTCCATACCCTCTTTCCAGCCGGTTCCCCACACAGGCGTACCTTTTGGCAGCGCCGTGCTGATTGGCGTGCCGGTCGCCTGAGAACTGTGGATTTTCGCGCCGCCGATAAAGCCGAGTGATGGACCGTCGAAGTTGCCCGGAGAAATGTCGTTGAACATCTGGCCGGTCGCGCCGGCGGTGGCAAACGGGTTGAAGTTTTTATCTTTGAAGAACAGCGTCGAGCCGCCGTTGCTCAGGAACGCGTAGTTACGGCCAACCACGCCTTCTTCGGTGATCGGATTATAAGGTTTGCCGATGCCGGACAGCAGCATCAGGCGGACGTTACAGAACTGAAAGCTGCTCAGCACCACGATTTTAGCCGGCTGGAAGCATTCATTGCCCTGCGCATCAATGTAGATCACGCCTTTGGCGGTTTTCTTATCATCGTGCAGCTCGACTTTCATCACGTTGGCGTGGACTTCATAGGAGAAGTTATCCATGCGCTTCAGCGCGTCCATCACGGCAGTTTGCGGTGAGGCTTTCGAGTAGTTCAGACACGGGTATTTACTGCAATATCCGCAGTAGTTACACGGAGCTATCTGGTTGCCGTAAGGGTTAGTCCATGCGCGGGAAACGCAGGCCGACGGGTTCGGGAACGGGTGATAGCCCATCTTTTTGGTGACTTCAGCGAACATGCTGCTGTTAAGCGTATCTTCCAGCGCAGGCAGCGGATAAGGCTCGGAGCGCGGCCCTTCAAACGGATCGCCGCCTTCCATAATCTGCCCGCGCAGGTTACCTGTTTTTCCGGACTGGCCGCAGATGTGCTCGAACTTGGTGTAATACGGCTCGATTTCATCCCAGCTGAACGGGAAATCCATGATCCGCATGTCTTCCTGCAAAATGCCCGGTTTATAGGCTTCATCGGCATAGGTTTTGAGTTTTAAATCGGTCGGCGTCGGGCGGATTAACACGCCTGTCCAGTGCAGACCGGAACCGCCGACGCCCGTACCCGGCGCAAACGCGCCCCATTTACGGGTCGGCAGCGCGGTTTCACTCATGTTATAACGCACGGTCACCGCGGCCTGCGCCGGAGTGGCCATCACTTTGTTACGCACGGCGTAGGCGTATTCATCGGCCGGTTTCGGGTAAGCAAACTCTTCATAACCACGATCGCCGCCGCGTTCCAGCGCGCGTACGGTCAGCCCGGCCATTGCCAGCTCGATGCTCATCAACGAGCCCGCCCAGCCGAGGCCGACGACGACGACGTCGACGTCGACTTCAGGTTTTGTTATTTGTGCCATTTTTAATCCTGTCATTCATCAGAAAAGGGAGTACGAAGCGGCCTTCAGGCACGCGCGCCTTGCAGGCTCACCGGCCCCAGCGGATAAGGCACGTTGTGCTGCTTCACCCATTCGGTGAAACTGGCGCGCGCGCCGGGGAACCCGATGGCAATCCACGCCTTCATCCCTTTGTTACCGCCGTAGATCGGGTCGGCGAGGTAACCATGTTTGGTGTCTGAAAGCAGTTCACCGAAAAATTGCGATGCCACGAGACTCTCTTCGCCGAGGTCGGCAAAATGGATGTCGTTTTTCTGCAATTGGGTCAGAACCTGGTCTTTGTCCTGCACGGAAAGTTCATGGAAGGCTTTCTGATGATGTTGCTGGCACCAGCTGTTCGCCAGGCGAATACCGGTTTTATAGATTTGCTGCGGCCGGAACGGGATCTGATACCCCATCGTGGCAGGCGCATGGACGTTGAACGGCCCCTGCATATAGATTTCTTCGCCGAAATCGCCATGCATTTGCTGATCGATAAAGATGGGCACATTGGTTTCCAGCGCACCCGGTGCTTTGCCTTTGCCCCCGGCGGGGATCAGGCGGTCGGCAGCGGCCATAATAAACTGCCATTCCTCGGCGCTGAAAAAGACGGGTTTATAATCGAGTAAATCCGGGGCAACCATTTCAGCCGCTTCTGCTGCTGACAGCCCTTTCATCATGATGGTCCCGACGGGCAATGCCATCAGCGACCCAAGTAAGAACTTGCGACGGGTAGTTTTCTTTTGAAGGAGCATAGAATGACGAGTCTCACATGCCTGATGTTAAGTTTGGGTTGAATATTATTGTTATTTAGGTACAAATTTATAATATCACTGCAACATCAAAAATAAACATTTATTTCCATAGCGTTTATGCGGTGACAATAACATGGCATCACAAAGAAGATTAATAAACAAATAAAAACAATGAGTTAAATTAATTACCTAGTTAACAAGCCCTTCAATTTAATAGCATTGATTGTCAGCAATTCCTTTTGGGATCTTAATTTCCTGACCGGGGAAATATAATTTCAGAAGGAAATATTTTGTTATTTGTTGCGGTTATTGTTAGCTAACATTTTCTAACATTAAGGGTGGGTAAGATTATTAAGTGAAATTAGAGAGGGGGGGTAAATATAATTGGTCGAGAAAGTTTCGGTTTCTCCATAACAGCGCTCGCCTGGCCTTTCGCGCCGAAACCGAGCAAGGGAGGAAAATGCTTTTCCTCCCTTGCATCCCTCCTCGCTTTTTTAAATGCGCGCTATCGCCAGACAGATGGACGTGTTCTGTGACTTCTGCCTGTGGCGCAAAACCCTGCCGCTTCGCGGTTCCCTCACTCGGTGCTGGAGCCATAGGTCTCCAGCCCGCTCCGTTCGGCAGGATTTTTTGATCGCGCCATCTCGCCATTTTTTAAAAAACAAAAACGTATTTGGTTTTTTGAAATGATCCGAGTCGGTGAAGTTGTGACCTAAAAGTTTCTGGCCGCTTTCAAAATCACGCCGTCGCGAGAGGTGAAAAACCGCGCGTCTTTTTGCGCGGGTTGTAACCCGAGCGAAGGGAACCGCACAGCGGCGGGATTTCGCGGCAATAACGGTGGCTACTGAAACAGAGCCGGGATGCATGGCACGTGTTTTAAAAAACGCGGGAGTCCAGAGGGCGCGCGTTTACGCGTCCTTTGGGCCGGTTTGGGCGGCAGCCCAAGGTCTTGCCTTTAAGGCCTGTGTGGGTCACAACCGCTCCCCTCACGCTGATTCCCTAACCACGACCGAATACCCAATATCTACCACCGGTTCGCCCACCGCTTTTCCCTCGATCTTATCCGCCAGCATCCCCGCCGCGCGGATACCTATGCCCCATTTATCCACGCTCACCGTCGTGATCGCCGGGCGGTTGTGCGCCGCAAAGTTCAGGTCAGCAAATCCCATTACCGACAAATCCTGCGGTACCCGTAGCCCCTGCGCTTCCGCTTCCATAATAACGCCCTGCGCCAGCGTGTCAGAGCTGCAAATAATCGCGTCGAAACGTTTATCCCCCGCCATCATCTGCCGCAGCGCGCTACGCCCGACCTCCATATTCGCCGGGCGCGACACCATCAGCTCTTCGATTTCGTGCTCCGCACGAGCGCGTAATACGGAAATCGCGCCATTTTTTCTCACCACTGCGCGGCGGTCTGATGCGCAGATAAAACCAAAGCGAGTGAAACCTTTGTCGAGGAAATATTCTCCGACAGCGTTGCCGACTTTTTCGTGTGAGAAACCGATCAACATATCGACAGGCGTGGGAGTCAAATCCCAGATTTCGACCACAGGAATATTGGCGTTAAGGATGATTCTTTTCAGTTCAGAAGTGTGGTGAATACCGGTCAGCACAATGCCGTCCGGGCGGCGCGAGAGCAGCGTCGCGACAATATCTGTCTCATCTTCAGGCTCGTAACCGACGATGCACAACAGCATGTGATAACCGCGCAACGCCAGCGCATCGCCGATCGCCTGCACGGTATCGACGAACATATTGTTGTTAATCTGCGGCACTACCACCGCGATAAGCTTGGTGCGGCGGGTCGCGAGGCCTCCGGCCAGCATGTTGGGGATATAACCGGTTATTTTCACCGCGTCCATCACGCGGGCGATGGTCGCCGGTCGCACCACTTTCGGGTTATTCAGCGCCCGGCTCACCGTCATCGGTGAAAGCCCGGCTTCTTTTGCCACATCTTCAAGCGTGGCGGAACGGATTCGGGTGTTTTCTGTTTTTGTTTTGTTATTCAATGCATTGGCCACTGGTATCGGGTGTCAAATTATAATGTTTGCGCAATCATTGTGAGTTTCTCACAGGCCCGCCATCAGGTTAAGCTGAAAATGTTTAGTGATTGTTACGAAATTGATACGAATAAAAAATCCACGGCTGAGCGTGGATTGTTTTTAGGATTGGTTTTATAGAAATTGGAGGGTGATTTAGAACGGTCTGATCACCGCCAGCACCCCAATCACCACCACGGCGGCGACGATAATTCCGGAGGCTTTGCGCAGAATGGCGAAATCCTTGATTGGCTGGCCGGTTGCGCGGCGGCGAAGTTCGCCGGACAACATTCCGTGAAGAGCGGAAAGCAGCACCACGACGATCATCTTGATCAACAGCCACGCGTGCGGGAATTTGCCGTAGCTGACAATCATCCAGATCCCGGCGACCCACAACAGGATCATCGCCGGGCTGGTGACGCAGCGGTTCCATTTGCGCACGTAATCGAGCAACGCCGAACGGCTGGCGTCATTCGCAGCGGACTTCCCGCTGACCGCGAAAACCATCGCCATCCCCATCATCCCGCCAATCCACAACACCCCGGCAATAACGTGTAAGGCATTCAGCCACTCATGAAACATGATTTACTCCTTCTCAAAGTTAACGACATATTGCTGTGCCTGACAGCGGCAACCTGCTGTCCCGAAACGGCTTTTACCGGATTATGTCTCTTTCCCACAGTAAAGGCACGGTTAACCCGCCCCGCTTCCCACTTTCATTATTTTATACGAGTAGGTAGACTGGTATACCTACAACAATTCAAACAGGAAGTTAAACGTCATGTCATTACCTGAAAACCCGACGGAAAGCGCACGCGATCGTCTGCTCGGCGCGGCCAGGGTGCTGTTTTATAACGATGGCATCGCCGCAACGGGCATCGATGCCATTGTGAAAAGAGCCGGTGTGGCCAAGAAAAGTCTCTATAACAATTTTGAATCGAAAGCCGAACTGGTGGCGACATACCTTGAAATCCGCCACGACGAATGGCTCGCGCTGTATGCCAGCCGTGTGCAACAGGCGTCCACGCCAAAAAAGGGCGTGATGGCGGTATTTCTGGCCTACGAAGATCACGCAGAATTTGCCTATGAGCGCGGTTTTCGCGGGTGCGGATTGCTTAACGCCGCAGCGGAGCTGCCAGCCGGTGCGCCGGGGAGAGTGGCGGTACGCGGGCATAAAGAACAGGTTGAATCGATCCTGACCACTCACCTTCTCGCCATGATGGGTGGCGACGAAGCAAAGGCACGGCGGATGGCACGTCACTTTTCATTCCTGCTTGAAGGGGCGATGTCCCGCGCCGGGCTGGAAGGCGACGGCGAATGCGTCCGGCAGGCGATGGCGATGGCCGCCGAGATGATGGAGGCATTCGAAGGATGAATCAGCGGGACAGCATGTTGGGCATGGGCGGCGTACTGATCGCCGCATTATTGTGGGGAACCACGGGCACGGCGGCGACCTTTGCACCAGAGGTCAGCGCGGTCGCCATCGGCGCGGTGGCGATGGGCGTCGGCGGATTGTTACAGGCGCTAATCGCTCTGAGAGGCATTATCAGAAGCCGCGTCACTCTGCGCCAGAACGGCGGCATGTTGCTGACCGGGGCGCTGGCAGTAGGCATCTACCCGCTGGCATTTTACGCCTCCATGCACCTTGCGGGCGTGACGGTCGGCACGGTCATATCCATCGGATCCGCCCCGCTGCTTTCGGCGCTGATCGAATATGGCCTCGACGGACAACGGCTCACACGTCGCTGGATGACCGGCGCAGCGGTAGGCGTCATCGGAATGGTGCTGTTGTGTCTGGCAGAAAGCGCCAGCCACGCGTCAACCACTCAGCAATCGGATGTCATCTTCGGCATCGCCCTCGGCCTGCTCGCCGGTCTGACGTATGCCCTCTATTCCTGGGCGGCACGTCGTCTGATGCAGCGCGGCATCCCCTCCCGCACGGCGATGGGCGCCACCTTCGGGCTCGGCGGGATCTTGCTGATGCCGGTGCTGTTTGTCACCGGCGCGCCGCTGCTGGCATCCATGAATAACGCCGCCGTCGGCATTTACATGGCGCTGATCCCGATGTTTATCGGCTACGTCTGTTACGGCTTCGGGCTGGCACGCATTCCCGCCAGCCTCGCCACCACGATCACTTTGCTCGAACCGGCTGTCGCGGCGGTGCTCGCTGTGATGATCGTCGGCGAAAGGTTACCGCCGATGGGCTGGATCGGCATCGGGCTGATTTTGGGATGCCTGATAGTGATCACTGCCCCGTCGAAGCGCGCCCGCACGGTCACCGCAAGCACTTACTGATCGGGTGTTTTCGGTTTAATCAGCGCCAGTGAATCGACCAGGCGCTGCTTATCACCCCCGCTCAGCTGCGGCGCGTTAAGCAGGCTCAATAACTGCGTACGCTCACCGTCGCGAAATCCACCTGCTTTTAACTGCGCACTGATGGTTTTGAGAATTACGTTATCGTATTGCGAAATCCGCGCTCTGACGTCTTCAAGGTTTGCCGGTTTCCAGTCCGGTTCAGGGCGGGAAAGCCAGTCGGCCAGATAACGGTACTGAATGGCTTTCGCCGCATCCATCTGCGCCTGAATAAAGGGTGCGACGGACTGAGGATCCACCCCCGCCTCGCCTGCCTCTGCCTGCGCGGCGGCCAGTACCTTCTGCTCGCGAACCAAATCCTCAACCGGCAAATGATGCGCGGATTTGTAACCCGCCACATCTTTCATCACCCGCATTCGCTCATTCATCGCCAAGGCCAGAGATGCAGCCGGATCCGGGCTGGCAAATGCCGAACTGACCATACAAAACAAAGAAACTAACAATACGAATTGATGCATCTGTCACTCCGGGATAATGCTTGGGAAAATAGCAGCATAAATAGGTAATAATACCGGAACGTGACAATATGATTTAAATGTTTTCTCCTGCCACGACGGTTTTACCGCTGACCTTTTCGTGTCCTGCCCTGCGCTTCGGGGATTTCATCGTCACAATCAAAATGCCTGACGAAATAATTAACAACCCAGCCGCCAGCGTCACCGTCAGATGTTCACCGAGGAACACCACCGACATCAGCAGGCCGATGACCGGCACACCCAGCATCGCCGTGGACATGCTGGTACTCGACAGCCACATGCTGGCGGCGTTCACCGCCACAAAACAAAACGCAGTAGCGAACGGCCCCATGAATAACAGCGTTTCGATCAACGACGCCGAACCGTCGCCGTCATACGGACCTTCGACAACGCGTGCCAACACGGTAAGCGGTACGCTGGCCAGCAACATTTGCCACGGTGCCAGCTGGTAGGCGCTGCACACACCTTTATGGTGACGCAGGTGCAAAATGCACATCGCCCAGGTGCACGATGCGGTCAGCAGCATCAGGTTGGCCAGCACCAGCGCATGATCGCTCCAGTTAAACGTGATGGGATTGAATAAAACCACGACGCCCGCACCGCCGAGCAGCGTGCCGGTCAGCTGGCGACGTGAAAGCTTTTCCCGGAAAAACAGCACGGCGATCGGTGTCACCCACAGCGGCGTGGTGTAGGCCAGTACCGCCGAGCGGCCCGCCGGGACTTCGGTCATCGCAATCGCGCCGAGCACGGTAAACGTCATCATTTGCAATAACCCGACGCTGACCACCAGCGGCC
Source organism: Rahnella sp. 1L-D-7-B-C2 (assembly GCF_057290995.1). Taxonomy (NCBI): domain Bacteria; kingdom Pseudomonadati; phylum Pseudomonadota; class Gammaproteobacteria; order Enterobacterales; family Yersiniaceae; genus Rahnella; species Rahnella sp. 1L-D-7-B-C2. The sequence goes on along the minus strand of NZ_JBXAVQ010000019.1, from coordinate 72,619 downwards.
AGTCCTTGCGTGGCGGGAAGCGTAACTTACCGGTCAACGCCTGAAGCGCGAACAGGCAAAGCCCACCGGTGGCGAAACGTAGTGAAGAAAGCCAGATCGGCGAGACATGCGAAAGACCTGATTTCATCACCGGCCAGTTTGCGCCCCAGACGACAATTGCCCCAATCAGCAGCAAAATGCCCTTCAGTTTCACGCTTTTTTGTTCCTGCGCCGACGCCGTCAAAGATTTCCCCTCAGTTCCCACAATCGTTTCTCCACTGCGAAATGTTATGTGGTAATTTTATCTGGATGTAACGGGGTAATTTCTCCTATTAGTGTAGTGCTAACCTGTTTTATGAGTAATTTTATCTTCCAATTTAGACATTAAAGGATAATTTATCCCGATGAAAAAACTCGACCGGACCGATGTCGCCATTCTTAACTCCATGCAGGAGAATTCGCGGATCACCAATGCAGACCTTGCGCGCTCCGTTAACCTCTCACCGACGCCGTGTTTCAACCGGGTAAAAGCCATGGAAGAGCTGGGCGTGATCCGCAAGCAGGTCACCTTGTTAGAGCCCGCGGTGCTCGGCCTGCACGTGAACGTGTTCATTCAGGTCAGTTTGGAGAAACAGGTGGAAGATGCGCTGAGCGTGTTTGAAAAAGCGATCGGCGACCGCCCCGAAGTGATGGAATGTTATCTGATGACCGGCGATGCGGATTATCTCCTGCGGGTTTTAGTGCCGGATATCCGCGCACTGGAACATTTTATTTTGGACCACCTGACTAAAATTCGTGGCGTCTCTAATATCCGTTCCAGCTTTGCTCTCAAGCAGGTGCGCTACAAAACCGCACTGCCGTTGCCGGCGGAAGGGATAACCCTGAGCAAAAAATAGTGCGCTATGGCAGCTGGCTCAGCCACTGGCTGCGGTACTGCGAAGGGGAACGCGCCGTACTTTTACGAAACACACGGCAGAAATAGTTGCTGTCGACAAAGCCGCAGTGCGTCGCGACTTCTTTGATTTTCAGCTCATAGCCTTTGAGCAGCAGCTTCGCGCGTTCCAGACGAACGTGATTGAGATATTCGCTAAAGCCGATATCGCCGGATTTTCTGAACAAATGAGAGAGATAATTTGGCGTGATGTGAAATCGCTTCGCGACGTTTTCACGCGTCAGCGGCAGGGAGGCATTTTCGTCGATGTACCTTTTCACCACCTCAAACAGCGCCCCGCTGCGGGTCAGCACCTGCGCACGGTTAGACAACTGTTCCTGACAATGGCTAAGCAACCCGGCCATCACGCAGCGGGCGGTTTGCTGATCTTCCGGAATCGAGACGACTTCATTCATCGCCTGAAGCAAAAAAGACCCGACGCGCGGACCAAGGCGCGGCACGCTCTGTTTCTCAGTCCCGGTGAACGATTTTCCATCCCAAAATTGCAGGCTGAAACCGAGTTTTTCCTTACTAAAAAGAATGCTCAGCAACACCGCAGGCTTATCCCAGACGGTCAGATTCCACTTCCCGCCTGGAATATAAATTGCGTCGCCCTGCCTCAGCAGTCCTTTATCCGCCGTGACGTTGCGGTCATGCACTTCGCCTTCGACGACAAATTCGATGCGCGGAAAACTCACCACGCAGGCCAGTTCCGGCGGCGGTTGTAAGGTATCCGGAAACCGGATAGCCAGCGAGCCGCTGCCGGAAACCGAGCGGAAAAGTGTCTCAATCACATTTGTCAGCATCGTGGCCTCCAGGATTTCGGTTTACCATAACATACCCGTAACAACATCGATGTTATGCAGGATCCGGAGTCTGTGACCGCGCGCAAATTGCGAAAATAAAAAAGCCCGACCGTCAGGTCAGGCTTCACAGTGAAGGGTATTCAGAGTACGTCGAGCAGCCACTTTTGCGCAGGCGTCAGGCGGTTAGCGGTTTCAGGCTTCAGCCATTTACGCTGATCCTGCTGCTGCATATCCTCACGATCGATATACAAACTGTGCAGCACCCGTCGGCGCGTACCGATAGTGTTATTGGTGCCGCCATGCCAGGCATGCGCGTTGTAAATCATCACGCTGCCCGCAGGCGCTTCGAACACCACTTCATCGGGATGTGGCAAACCACAATCGGCCAGCACGTCCTCCGGCAGCTCCGGGCGGTGATGCGTACCGGGGATAATGCGCGGCGCACCATTGGCGGCGCTGAGATCATCAATCGCGATAATAGCGTTCACCAGATGCACCTTAGGAAAATCCGGGCGCGGCTTTTTCCAGTCTGCATGAAGGGGCTGATGCCCGCCGTGGTGCAGTGCTTCCCGGCCATTCAGGCTGGAGACTTTGAACGGCCCCTGAAAAATATGGCGGCACACGGACAGGATCAGCGGATGTGCCCACGCCTTTTCCCACACCGTTCCCTTATTGATCATGTTCGCGATGCGGGTCGCCGTGGCCTCCTGATGATGTTCCACCGCCAGATTATCGCCCTCTTTTTCTACCAGCGAATCAAATGCGGTACGCATATCTTCCAGCCAGTCTTTGTCGATAACATCATGAATCACTACGTAACCTGTGGTCTCCAGCTCATCAAGCTGTGCCGGTGACAACGTCTGATCGGCACCCAGCGCGTTGAGATACTGTTCGGATGAATGGTTCATTTTTCGCCTCGTCAGTTAACGTTTCAGTAACATTAAAGTACGGGGAAATGTAGAGGAATAAACGATGAAAATCCTACGGAGATCTGGAGAAATGTGGGATCAGGGAGGGAATGTGATGGGTCTTTATGCAAATTCAAAAAATAAAACGCCCATATTTAAATGGGCATTTTGTACAACATGAATGGTGGAGTTAATGATTACTTTTTCTTATAAACGTCGGCGGTGCCGTGAATTTTATTATTGGTATTGCCGGAAGTTAACACGAAAATGTCACCGCCTTTTTTATCGGCTTGTTTAGACAGATCTTCGAGAGCACCTGACTGCGACGTTTTATTGGACGTAGTGACAGAACCCACTTTGGTGTACTGAGATTCCACTTTTTCGAAATCAACTTTCTTCATCAGTTCAGCAGCAAACGCACTGGAAGAGATAAACGCCGTTAACGCCACAGCCAGCAATGCATGATGTTTTTTCATTTAAGCCTCTGATTGTAATTACCCAGTAAAAATAACGAATGTAGGCTAACCCTACGTCTGTTTATAATAACCCTGTTAAGCAATAAACTCGCTGATAAACAACGGGATCTTACCTCTACTAAGTACTAGATGACGAAAGGAAAAATTTCAAGGAAAAACTAAAAATTTAAAAAATGATTCGTAAGAAAATCTGCTTATGACTACACACTGAAATAAAGACACATCAGGCACTCCCATAAAATTGTGAGGCGCTTGGCGTTTTTAATATTATTGGTTGGCTATTTTTTAAAATGCCGCCGGGGGGCGATCCTATATTTCTGCTGAACGAAGTCGCCTCTGTTCCGCTCTCCTATCTCATTTCCCGCACTTGAATAGCTACTATTGTTCTTTTACATCCTCCCTCCCTGACTTCAATAATCCTTGTTAACAAAGTGTGTCAAAAAATGGGAAAACAAGTGGGAGAACGTTTGTGTTTGCTGGAAAAAAGTCCGCAAGACGATCACGAGGATGCCGTAAAACCCTGCCGCTGCGCGGTGCCCTGCTTTTACTTCTCCCCCAGCGAAGGCGGAGGCTGGGAGGGGTATTTCAAACGACGTTAAACCGAAGCGTGCGCCATTCTGCTGCTGAGAGCGTCAGTGCCTCGCTCCGCCACCTGAGAATAAGTTTTAACCCCCTTCTCCCCGCGATACATCGCCACCACTTCCCCGACGATCACCAGCGCGGGCGTTTCCACGTGATGCTCCGCCACCAGTTTCGGCAGTTTTTCCAGTGTTCCGATGATCACCCGTTGCTCCGGCTGGGTGCCGCGCTCGATCACGGCCACTGGCGTTGATGCCGAAAGCCCATGCGCGGTGAGTTGCTGGCTGATATTGCCGCTGTTAGCGATCCCCATGTAGAACACCAGCGTCTGACGCGACATGGTCAGTTTTTCCCAGTCAATATCCTGTTCGCCCTGTGCGCAGTGTCCGGTAACAAACCGCACCGACTGTGCCAGATTACGATGCGTGAGCGGGATGCCACTCACAGCAGCGCAACCCATCGCGGCGGTGATGCCCGGCACAATGTGGCAAGTCACGTCATGGTTCTGACAGTGCGCCATCTCTTCGCCGCCGCGCCCGAAGACAAACGGGTCGCCGCCCTTCAGGCGCACTACACGGTGCCCGGCCTGCGCCAGTTCCACCAGAAGCTGGTTGATTTCCGCCTGCCCCAGCGTGTGATTGCGTGTCGATTTACCCACGTCAATGCGCAGTGCATCCGCCGGGATCAGTGCCATAACCGGCTCCGAGACCAGCCGGTCGAACACCACCACGTTTGCCTGCTGGATCACCCGCAGCGCTTTTAGCGTCAGAAGTTCCACGTCCCCTGGCCCTGCGCCGACCAGCCACACTTCGCCGCGACACACCGGAGTACGCATGTTTCCCTGAGCGATGATCTGAGAAATCTGATGCATCTGTAATGACTGTTCGAAGAGGTTCATTGGTTTTCTCCCGCCGTCAGCGTGATGAGCTGACTGGCTATGATTTTTTTCAGTTCAGGAATACATGAGCCACAGTTAGTGCCGCATTTAAGCTGTGCGCCTAGCTGCTGTACGCTGTGACGCCCCTGCCGAACGGCGTCCACAATGGCGATTTCACCGACCGCAAAACAGCTGCAAATCATTGCACCGGTCGGGGCTTTACCCCCTGCGGCCAGGCCTGCCAGCAGCGCCAGACGTTGTTGCGCGGTGCCCGGTGGCTGCGTAAATGCGGCGACGACCACACTCCGGTCGGGAACGGGGCGCTGGCGGTGGGCGTAAAACGCCAGCTGTAACTCACCGTCTGACCATGCCAGCAGGTTAAAACCTTCGTCGCCAAGACGGGCAGACTGGCACACCCAGCGGTGCGTACCGAAATGTTCACTGAGCCACGTCGCCCAGTTTTCCGGCAACGAGGAGTCAGCAAGCGTGTAATGCGTAACGCCCGGCTGGGTGATGCGGCTCCAGTAGGCCGTTGCGGGCGGCGTCAGATGATCTTCCTGGCTACCGCGCACAAACACCTCGGCCTGCCAGGCCGCTTTCCAGCGGCGCAGACTGACCGGCATATGTTTGCTTTCCGGCTGCCCTGAAAGCGGATCGGTATGCGCTTCAATCAGTGCATCCACTCTGGCCTGCTGGCTGAACTGGCTGTTCCAGTGCATCGGCACAAATACGCTGCCGCGCGGTTGCAGGCCATCAGGCTGGGCGCGCAGCAATAACCAGCCGTGCGATGAGGCAACGCGCACCAGATCACCGGGCTGAATATCCGGGGCATCCGCCGGATGAAACTGGCAAAACGGTTCGCTGATATGCTGCATCAGGCGGGCGGATTTACCGGTACGCGTCATCGTATGCCACTGGTCGCGTACCCTGCCGGTGTTCATGATAAGCGGCGCGGCGGCGGTAGGCTGATTGACTGGCAGTCGCGGTGTAATGGCGATCAGCCTTGCTTTGCCGTCAGAGTGGAAGAAGCGCTTGTCGTGGAACAGTCGCACGGTGCCTTGAGGTGTCCTGGCATTAACCGGCCACTGCACCGGCAGCAATTCATCCCACTGCTGATTGGAAAGCTGCGCCAGCCCGCTGATATCAAAGGCGCGGGAACCGTGATTCTCGAAACCCGACAGTGCCGCGTGTTCGCGGAAAATCTCTGCCGGATGCTGATAGTCAAAGGCGTCAGCAAACCCTAAACGCTGTGCGACCTGGCTGAGGATCCACCAGTCCGCTTTGGCCTCGCCCGGTGCGGGCAGAAAGGCGCGCTGGCGCGAAATACAGCGCTCAGAGTTGGTGACGGTGCCATTCTTTTCGCCCCAGCCAAGCGCAGGCAGGCAGATATGCGCCGCGCGGGTGGTATCGGTTTCGCGCATAATATCGGAGACGATCACCAGCGGGCACCGCGCCAGCCCTGCGCGCACGCGGTCGGCGTCGGGCAGCGAGACCAGCGGATTGGTGCCCATGATCCACACGGCTTTAATGTCCCCCGTTTCAATGGCGCGAAACAGATCTACGGCGTTAAGTCCGGCCGACGTTGTGACGTTGTCACTCCTCCAGAACCGTCCGACTCGCCCGATCTCTTGCGGTGTGAACCCCATGTGCGACGCCAGCTGATTCGCCAGCCCGCCCACTTCGCGCCCGCCCATCGCATTTGGCTGTCCGGTAATCGAAAAAGGTCCGCAACCTTCGCGGCCAATTTTGCCGGTCGCCAGATGCAGATTGATGATGGCGTTGCATTTATCCACGCCGGAGCTGGACTGATTGATGCCCATCGAATAGAGCGTCACCAGCCGGTCACTGTCGGCGATGGTCTGATAAAACGCCAGCAGCTGCGCCGTTGTCAGGCCACAGAAGGTGGCGGTTTTTGCCACCGTCCAGTCCTGTACGGAGAAGAGCGTTTCGTCAGCGCCCTGCGTGTGGTCGTGCAGAAACGTCCTATCCAGTTTGCCGCTTTGCGCCATAGCGTTCAGCGCCCCGCAAAACAGCGCAGCGTCGCTGCCGGGGCGAAGCGGAAGATGTAAATCAGCAATGTCGCAGGTTGCGGTCTGACGCGGGTCGATGACGATAATACGCATCTGTGGCCGCTCTTTTTTCGCCTGCGCCAGCCGCTGATAGACCACCGGATGCGCCCAGGCGGTGTTCGACCCGGTGAGGATCACACAGTCGGCAAGTTCCAGATCCTGATAACTGCACGGCACGGCGTCCGCGCCGAATGCCCGCTTGTATCCGACCACCGCCGAGGCCATGCACAGCCTTGAGTTGGTATCCATATTTCCCGCGCCGATAAAGCCTTTCATCAGCTTGTTGGCGACGTAATAATCTTCCGTCAGCAACTGCCCGGAGCCATAAAACGCTACCGCCTGCGGGCCAGATTCGCGGATCACGTCCCGTAATCCGTTGGCCACCGCGTCTAACGCCTGTGACCAGCTGACCGGCTGACGGTTAATCTCAGGCCGGAGCAAACGCCCTTCTAAATTCAGCGTCTCGCCGAGCGCGCTGCCTTTAACGCACAGCCGGCCGAAATTAGCCGGATGCATCGCCTCTCCGCTGGCGGTAAATCCTTCCTCCCGTGGCTGCATGCTGACGCCACAGCCGACGCCGCAATAGGCGCAGGTAGTAGAAATCGCGTTTTTTTTCATAGACTGACCGTCTCGATGATATCGGGCGCGCGGGCGACGCGGTTCACCGGATGCTCCTGCACCCAAACCCGGCCGCCGTCCACTTTCACCGGCCAGACGCTCAGGGTGTTTTGGGCATCGTCAATGCTGCTGCCATCGAGCAACCGGAACCGCTGTTTGTACAGGGGCGAAATCACCACCGGTTCGCCTTTCACGTCGCCCACCAGCCCGCGTGCCAGCACATTGGCATCGCTGTCCGGCTCGTGGTTGCTGAGGGCAAACACCTGCTGAGGATGATTCGGCAGATGGAACAGCGCAATCTGCCGGTTTGCCAGCCGCGCGGCCATGCCCGCGTTGGCCGGGATCTCGCTCAGTTCACAGAGATCAACCCAGCCCTGCATTGCCATGACCGGCTGATTGATCACCACCTGCGGCAGCGCCGCGCGCTCTTGCGATGTCGCGGGTCTTAGCTGCTGACGCTCTTCGACCATCACTACCGCCTCGTCCGGCTGGTCGCTGTTGACGAAGGGCCGGAACAGCGCCAGACGATCGGGATCGGCCAGCGTGGTCTGCCATTCGCACTGATACGTGCCGACCACCGCGTTCATTTCGCTTTCCAGTTCAGCGCCTATGTTCAGGCTGTCTTCCAGCACTACCTGACGCAGATAATCCATGCCGCCTTCGAGATTATCCATCCAGGTGCTGGTGCGTTGCAGACGGTCGGCGGTGCGGATATAGAACATCAGGAAACGATCCACGGTGCGGATTAACGCTTCCGTACTCATGTCCTGCGCCAGTAAATCAGCGTGACGCGGCTTCATGCCGCCGTTACCGCAGACGTAAAGGTTCCACCCCTTTTCGGTGGCGATCACGCCGACGTCTTTACTCTGCGCTTCGGCACATTCGCGGGTACAGCCGGAGACGGCCATTTTGATTTTGTGCGGCGAGCGCAGACCTTTGTAGCGGCTCTCCAGCTGCAGCGCCAGCGCCGTGGAATCCTGCACGCCATAGCGGCACCAGTTGGAACCGACGCAGGATTTCACCGTGCGCAGCGATTTCCCATAGGCGTGGCCGGTTTCGAATCCGGCGTCCACCAGGTGCTGCCAGATCTCCGGGAGCTGTTCCAGACGTGCGCCAAACAAATCGACCCGCTGTCCGCCGGTGATTTTGGTGTAGAGGTTGTAGCGTTTGGCGACCAGACCGATGGCGATCAGCCCGTCGGGTGTGATCTCCCCGGCAGGCACGCGCGGCACCACGGAATAAGTGCCATCTTTCTGAATATTGGCGAAGTAGCGATCGTTGGTGTCCTGCAACGGCAGGTGCTGCGGTTTAAGCAGATAGTCGTTCCAGCACGAGGCCAGAATCGATCCGACCAGCGGTTTGCAAATTTCACAGCCGTGCCCATGGCCGTGCCTGTCGATCAGTTCGTCAAAGCTGCGGATATTGCCCATACGCACAAGGTGATAAATCTCCTGTCGGGAATAGGCGAAATGCTCGCAGACGTCTTTTTTCACTTCGACGCCCATTTCGGTCAGCGCAAACTCCATCACCTGTTTGGTCAGTGCCGCACAGCCACCGCAGCCGGTAGCCGCTTTGGTGCAGGATTTGATGGCCGCCATATCCCCACAGCCACCTTTGACTGCCTCACAAATATCCGATTTGCTGACGTTGTGGCAGGAGCAGATTTGCGCGCCGTCGGGTAAGGCCGCAACGCCCAGACTGTGCGGTGCGGCGCCGGATCCGGCGGGTAAAATTAACCCCTCAGGGCGGGCAGGCAGCGGCATATCGTTGAGCATCATTTGCAACAACGTGCTGTATTCGTTGCTGTCACCCACCAGCACCGCGCCGAGCAGGCGTTTGCCATCCTGCGAAACCACGATTTTTTTGTACACGTCCGCCGGACCGTCCACCCAGCTATAACTCTGACTGCCCTCCGTGCGGCCATGTGCATCCCCCACTGACGCCACTTCGACGCCGAGGAGCTTCAGTTTGGTACTCATGTCCGCGCCTTTGAATGCCACCTCACTGCCAGAGAGCGTGTCCGCCAGCGTGCGCGCCATCTGATAACCCGGCGCAACCAACCCGAAAATCTGGCCGTTCCACAGCGCACATTCGCCGATGGCGAAAATGGCCGGATCCGAGGTGCGGCACTGGTCATTAATCACGATGCCGCCACGCGGTCCGACCTCAAGCCCGCACTCTCTGGCCAGCTGATCGCGCGGGCGGATACCGGCGGAGAACAGCACCAGATCGGTCTCCAGATGACTGCCGTCAGCGAACTGCATACGGTAATGCTGCGTTTCCCCCGCAACAATTTCGCGCGTTTCTTTACCGGTGTGAACCTGCACGCCCAGCGCTTCAATCTTACGACGCAACATCGCCGCCCCGCCTTCATCGAGCTGAACCCCCATCAGCCGGGGCGCGAACTCCACCACATGCGTTTGCAGGCCAAGATGTTTCAGCGCATTGGCCGCTTCCAGCCCGAGCAGACCACCGCCGACCACCACGCCGATTTTTCCCTGTTCCGCGCAGCTCTGAATCGCCGCCAGATCCTCGAGCGTGCGGTAAACCAGACAGCCCGGCGCATCATTGCCCGGTATCGGCGGCACGAACGGATAAGAACCGGTGGCCAGCACCAGCAAATCGTAAGCGGTTTGCCGCCCCTGACGGTCGACCACAAATCGGTGTTGGGTATCAATATGTTCAATACCGTGCGCCAGGCGCAGCTCAATGCCGGTCGATTCGAAAAAGCCGTCTTCCACCATCGACAATGATTCCGCGCTGCGGCCGGAAAAAAACTCGGAAAGATGCACACGGTCATAGGCCGGTGACTTTTCTTCAGCAAAAACAATCACCTGATATTGCAGATGCAGTTCGCGTTCGACCAGTTGTTGCAGAAAATGGTGGCCGACCATGCCGTGTCCGGCCATGACTAATACGGGTTTTGACATGACATTGCTCCTCGCTACCTCATGGGATAACGGTTCTTTAAAAGGGATAAGAGTGGGTGCAGGCGTTTCATCGGGATTAAAAACGCTCAGCTGTGACGGCTGACGCTGTGGATTGCCAAGTCGTGAGAAATAATCCGGCCCGTCGCTGATATCGCCCCACAGCAGCACGCCTTTCAGCTGATTGTCGCGCAGCAACAGGCGGCGGTAGTGGCCGTCGAAGGGGTCGAACGTGCTGTGAATTTGGGCCTGCGCATCGGCAAGCAGTTCACCGGCACAAAACAGATCGATACCGGTGACCTTCAGCCGCAGTGGGACGTTCTGCACCGTAAAGGGCTCGGCATCAACGCCCGTCAGCCGGGCGGCCAGCGTTTCAGCCTGCTGCAAACACGGGGCGACCAGTCCGAAGGTCAGTTCACCCAGCTGGCAGCATTCGCCGATGGCCGAAATGTTTGGATCGGAGGTTTGCAATGTATCGCTGACCCGAATGCCGCGCGCACATTCCAGCCCGGCAGCCTGCGCCAGCGCGATATCAGGGCGCACACCGGCGGCGACCACCACCCGCTGTGCCGCCAGCTCGCGGCCGTCGTGCAGTTTTACCGCCTGAACGCTGCCGGTATTACGGCCGAGATACGCCAGGGTATTGGCCTGTAACACCGTTTCAATACCGCGCGACAACAGACTGACGCGCAGCAGCTCACCGGCATGTTCATCAAGCTGTTGATCCATCAGATGTGGCCCGCGGTGCAAAATACAGACCTGCATACCACGCAGCGCCAGCGCAGCCGCCGCCTCCACGCCTAGCACCCCGCCGCCAATCACCACGGCCGGTTGTCCGGCGTGGTGACCGCACAGAATCTGTTCGACGTCCCGTTGCGTGCGAAATCCGTGAATGCCCGGCAAATCCGCGCCCGGCAACGCAGGCATGAAAGGCCGCGAACCGGTCGCGATCACCAGATGGTCATAGCGCAGCAAGTGCCTGCCGACGGTGACGGTGCGGGCCACACGGTCAATGTGCGTGACCGGATCCCCCAATTTTAGCGTGACGTTGTAACGGTCAAACCATTGCGCGTCGTGCGTGACGATATCGTTAAAACATTTCTCGCCCGATAACACCGGCGTCAGCAGAATGCGGTTGTAAGCGGGTTGCACTTCGTCACCGATGATAACCATGCGATATCGCGACGGTGCCCGTTCACACAGTTTTTCCACCAGTCGCACGCCTGCAATGCCGTTGCCAATGACCACCAGAACCGGTTTTTCCATTGCGCTCACCCCGCCACTGAATCAGGCCACGGCCTGATGTTTTTCATATAGGAATTTCAGCACCTGCTGACGGTACTGGTGAAACAGCGGATCGTTGGCCAGCGCCAGCCGTGAACGCGGGCGTTCCAGGGCGACCTGCAAGACTTCACCGATTTTCGCCGCCGGGCCGTTGGTCATCATCATCACGCGATCAGACAGCAGCACCGCTTCGTCCACGTCATGGGTGATCAGTAAAATGGTGGTTTTCAGGCGCGACTGAATTTCCATCACCGCATCCTGCAGATGTGCACGGGTTAAGGCGTCGAGCGCGCCGAAGGGTTCGTCCATCAGCAGCACTTTAGGTTTCATCGCCAGCGCACGGGCGATGCCCACGCGCTGCTTCATACCGCCGGAAATCTCACCGGGCCGCTTGTGCAGTGCATGCCCCATGTGTACCAGTTCCAGATTGTGTTCGATCCAGTCATGCATTTCGCTTTTGCTCATCTGGCCTTTGAATACCTGATGTACCGCAAGCGCAACGTTGTCGTAGGTGGTCAGCCAAGGCAGCAGCGAATGGTTTTGAAACACCACCCCGCGCTCCGGGCCGGGGCCGTTGATTTCGCGGTTATCGCACAGCAGGACGCCTTCGCTCGGGGAGCTCAGCCCTGCAATCAGGTTCAGCAAGGTGGATTTTCCGCAGCCGGAATGACCAATCAGGCTGACGGTTTCGCCCTGCTCAATATCAAAACTGACGTTATCGAGCGCCAGAAACGGCCCTTTGGCGGTGGAGAAAGTCTGCGTAACGTTTTCGACGCGGATAATAGCTTGGTCTTTTTTCATGTCAGGCTCCTAACGGTTTTCGTAGCTAAAACGGCGGGCAATGGCCATCAGCCCCTGCTCCAGCACCATGCCCACCACGCCAATCAGCAGGATCGCGATGATGATGTTTTCCACGTTGAGGTTGTTCCATTCGTTCCAGATCCAAAAACCGATGCCCACGCCGCCGGTCAGCATTTCTGCCGCGACGATCACCAGCCATGCGATACCGATCGACAGGCGAACGCCGGTGAGGATGTACGGCAGCACGGCGGGAAACAGGATTTTGCGCATCACGGTAAACTCGCTGAGTTTCAGGACGCGGGCGACGTTGAGGTAATCCTGCGGAATGCGCATCACGCCTTCGGCGGTATTGAGGATCATCGGCCAGATCGAACAGATAAAAATGGTCCACGCCGAGGCCGGTTCTGCACGCTGAAACAGCAGCAAACCAATGGGCAGCCAGGCCAGCGGGCTGACCGGGCGCAGCAGGGAAATAATCGGATTAAGCATGTTGGCGATAAACCGGAAGCGGCCAATCAGGAATCCGGCCGGAATGCCGACCAGCGCCGCCAGCCCGAACCCCATCGCCACACGTTTGAGCGACGCCAGTACGTTCCAGCCAATGCCCACGTCATTGGGTCCGTCGATGTAAAACGGATCGGCAAAAATGATTTTCGCGGCTTCCCAGGTTTTCAGCGGCGTCGGAAAACCTTTGCTGCTGAGCGCGGCAATCTGCCAGAGCACAATCAGCACGACGGCACCCAGAACGGCAGGCACCGCTTTTTGCGTCGCGCGGCGCAGCAATTCGCGGGCTTTACCGACCTGATGCGATTTTGGCCGTGGCGCGGCGGGCGCAGTTTTCAGGGGAAGAATTTCCGCACTCTCCGGCTCAGCGGCCAGCGCGACGACGTTGGTTTTGGAGTTCACAGACATTTTCGGCCTCACTTAGCGTTTCATGGCAAAACTGTTGGCGTATTCAGCAGGGTGACTGCCGTCCCAGACTTTCCCGTCAAACAGCGTGCTGCTGCGCATATCGCCGGAAGGCAGATTGATGCCGCCCACCGCCGTGGCTGCCTGTTTGTAGATGTCGCTGCGGTTGATCTTTTTCGCGACCGCCAGGTAGTCCGGATCGGCATCGAGAAGGCCCCAGCGTTTGTGCTGCGTCAGGAACCACATACCGTCAGAGAGATACGGATAGTTGACCGCGCCGTCGTTGAAGAACCGCATGCTGTGGGCGTCTTTCCATTTTTTGCCCAGCCCGTTGTCGTATTCGCCGAGCATCCGTCCGGAAATGGTGTCTGCGGAGGTGTTGATGTAAGCGCGTGCCGCCACAACCTGCGCGGTTTCCCTGCGGTTATCGTCGCTGGTGTCGATCCACCGGGAGGCGTCGAGCACCGCAGCGGTCAGCGCACGTGCAGCATTGGGATTGGCGGCAACCCATGAGGAAGTGGTACCCAGTATTTTTTCCGGATGATCGGGCCAGATATCCTGCGTGGTGGCGGCGGTAAAACCGATGTCATCGAGAATGGCGCGCTGGTTCCATGGCTCACCGACGCAGTAGCCGCTCATATTGCCGATTTTCATGTTCACCACCATTTGCGGCGGTGGCACGACTACGTTGCGCACATCGTTAAACGGGTGGATCCCGGCGTTCGCCAGCCAGTAGTAAAGCCACATGGCGTGCGTGCCGGTCGGGAATGTTTGTGCAAAGGTGTAAGTTCCTTTGGCGCTGGCATCGACCACTTTTTTCAGCGAGGCCGCATCGGTGACACCGGCCTGCTTCAGCTGACTGGAGAGCGTGATCGCCTGACCATTGTTGTTTAGCGTCATCAGCATCGCCATGTCGTGTTGCGGGCCGGACACGCCGAGCTGCAATCCGTACACCAGCCCGTACAAAACGTGCGCGGCGTCGAGCTCGCCGGAGACCAGTTTGTCGCGCACCGACGCCCAGCTGGACTCTTTGCTCGGAATGATTTTGATGCCGTACTTCTCATCAAACTTCCTGACCGCTGCCATCACCACGGAGGCGCAGTCAGTCAGCGGAATAAAGCCTACGCGGATCTCTTTTTTCTCCGGCGCATCGGAACCCGCAGCCCAGACGCTGTTCATAAAGCCCGGCATCATCATGCTGCCGCCCAGTGCTGCACTGCCTGCCAGAAAGCGGCGGCGGGAAAATCGACCCGGTAATGTGTTGTTGTTTTGCGTCATTACAGCTTCCTGTTGATAGAAATTAAGCAAAAAAAAAGCGTCCGGTTAGCGCTCAGTTTCCTGAACGCTAACGGACGCCTTTATCCGAAATGCTGACTAAACCGCCATTGGCTTAGTGCTTATGTCAGTAGAATAATGCAGCTTGTGTGCCAACTTGCTGTCACGCTTTAAAATCAGTCAATCAGGCCGTTCCGACGCGCAGTGCCGTCAGGTGCTGCACCGCCACAGCACGTGATGCACATCACAATGGCACACACAGAGTGCAGCTACTCCTAAAGGGTTATCGACGAGATTTGGCCATCACCCCTTCCACCGAGAGCATGGCTTCGGCTATCTCGGACAATTTTTTGTTCTGGTTCATCGCCAGATCACGCAGGGTCTTATGTGCCTGTGGCTCAGTCATGCCGTGATGCTGCATTAGCAGGCCCTTGGCACGTTCGACCAGCTTGCGGTCGGAGAGCGTGGTGCGCAGCCCGGCCAGTTCGGCGTCCAGCGCCTGTAGCTGACGGGACTGCTGCTCGACCAGTTCAAGGACAGAACGGCTCAGCTGCGGTGGGATCAACGCCGCATAATGGCTGTCCTGACGCGGTATCAGGTCGATCTCCTGCTGCTGTAATTCTCCGGCGATCTCCGCGTCACGGATGCGCTGACGGCAGCACTCCATCAGGATCTCTTCCAGCAAATCTTCGACGATTTTCATGCCATCAATGCGCGAAGTGGTCACGTCAAACCAGCGCAAAGCTTCATCGGCGGGCTTTGCACGGGTACAGGCGATACGTCGAAAACGCTCGAACTCGCTGCTGTCGGCACACAGTTGCTGTTGCCATAGCGCCAGCGCGCGCGCATCAGCAAATTCCGTGAAGGTCTGAAAACACCGCTCCTGACCTTCAATCAGTTCCACCAGTTGCTGGTGCGCAGAATCATCAAAGTGCTGCGCGGTAAAGCCCGCCGCACCCAGCGCACGCTCCTGCCCGGCCAGCTCCTTCCCCTGCATAAAGCTGAACATGGCGAGCAGCGCCCGTGATACCGAAGGATCGCCGGAGGTATCCGCGGCCTCAAACACCAGCGCCAGATGAGTGCGGATCACCGCGCTGTAGCGGCTCATTGCTTCGGGCTGACTGATGCTCAGCGTCTGAACCTGCTGGCGCAAAGTCGGCAAGGTACTCAGGCTGTGTAATACGGCCGCAATGCGACTGAATAACCGCGACGCATTCGCCAGTGCCGGGCCGTTCAGATCCAGCGCGGTAAGCTGCCGGTTCACCTCCTGTTCTGCCCCCTGCACCTGAAACGCCCGTTCGCTCAGACGATCCCCCCAGGTTTCACCCTGCGAGCACAAATAGATATTGGCCGTTCCCCGTTCGCGTTGCAGAACGTGAATCAGCTGACTGACCGCGCCCACCAGCTTGCCCATTTGCAACAGCTGTTGCAGGCCGGCGATTTCACTTCTCTTAGAGGCCAGTACAAAATCGAGAGCGTTAAAGGTCATGGTAAAAACCTGAGCAGAAGAAGAATAAAAAGGAGAGTGCAAGAAGTGTGCCGGGTGGGGAAATGTTCAGATCGGGTATATTTATTTCGAGAATGATTATCATTTAAGAATGAACTTACCGGCGGTTTGTGCGTAATATACGCCTCATCGCTATCATCCTCAGAGAATCAAGTGCCTGCTTTCGAGAAGTATTACACTGAATTATATCGGTTTATCAACCGGAAGCTTCGTGACCGCGAACATGCAGAAGACATGGCGCAGGAAACGTTTATCCGGGCGCTGACGGTGACGGAGCCTGTCCGATCGCACCGCAGCCTGCTGTACCGCATTGCTAAAAATTTGCTGGTCGATCACTATCGTCGCCCGGAGATTTCATCTGCTGACGCCTCGGAAGAAACGGATGCGGAGCATTTTGCTGCGCCCTCTTATCTTCAGCCTTACGAATTAATTGAAGAAAATCAGTATACTGAGCTGATGACCAACACTATCGAAGCCTTGCCGCCGCGATGCCGCGAAGCCTTTATACTGCACCGCTTTGACGGGCTGTCGCAGAAAGACGTCGCCCGTCAGATGGGCATTTCCATCAACATGGTCGAGAAGCATATTATTCGCGCCATGCTGGCCTGCCGGAGCAGTAACGATCTCTGGCAGCAGGAGCACAGCGGCAGGAACGCCAGTCATAAAAATAAGGATGGCCGTAATGAATAGCGCCATTACCGGGCAAATGTCGTCAGAAGAACAGGCCACACGCTGGCTGACCCGCCAGCAGGACGGATTGTCCGCCAGCGAGCAGCGGGAATTTAGGGCATGGCTGGGACAGGCGGGCAACGCCGCGTGTTATGAGTCCATGCAGAAGCTGTGGCAGCGCGTCGGGGATTTACCGCAGGAAAACGTTGCGCGCCTGCGGGCTTCATTGCCTTCTGCGCCGCAGAAAATACCGCGCCGCGCCTTCTGGCAAAGTGCCTGCATCGCCGCCGCCCTGTGCGCCGTGCTGATCTGGCCTGCGTGGCAGTATGTCGCGCCGCCGGTGATGACCACCCAACTGCATACCGGTCGCGGTGAAACTCAGCAGATCACCCTGCCCGACGGCACCGTGCTGAACCTTGATGCCGAAACGCAAATCCAGGTGGCGTATTACCCGCTGCGGCGGGAAGTTACTCTGAGCAAAGGTCAGGTCTGGTTTCAGGTTCAGCATCTGGAAGATAAGCCGTTTGTGGTGCTGAGCGGCCCGTCGCGCGTCACCGTTTTGGGCACCCAGTTCAGTGTGCGCTATATCCCGCAGTCGATGAGCGGCGACGGCATAGACGTCGCGGTCGGCAGCGGCGCGGTGCGCGTCGGTCCGCGCGCCTGGCTGGACGATGTCCGCTGGCGGGCGATGGCACGGCTGGATATGAACGCCCACGACCGGCATCTGATGGTGCTGCGCGCCACTCAGCGGGTGACCAGCGACGCCCGGGGTAATCTGACCCGCCAGTTGCCGGTGGCACCGGACACCATCGCTGACTGGCGTCAGTCGCGCATCAATTTCAACAATACGCCGCTGGATCTGGCGCTGGCTGAATTTTCCCGCTACGGCGACATACCTTATAGACCGGCCTCCGCCGACATCGCCGGATTGCGCGTCAGCGGCAGTTTCAACGTGCATCGCCCTGACAGCTTTGCCCGCGCACTGCCGAAAGTGCTGCCGGTGAAGATCACCTCCCAGGCGGGGGAAACCCGGATCGAGAAGCGCTGATCTGCCTGCGTAAAAAAAAAGTAAAAATATTCACAAGACGACGTCAGGGTTTTGGCGTCTGTCTCGTCTTCAGAAAGGATAATGATTCTTATTTGATTTATTTCTGGGGAAAATTGCATGACCATTTTTACTTTCTATCAGGGTGCCCGCGTTAAATCCGGCCTCGCCGCACTGGCGTTAGGCGTCTGTTCACCGGTCGCCGTGGCGCAGGCCGCCGCGCTGCACGTCTCGTTGCCAGCACAGCCTTTGATCACTTCACTGAATGCACTGGCGCAGCAGGCCGGTGTGCAGCTGATTGCCGCACCCGCCTCTGTCGCCAATAAAAATGCGCCCGGGGTGCAGGGAGAGATGACGCTGGAGGCCGCGCTCGCCCGCCTGTTAGGCGGCAGCGGTTTGGGCTACAGCATCGACAATGGCATCGTGGTGGTCGCGCCGCAGCCTGCCGGAGCCGATACCCTGACCGTCACCGGACAATCCAGCCCGTATTCCAGTGTGCCGCAGCAAACCAGCTCCGCTACCAAAACCGACACGCCGCTGCTGGAAGTGCCGCAGTCGGTCTCGGTCGTGACCCGCGAACGAATGGATCAACAGAACGTGCAAAGCGTCACCGAAGCGCTGCGTTATGTGCCGGGCGTTAAAACCGAAACCTACGGCGTCGATCCTAAGGGCTATGACTGGATTTACATCCGCGGATTCAACGCCCTGACCACCAACGATTACCGCGACGGGCTGCGCCAGCTCAACAACAGTTACAGCTATTTCCGCACCGAACCGTATGCGCTGGAACGCATTGATATCGTGCGCGGGCCGTCGTCCACCCTGTTTGGTCTGGGAGATGCGGGCGGGATCGTCAACCGCGTCAGCAAACTGCCCTCCGCACAGGGCGTGCACGATGTGGAACTGGAACTGGGCAATTTCAACCGCCGTCAGGCGCAGTTTGATATGAGCGACAAAATTGACGACGACAGCCATTATCTGTATCGCGTGATTGGCGTTGCCCGCGACAGCGATACCCAGTTTCAGTACCGCGACGGCCCGGATGTGGAAGACAACCGCGTGTACCTCGCGCCCTCTTTTACCTGGTTACCGGATGCCGACACCAGCCTGACCGTGCGTGCCGATTATCTGCGAGACACTTCCGGCGGCACCATCGCCGTGCTGACCAAACCAGGCGGAAAAGTCACGGATACCCTGCTGGGCGATTACAGCTACAACCGTTTTCGTCAGGAACAGTTCACCTTCGGCTATGAGCTGAGCCATCAGTTCAACGATACGTTCCAGTTCCGCCAGAATGTGCGTTACGGGCAAACCGACACCATTCTCAATAACCTGCTGCCCGGCTCGGTCAATTTCACCACCGGCACGGTATCGCGCAACGCCATTCGTTTTGATGAACACATGAATGCGTTCAACCTCGATAACCAGTTGCAGGCCGATTTCTCGACCGCCTCCGTCACGCACCGCCTGTTAACCGGACTTGATTACAGCCGCCTTGACGGCAATGCCAAACGTTTCGGCGCGGTCGCACCGACGCTGGATATCTACAATCCGGTATATGGCCTGAACATCGCCGATCCGACCTACGCGCTGAACAATAATGATCAGACCACCGCGCAGCTCGGCCTGTATATGCAGGATCAGATTTCACTGACGCCAAAATGGTTGCTCACCTTAGGGGGGCGCCACGATGACATCAGCATGCGCACGCAAAATAATCTGAACGACAACACCAGCTGGCTGGATAAAAGCGCCTGGACCGGTCGTGCAGGGCTGACCTATCTGGCCGAAAATGGCCTCGCGCCGTACATCAGCTACGCCGAATCCTTTGTGCCGAACAGCGGTACCGACAGCAAAAACCGCACGTTCGATCCGAGCAAGGCGCACCAGTATGAAGTCGGGGTGAAATATCAGCCGGACGCCAGCATGCTGTTGACGCTTGCCGCGTTTGATATCACCAAAAGCAACGTGCTGACCAACGAGATCGTCAACAACGTGATCACCGGTTATCAGGTGGCGTCCGGCGAAGTCCGCTCACGCGGGATCGAAGCGGAAAGCACGGTGAAACTGACGCAGAATCTCGATGTGCTGGCGTCGTACACCTATACCGAAACCGAAATCACCGCCAGCAACAACGGCGATCGCGGTAACGAGCAGGCCAACGTGCCGAAACATATGGCCTCCACCTGGCTGAACTACGGCTTTCATCAGGGCGTACTGGATGGCCTGATGCTGAGCACCGGCGTGCGTTATGTCGGCAGTATGTACGGCGATAATGCCAATACGGTGCCGGTGAAAAACTTCGCACTGGTGGATGCGGGCGCGAAATATCAGGTGAATAAACATGTATCCGTCGGGTTTAACATTCAGAACCTGTTGGATCACGACTATGTCGGCACCTGTGACGACGACACCAGCTGTTATCCGGGACAGGAACGCACGTTCATCAGCTCGCTGAAATACAGCTTCTGATGCCAGGTCTGTTACTCACCCGTCGTGACTGCCTGAAGGCGTTGCTGGCGCTGCCGCTGCTAAATGCACCGGCGGCGCTGGCCGCGCCCTCACCTCACCGCATCGTCGCCATCAACTGGCTGGCCGCAGAAACTCTGCTGTCGCTGGGCATCACGCCGCTGGCGGTTTCCGACGGCGGCTATTTTCGCCGTCGTATCGCCACACCCGTTTTACCGGCCAGTGTTCAAGATATCGGCCCCTTTTGGGAGCCGAATCTCGAACTGGTCGCCGCGCTCAGGCCGACGCTTATCCTGAGCGATATGCTCGCCCCCGCCATGCTCGACAGCCTGCGCCGCATCGCACCCGTGCAGGTGGTGTCGGTCTATCCGCCCGTTGGTCCGCTCTGGCAGACGCTGCTGGCGTTTACCGGCGAACTGGGGTCGACACTCGATGTAACAGAAAAAGCGGCTCAGATAATCCATGACGCTAATCTCGCCATCGCACAATGCAAACAACGGCTTAAACCGGCAGAAGGACAACGAGTGCTGGTTGCCGTGCGCAGCCAGGACGGTAAATACGTGACGGTCTACGGCGCGAACAGCCTGCCCGATGCGCTTCTCACACAACTCGGACTGCGCAATGCGTGGACGCTGCCGGTGGGCGCGATGGGCACCGCTAACGTCGGCGTCGGAAAGCTGCTTTCTTTAGAGGCCGACTGGCTGTTTTACACCGAACTGCCGACCACGCTGACCCGCGTTTCCCGACTGCGCCAGCCGGACGGATTGTGGCAACAGTTGCCGCTGGTCGCCGCTGGCCGCGCGCGCGAACTGTCACACTTCTTCCCGTTTGGCGGGCTCGCTACGGCAGTCAGTCTGGCGCAGCACATCACGGCGGTGCCCGGCGAGGTTAATCGCCATGCATAAACTTTCCCGTTTCGTCTTTCCGTGGCTTTTGGCCCTGTCACTGATGCTGATATGTGCGTTTATGCTGTTCAGTAACCTTTCGCGCCTCCAACATAATTCACCGGCCACCGCCAGCCTGCTGTTGCATTACAGTTTTCTGCCACGACTGGCGACAGGTATCCTTGCCGGAATGGCGCTGGCGCTGGCAGGACTGCTCTTTCAGCAGGTGCTGCGTAATCCGCTGGCCGAACCGGCGACGCTCGGCATTGCCGCCGGTGCCAATCTGGCGATGTCCGCCAGCATCATTGTGTTCCCCGGTTTACTGTTCTTTGGCCTGACCAATCTGGCACTGGCGGGCGCGGCGCTGACCGCGCTGGGACTTTATTTTCTGATTGCCCGGCAGGGGCTGGATCCGCTGAAAGTGATCCTCACCGGCATGGTGATCAGCCTGTACGGTAACGCCATCAACACGCTGATGGTGCTGTTCAATCACGATTATCTCAGCGATTTATTCAGCTGGCAGGCCGGTTCACTCAGCCAGAGCGGCTGGCAACCCACGCAGTTTTTGCTGCTGCCGGTGCTGGCGCTGATGGCGATGAGCGCCCTGCTGGCGAGGCCACTGATGCTGATCGGCCTGTCGGATCAAAGCGCCGGGGCACTCGGCGTGTCGGTGATAAAAGTCAGGATCGCTACCCTCGCCGTTGCCGTGGCGCTCAGCGCACTGGTGACCAGTCAGATTGGGATTATCGGCTTTATCGGGCTGGCCGCGCCCGCCCTGATCCGCCTGACGGGCATACGGCAATTCCGGTATCAACTGTTGTGGGTACCGCTCTGCGGGGCGTTGTTACTGACGCTGGTCGATCAGCTGGCGCAATTTCTCTCGCCTGCCGGTGGGGATTTACCGACCGGTGCGCTGTCGGGCTTACTCAGCGCACCGCTGATGCTGGTTCTGCTGTTCCGCCAGCGCAATCCGCTGATCACGCCGTCGCCTTTCAGCGCGCCGCCCGGCAGAGTACTGACACGCGCACATCTGGCAGGATTACTGCTGATCTTGCTGGGGGGGATCGCCGTCTCGCTGTTGCTCAACCGGTCGCCGGAGGCATCCGCGTTCTGGCCGCTGCTGGAATGGCGCTGGCCGCGAATGCTCGGTGCACTCAGCGCAGGCGCGATGCTGGCGGTGGCGGGCGTGCTGATCCAGCGCCAAAGTGGCAATCCGCTTGCCAGCCCTGAATTGCTTGGCATCAGTAGCGGTGCCTCGCTGGTAGTAGTGCTGATGGTAATTCTGTTCAATCAGCCGCTGGCAAACCTGTTTCCGGCAGCGCTGGCGGGCAGTTTGCTGGCGACGAGCCTGCTGTTTATGTTCGGGCTGCGTTCGCGCTTTCAGCCACAGTCCATGGTGATGGTCGGATTGTGTCTCACTAACCTGAGCATGGCGCTGAGCATGCTGCTGCTGATGAGCGGCGATCCGCGCGCGATGATGCTGCTCAACTGGAGTACCGGCTCAACGGCGGGTATCACCGCAGATCGTGCATTGTGGGGCGCGGGTCAGGCGCTGGTGCTTATCCCGCTGGCGTTGCTGTTACAACGCTGGGTGCAATTGCTCAGCCTCGGGCATCCGACTGCACGGGCGCTGGGCGTCGGGCTGCGGCGCAGCAATATGCTGATTTTACTGCTCGCGGCGGCGCTGACGGCGGGCGGCACCTTGCTTATCGGCCCGCTGAGTTTTGTCGGACTGATTGCGCCGCAGCTGGCGCGTTACAGCGGCGCGTTTCATTTCCGGTCACAGTGCCTGGTCGCGGCGCTGTATGGCGGTTTGCTGATGGTGATCTCCGACTGGCTCGGCCGAAATATCGCCTGGCCGTGGCCGGTTTCCGCCGGGTTACTCTGCGCCCTGATCGGCGCACCCTGGTTTTTATGGCTGCTGATGAAATCGGGAAGCATGCAGCGTTAAGCTGATATGGGGTGGATTATTTCATGCGCGTCAGACGCCCTACCAGATCCATTTCGGCATGCCGGAACGGAATTCCGTACTCATCCAGTACGTCGTGAAACCAGAGATGGGCGTAATCCTGATTGCCCTTGCGCACTGACGGCCACGGCAGCGTGGTCTGAGTTTTACCCCGCACCAGCCCCCACTGATAGCATCCGGCGTTGAGCGCGCAAAACAGCGGCAACTGTTCTTCGACCACACTGCCGACGTGGCGCGCCAGCCATTCGGTACACAGCACCGGACGGTGGAATTTTTGCCAGAAACGCAGCACCTGAAGCATTTTCGGCGTCGCCACGTAAGCGTGGAAGCTGATGATGTCCGAAAGCTCTGCCGCCGCGACGTCTATCGGATGGGCGAAGAACTCGCTTTCCGGCTGATCGGGATCCTGCGAGAGATGCCATGCGCCGACGGTCAGCGGCGCATCAGGATTTTCCTCCCGCGCCCAGACAAACGCCTTTTGCATCAGTTCCAGCGCAAACACTTCCAGCTTTTCATCGTACATCACCTCATCCAGCCCGGTGGCAAAAGTGCCGCGATTACCCGGTTCGTTATACAAATCCCAAATCGCGATGCGCGGGTCAGTGCGGAAATGGCGGATCACGTCGCGCACATACCGTTCTACTTCCGGCCACATGTCGCGGTTGCATACCACATCGCGTCCGGGACTGGCCGCCGCCTGACTGTTATGCTTGCCGGGTTCCGGCGCTTTTTGCGGCCCGGGGAAAGGTTCATCACCGGAAAATCCGCAGTCATCCATCAGCGTCAGCATCACTGCTATCTGATGTTGACTGGCGAGGCTCAGAAACTGATCGATGCGCGCCAGCAGGCCATCGCGATCCCCCTGCCAGACAATAAACGGCAGATTAATCCGCAGCTGGTTGTAGCCCGCCTCTTGCGCCCAGCCGAGTTCCTGATCGATGGTCGCCGCATCAAAGGTTTCTCGCTGCCAGAGTTCCGTCCAGTTCACCGCCGTGCGCGGCAGATAGTTAAATCCGCAGATCCAGCCTTGCTGTTTTCCCCATTCTGCCGCCTGCTGTTGACTCCATTGTTCTTTCATATCCTTCTCCCTGCGTGAAAATACGTTAACCGCAATCTGGGGTAAGAGTATGGGCGATGTCCGGGGGTAAGCCTGTGAATTGCGTCGCGAACATGGATACGCAAACGCCGCCAAACATGATGTTATGGCGGCGAGTGATGTAAGGCTTCCACGAGTCTGCGGACAGGCGCGCGACCGGTACAGCCAGCGTTAAGGTTCGCCTTCTCCTACGCCAAATCTCCCCCGTTACTGGCAATCACCTTCTTATACCACCAGAACGATTTCTTCCTTTTTCTTTCCAGCGTGCCGTTGCCGCTGTCATCACGATCGACATAAACGAAGCCGTAGCGTTTGCTCATCTCGCCGGTGGAAGCAGACACCAGATCGATGCAACCCCATGAGGTGTAGCCGATGACCGGAATACCGTCGGTGATGGCTTCGCCCATGGCATGAATGTGTTCGCGCAGGTAGCTGATACGGTAATCGTCATTGATTTCGCCCTGTGCATTAATCTCGTCTTTTGCGCCGAGGCCGTTTTCCACCAGGAACAGCGGTTTCTGGTAACGGTCATACATCATATTCATGGTGATGCGCAGGCCGAGCGGATCGATGCCCCAGCCCCATTCACTGGCTTCGATGTACGGGTTTTTCAGTGATTTAACGATGTTGGCCGCGCTGCTGTTGTTGTCGTTCATGTCCGCCGAGGCACAGCGGGAGGCGTAATAGCTGAAGGACACAAAGTCGACGGTGTTCTTGAGGATCTGGTCGTCGCCCGCTTCTTGGGCAATGACGATACCTTTCTCGGCAAAGACGCGTTTTGTATAAGACGGGTACGCGCCGCGCGCCTGTACGTCGATGAAAAACAGATTTTCGCGGTCTTTTTGCAGCGCTGCCCAGACATCTTCCGGTTTGCAGGTGCGTGGATAGAAATTACCGCCGGCTAACATACAACCGACCTGATTATCAGGATTCACTTCATGGGCGATTTTGGTGGCCAGTGCGCTGGCGACAAGTTCGTGATGCGCGGCCTGATATTTGACCTGCTCCTGATCCTCACCCTCTTCGAATACCAGACCCGCGCCGGAGAACGGGCTGTGCAACAAGATGTTGATTTCATTGAAGGTCAGCCAGTATTTCACTAAGCCGTCGAACGCTTCAAAACAGGTGCGCGCATAGCGGGCGAAAAACTCGACCATTTTACGGTTGCGCCACGAACCGTATTCAATCACCAGATGCATCGGTACGTCGAAATGACACAGCGTCACCAGCGGTTCGATGCCGTATTTTTTACATTCGGCAAACACGTCGCGGTAAAACGCGATGCCTTCAGCGTTCGGCGTCAGCTCGTCACCGTTCGGATACAGGCGGCTCCAGGCAATCGAGGTTCTGAACACCGTGAACCCCATTTCGGCCATCAGCGCGATGTCTTCTTTATAACGGTGGTAAAAATCAATTGCCTGATGGCTCGGGTAGAACTCATCTTCTTTGAGCTGAAAACGCTTTTCCTGCCCGGTTTTCACCGCCAGACGGTGCGCGCCGTGCGGGATCATGTCCACCGTCGTCAGGCCCTTTCCGCCTTCAAAACTGGCACCTTCGGCCTGATTGGCGGCAATCGCGCCGCCCCATAAGAAACCGTCAGGAAATGGTGATGCTGCCATGAGAAAGTCCTCTTCTGTCTTCAATGTGTTTTTACTGCACTTTGCGCAGCGGCAAAGGGTGTGGAAATCGTGGCATCTTCGGCCTGGTCTTCTTTCGACTGCGGCGTTTCGACCGGAATATCTTCAAAACCCAGCAGCAGCGTGGTGAAGAAGGAAATCACAATCGCCAGCATCATCACGCCAAAGACCCAAACGATGCTCATCGGATTCGACGGGTCGAAGAACTGCACGCTGGTGAACAGCCCCGGCGATGCCATCGAATGGCTGGCAAGCCCGCCAAGACCGGCGACGCCACCGCAGATAAATCCGCTGATGAGACAGGCTATCAGCGGGCGTTTAAGGCGCAGCGCCACGCCGTACAGTGCCGGTTCTGAAATCCCGGCAATGATTGCCGACGCCGCGGCGGCCAGGGCAGTCTGGCGCAGTTCGGGATTTTTGGTGCGCCACGCCACCGCCAGCGAGGAACCGCCGAGCGACAGATTTGCCCCAATTTCCGATGGCATCACCATGCCCTCTTTGCCGGTTTCGGCAATGGTCTGAATGATGGTTGGCGTAAACACGCGGTGCATGCCGGTCATCACCAGCAGCGGCCATGCCGCGCCCATGATGGCAACCGAGAGCCAGCCGAGATAGCTGTGGACGGTATACACCACCGCCGAAATGCCGGTGCCGATCCAGATACCCAGCGGGCCGATAATCACAATCGCGATCGGTGCGGCAATCAGCATGATCAGCATCGGTTTGAGGAAGTTTTTAGTCACCACCGGCGTAATGCGATCGACCCATTTTTCGATGTAGGACAGCAGCCACGTCATGCACAGCGCAGGAATAACGGTGTAGGTATATTTCACCGCCGTAATGGAAATGCCGATGAACTCAACTTTCTGCCCCTGTGCAGCTTTGGCCATCAGATCGATAAATGCCGGATGCAGCAGTACCCCGGCGATCGCAATCGCCAGCGACATATTGGTTTTGAATTTGACCGCCGCCGAGGCCGCGACCATCACCGGCAGGAAGAAGAACGCGCCGTCACCGATGGTGTTGAGGATCACCAGCGTTGATGCGCCCTTTTCGAAGACGCCGGTCATATCGAGCATCATTGCCAGCAGTTTGACCATTGAACCGCCGATGATCGCCGGGATCAGCGGGGACATAGTGCCGATCAGCGCGTCGAGAATGCCCGCGCCGATACGTCGTAACGTGAGTTTGCTTTTAACCGGCGCACCGCTGGCCCCAGAGAGCCCTTCCGGCAGCAGTTTAAGGACTTCGGCGTAGGCGTGTGACACGTTATTGCCGACGATCACCTGACACTGTTGCTCATTGCGCACCACGCCCATCACACCGGTGATGGCTTTGAGTTTTTCGCCGTCAACCAGGGAGGCGTCGTTGAGAACAAAACGCAGACGCGTCATGCAGTGCGTAACCGCTGCGACGTTCCCTGCGCCGCCGATAGCACTGATAATCGACTGCGACATTGCTGCAAAATTCTTAGACATGAGGGTAACTCTCTCAGATTCATAGGGTTATGAACGATGCTGTTTGCGAAAAATTGGCCTTAACGCGTTTTTTAGTGTGTTTCTGAAACGATAGGTAACCGGTTACATACGAGAATGTGCAGATCTGACGGCGACTTCAATAAAAAATGACAACCCTGTTTCATTTTTGTGATGACGATCTCCATGAGAAGGCATGGCGTGGCGAAATCCGCGAAAATCCGCAGAAATGTGTAGAATGACGCAACATTTTTTCTCTTTCAGGTGTGCCTGATGTCGACAATGCAGGAAGTGGCGTCCAGAGCAGGCGTCTCCAAAGCCACGGTGTCCCGCGTGCTTTCCGGGAAAGGCTATGTGAGCCAGGAAACGAAAGATCAGGTGTTCCGGGCCATTGAAGAAACCGGCTATCGCCCGAATTTACTGGCGCGCAATCTGGCGACCAGTAAATCTATGTGTATCGGACTGGTGGTGACCAATACGCTGTACAACGGCAATTATTTCAGTGAGTTAATCTCACAGGCAGCCAAAAAACTGGATGCCAACGGGCGTCAGCTGATCCTGGTGGATGGCAAAAACAGCGCCGCTGAAGAGCAGGAAGCGATTGAGTTTTTGCATGATTTACGCTGCGACGGGATCATTATTTATCCGCGCTTTTTATCGGTCGATGAAATGGATTTGATCATCGATAAATATAAAAAGCCGGTGATGGTGGTGAACCGTAAATTGAGAAAACATCAGAGCCACTGTATTTATTGTGATCATAAAGGATCGAGTTATCAGGCAACGCAGGCACTGATCGCACGCGGTCATCAGGATATTGCTTTTATAACCGGTTCGATGGATTCCCCGACGGCTATTGAACGCCTGTCTGGCTACAAAGACGCGTTAACCGCTGCCGGTCTGCCGGTGCGGGAATCCCTGATTGTGCAGGGGAAATGGTCTCCGGCCAGCGGCGCGGCCGCTGTCAGTGTTCTGCTGGGCGGAGATCACGCGTTCAGCGCCATCGTCGTCAGTAACGATGAAATGGCGATCGGCGCGATGAAGCAACTCAGCGACGCCGGAATTAAAGTGCCTGATGCGGTTTCGGTGATCGGGTTTGATAATATTCCGACCGCGCCGTTTTTAATTCCCGCGCTCTCCAGCGTAAAAGATCCGGTGAGTGATATGGTCAGTGAAGTGATAAATCAGATTATTTCGATGCTCGACGGCGGGTATTTATCAGAAAAGAATCCATTTACCTCTGACCTTATTTTGCGGGATTCGGTGGCTCACGGCCCTTTTTATTCCCACGATAAAAACCATGCCTGATCCGGTCAACGTACGCCTGGGTAAATAGCCGCACACCGTTGCGGCTTTGTCATTTTTGCACGCCGGTCCCCCTCTCTTCTTCCGCGGAAAATCCTTAAGCTTTTTGTGCCATCACATTAAAGCTCCTGAGGCAGTTGCCGATAACCATTACGCCTATTTAAATCCAAAAGTAGAATTTAACTTAAGGCCGATCTTTTTGCTAAAAATGCTTAATTTTAAGCACGTTAGAGGCAAAATTTGACGAACCAAAAATTATCTTATGCTAACGTTTCATCACACATCACAGCAAAAATGCGTCGGGAACAGACGCACTATTCAGCCGGACTCTGATTTGGGAGGACCCCGCACAGAGGCGGCCAGCTAGCAGGCAAATTAAAATGAACGAAGATTCTGACGTACTGTATCGGTTGCTGGTTCAACGCGTTGAAGATTACGCAATTTATATGCTGAAACCTGATGGCACCGTGGCGAACTGGAATGCCGGTGCGCAGCGAGCCAAAGGTTATGCGCCTGAGGAAGTGGTCGGGAAACATTTCTCCTGTTTTTACACTGAAGAAGATAAAAAAAATGGCTGGCCGCAGCACGGGCTGGAAACGGCGCGTGAAACCGGCCGTTATGAATCTGAAGGCTGGCGTCAGCGCAAAGATGGCTCGCGTTTTTGGGCGCACGTCATCATCGAAGCGCTGCGCGAAGCCGGTCAGATCATCGGGTTTGCCAAAATAACCCGTGACGTCACCGAGCGTCGTGAAAACGAACAGGCACTGATGTACGCCAAAGATCTGGCCGAATCTAACAGCGAGCAGCTCTCCGCCCTCACCCAGTTTCTCAATACGGTGATCGCCAATATTCCATCGTCGGTGATCGTCGAAAATGCGGTATCGCGGGAGATCCTGCTGGTGAATCGTCAGGCCGAGCGTCTGCTGGGGATTTCGCGCAAAGAAATGCTCGGTAGGCGACCACAGGACTGCATGGGTGTTGGCCTGAGTTCCTTTATCAATAAGCAGTCGGACGAATGTCTGCGCGCCGAAGGCGTGCATAAAAGTGAGCAGCAGTTGCTGACCGCCATCGGTGACCGCACGCTGCAAACCACCAGTTCGGTGATCCGCGGGCACGATCCGCAAACCAGCTACGTAATGATGATTGCCGATGACGTGACCGATCAGCACGCGGCGCACGCGCGCATTCATCACATGGCGCATCACGACAATCTGACCAGCCTGCCCAATCGTATTCTGTTCAGTCAGCGACTGAGCGAAGCCTTGCAGCAAGACCGGTACACCCGCACGCATACCGCCACGCTGTGTCTGGATCTCGACAACTTCAAAAACGTCAACGATGCGCTCGGCCATCAGGTCGGCGACGAGTTGCTGCGCGCGATTGCCAAGCGTCTGCGCATGACGCTGCGTGATGACGATACCCTGGCGCGCATTGGCGGTGATGAGTTCGCCGTGGTGCTGCCGGGGCTGAAAGATATCGCCGCCGCGCATCAGATCTCAAAACGCCTGATCGAATCCGTGCGTCCGCCGGTGATGGTCGACGGCCATTCGCTGTCGGTCGGCCTGAGCATCGGCATTGCGCTGGCGGATTCACCGGATAACACGCCGGATCAGCTGCTGCGCTGCGCAGACATGGCGCTGTACGAGGCCAAACGCAACGGCCGCAACCGCTATGAAGATTTTCGCATTGAAATGGATGCTGCCGCGCGTAAACGCCGTGTGGTGGAACTGGATTTACGCGATGCAATCACCTGCAATCAGCTGCGCCTCTACTATCAGCCAATCACTGATGCCAAACATGATGCAGTGATCGGTTATGAAGCGCTGATGCGCTGGCACCATCCGCAAAACGGTTTGATCATGCCGATCGATTTCATTCCCATTGCCGAAGAAACAGGGTTGATCCACAGTCTGGGATCGTTCGCGCTGCACGAAGCCTGTCGCGAAGCGACCACCTGGGCGGGAAACCAGACCGTTGCGGTGAACCTCTCGCCGATCCAGTTCAAAAACAGCGGCCTGGTTTCCGTAGTTGAATCCGCACTGGCCGCGTCAGGGCTGGCACCGGAAAGGCTGGAAGTGGAAATCACCGAATCGGTATTACTCGATAACACGCTGGGCAACGTCGGCACATTACGTAAACTTAAGGCGCTCGGCGTGCGCATCGCGCTGGATGATTTTGGCACCGGCTATTCATCGCTGAGCTATCTGCGGTCGTTCCCGTTCGACAAAATCAAAATTGACCGGTCGTTTATCAATGATATGCAAGACAGCCCGGAAGCGCTGGCGATTATCCGCGCCATCACCGGTATGAGCCGCAGTCTGGCTATTCAGACCACCGCCGAAGGCGTGGAAACTGACGAGCAGTTCCGGCGTCTGAAAGAAGAAGGGTGTTCATTGTTTCAGGGGTATTTTTTTGGACGGCCTCAGCCCTCAGAATCCCGCCTGCTTGGCTTTGCACCTGTCTGATGTTACCCAGTAGACCAGAAATCGGTAAGACCCGATCGGGGAATAAAGGGGTGTTTTGCGGTTTACTTCAGGCGATTAGCCTTTCTTAAATCACGTACTGCTCCCTGATAAAACGAAAGAAGCCCGCTTAACGGTTTACGCTAAGCGGGCTTTTGGCGTTCAGAACCACATCAGATCATGGGTAAGTTCAGCCCGTTGCGCTCTGCGCACGCTGCCGCCTGTTCATAGCCGGCATCGGCGTGACGCATTACGCCGGTCGCCGGATCGTTCCACAATACCCTTGCCAGACGGGCATCCGCTTCTTTTGTGCCATCCGCCACAATCACCATGCCCGCATGCTGTGAAAAACCCATGCCGACGCCGCCGCCGTGATGCAGGCTGACCCAGGTCGCGCCGCCTGCGGTGTTAAGCAAAGCATTGAGCAGCGGCCAGTCGGAAACCGCGTCGGAGCCGTCTTTCATCGCTTCAGTTTCACGGTTCGGCGAGGCAACGGAGCCGGTGTCCAGATGGTCGCGGCCAATCACTACCGGCGCTTTCAGCTCGCCGTTGCGCACCATTTCGTTGAACGCCAGCCCGGCGATGTGGCGCTCGCCCAGGCCCAGCCAGCAGATACGCGCCGGTAATCCCTGAAACGCAATACGCTCACGCGCCATGTCCAGCCAGTTGATCAGATTGGCGTTATCCGGGAACAGCTCTTTCAGTTTGGCGTCGGTTTTGTAGATATCTTCCGGGTCGCCGGACAGTGCCACCCAGCGGAACGGGCCTTTGCCTTCGCAGAAGAGCGGACGGATATACGCCGGAACAAACCCCGGGAAATCGAAGGCATTCGTCACGCCTTCGTCTTTCGCCACCTGGCGGATATTGTTGCCGTAATCGACGGTCGGGATGCCCATGGCGTGGAAATCAAGCATCGCCAGCACGTGTTTGGCCATCGAGGCTTTGGCCGCTTTGATCACCGATTGCGGGTCAGACTGACGCGCCGTCTGCCATTGTTCTACGCTCCAGCCTTCCGGCAGATAGCCGTTCAGCGGGTCGTGCGCGGAGGTCTGGTCGGTGACGATATCCGGGCGCAGGCCGCCTTCTTTGGCACGCGCCACCAGCTGCGGCATCAGCTCGGCCGCATTACCCAGCAGGCCAACGGAAATCGCTTTTTTCCCGGCGCAGGCTTTCTCGATCAACGCCAGCGCTTCATCAATGCTGTGGGCTTTATGGTCGAGATATCGGGTGCGTATACGAAAATCAATGCGCGACTCCTGACATTCAATCGCCAGCACACAGGCTCCGGCCAGCACACCAGCCAGCGGCTGCGCGCCGCCCATGCCGCCCAGACCGGCGGTCAAAATCCACTTACCGCGCAGATCGCTGTTGTAATGCTGACGCCCCGCTTCGGCGAAGGTTTCGTATGTGCCCTGCACGATGCCCTGCGCACCGATGTAGATCCACGAACCGGCGGTCATCTGGCCGTACATCATCAGCCCGGCTTTATCCAGCTCGTGGAAATGTTCCCAGTTCGCCCAGTGCGGCACCAGATTGGAGTTGGCAATCAGCACCCGTGGTGCGTCGGTATGAGTGCGAAATACGCCGACCGGTTTGCCGGACTGCACCAGCAGCGTTTCGTCTTCGCGCAGCGCGCGCAGGCTGGTGAGAATGGCTTCAAACGCCGGCCAGTTGCGCGCCGCTTTGCCTATTCCGCCGTACACCACCAGATCGTCCGGGCGCTCGGCGACGTCCGGATCGAGATTGTTTTGCAGCATGCGGTATGCCGCTTCGATCAGCCAGTTCTGGCAACTGAGCTCTGTGCCGTGCGGGGCACGAACAACGCGGGCAACGGCAGTTTTTTGTGGAGCGTTCATTTTCGGTTCCTTTATCGGGTCAGGAGAATCAGGCAAAACTCGGCAACAGCGCTTCAACCGCCGCTGGCCAGCGCTCACGGGTGGCCCACAGGCGCATCATTTCAACGTCCGGTGCCATCAGGCGGTCATGTTCAAGGAACGGCACATCGGCACGAATGGCTTTCAGCTCGTTTTCCAGCACCCGCGAACTTTGCAGCGGACGGTGGAAATCAATACCCTGCGCGGCAGCCATCGCCTCAATGCCCACCACGACGCTGGTGTTAAAGCACATGTCGCCCAGACGACGCGCGGCGTAGGTCGCCATCGAGACGTGATCTTCCTGATTAGCGGAGGTCGGCAGGCTGTCCACGCTGCCCGGATGCGCAAGGGATTTGTTCTCAGAGGCCAGCGCGGCGGCGGTCACCTGCGCAATCATAAAACCGGAGTTGACCCCACCG
The DNA here is from genome assembly GCF_057290995.1 of Rahnella sp. 1L-D-7-B-C2. Lineage (NCBI taxonomy): Bacteria > Pseudomonadati > Pseudomonadota > Gammaproteobacteria > Enterobacterales > Yersiniaceae > Rahnella > Rahnella sp. 1L-D-7-B-C2. The sequence goes on along the minus strand of NZ_JBXAVQ010000019.1, from coordinate 39,369 downwards.
TCGTTGACCAGGAACGGCGGCAGGCCGGAAAGTCCGGTATCGAGCAGCAATGCCATGCGCCGCTCGGAGATCGCGCCGATTTCGGCAATCGCCAGGGCGAGGATATCGGCGGCAAAGGCCACCGGTTCAGCGTGGAAATTGCCACCGGAAATCACATCCCCGTTTTCGGCGAACACCAGCGGATTATCGGATGCCGCATTGGCTTCGATGCGTAAAATACGGGCAGCGTGATGAAGATTATCCAGACACGCGCCCATGACTTGCGGCACGCAGCGGATGGAATACGGATCCTGCACGCGGCCGCAGTTGGAATGTGACGTGACAATGTCACTGCCTGCCAGCAATTCTGTTACCGCCGCCGCCACGGCGATTTGCCCGACCTGACCGCGTGCCTGATGTATGCGCGCATCCAGCGGTTTTACTGACCCTTTAATAGCTTCCAGGGACAGCGCACCCGCCACCAGACCGGCCGCAAAAACGCGTTCCGCTTCAAACAATCCGGACAACGCCAGCGAAGTTGAGACCTGCGTGCCGTTGAGCAGCGCCAGCCCTTCTTTCGGCCCCAGCTCAAACGGCGCAAGCCCGACGGTTTTCAGCCCTTCTACCGCCGACACTTTCTCACCCTTAACCGTCACCTGACCTTCACCGATCAGCATCAGGGAAAGATGCGCCAGCGGTGCTAAATCGCCGGACGCGCCCACGGATCCTTTCTCAGGAATACATGGATAAACACCGGCGTTGAACAAGGCAATCAGCGCGTCGATCACTTCAATGCGGATACCGGAATGCCCGCGCGAGAGGCTCAGCACTTTGGTGGCCATCACCAGACGCACCACGTTATCCGCCAGATCCTTGCCAATGCCGACGCTGTGCGACAGCACCAGATTACGCTGCAATTCCGCCAGCCTTTCCGCCGGAATGCGCGTTTGCGCCAGCTTGCCGAAGCCGGTATTGATGCCGTAAACCACCTTGCCAGATTCGACGATGCGCGTGACCGTTTCCTGAGAAGCCTGAACGTCTGCCCGCGCGCCCTCCGCCAGCTCGAGGCGGACGTTACCCTGATAAATCTGGCGCAGCGTCGGTAAATCAACCTGACCCGGTTGCAGAGGGCAAAGGGTTATTTCTGGGGATGAAGAAGCCATAATCTATTCCTGTATAGACAAGTTAAGCTAAACGAAAACCCGCACCAGAACACAGTCTGTCGGGCTGTTCTTCGCAACGATTAATCCGTAATGATTGAGGCCCAAAGCAGCAGGCCGTCAGGGTGTTCTGTGCTGACGATAACCGGGTTTATCTGCGCCGTTGCCGTCCAGTAAAATCCATCGCCCTGCCCGATTTGCGCGCCGTCCGGCAGATGCCAGTCACCGTTAAGGACGTAAATCACGCCGCCGTTTTCAGGTAAAACCGCCAGCGTATCGCGGGCGGCAATCACCCGTGCAAGGCAAGAACGACGGCGGGTCATGATGTTGAAATCGGTGGTCACGCCGCCGAGCAGCCGGGCGCTGACCGCCTGTTCGCCGCGAAAAGCAAAAGGTTCAGCCACACGGCTGAGGGAATGGCTGATGTCCGGTGCGGCCAGCAAATGGACGCCTGCACCGCTGAGTAACGTGATCGAACGGTCAATGCCGGGGAATAAGGAAAACGGGCCGTCCTGCGCGATGGTCGCGATGCTGGCACGCCAGTCAAAATCCGCGCTTCCTGCCGGAAAGCTGATGATTTCGCGGGTTTCGCCGCCGCCGTTACGCCACGGGCTGACCGGCAGGCTCGCAAAGCTGAATGGCTGCCAGCCGGTCATGCGTCACGCTCCGCCAGTTGGTTCAGCACCTTGAGGAAATCCGCCGCAGCGGTCTGTTGCTGTGTATGCTGACCTTCGACAATACGCGCGATACCGCCGACATAGACATCGCGGATTTGCCCGCTGTTACCGGCAAACAACCAGCGGTTAAGAATTTCGCTGTTTTTGGCCGCCGCCAGATAGGGATCGCTGCCGTCGAGTACCAGCCAGTCGGCGCGATAGCCCACGGCCAGCTCGCCGATCGCCGCACCGCATGCCTGCGCACCGCCCTGTAAGGCGTGGGAATAGAGCACGTCGCCGACGGAATGCTGGTTCTGATGCGGCAGCGTCAGGCGGTTGCGGCGCTGATCGCGCAGACGCTGGCCGTATTCGAACCAGCGCAGCTCTTCCACTACGTTGAGCGAAACGTGGCTGTCGGAGCCAATGCCCCAGCGGCCGTTGTGACCCAGGTATTCCACGCCGGGGAAAATGCCGTCGCCTAAGTTAGCTTCCGTCGTCGGACATAATCCCGCCACCGCGCCGCTTTTCGCCATGCTGGCTAATTCAAAACGGTCGGTGTGCGTGGCGTGGATCAGGCACCAGCGGCTATCAATATCCAGATGGTCATACAGCCAGGTGACTGGCCGCTGTCCGCTCCAGCCGAGGCAATCGTTCACCTCTTTTTGCTGTTCGGCGATGTGGATGTGTACCGGGGAATTTTTGTCGCCCGCCGCCAGCACCTCACGCATTTGTGTCAGAGTCACGGCGCGCAGCGAGTGGAAGCACAGACCGGCGTTTTGCAACGGTTTGCCGCCAGTCTGCTGACGGATCGTATCCTGCTGTTGCAGGTAGCTGTCCACGTCCTGAATAAAGCGTCTTTGCGCGTCCTGCGCCGGTTGCGCGCCAAATCCGGCGTAGCTGTACAGCACCGGCAACAGTGTCAGGCCGATGCCCGCCTGCTCCGCCGCCGCGCTCAGCTGTGCGGTCATTTCGCCGCGATCGGCATAAGGCTTCCCGCTGAGGTCGTTATGCAGATAGTGGAATTCGGCAACCTGCGTATAGCCGCCTTTGAGCATTTCGATATACAGCTGGCGGGCGATGACGCCGGTCTGCTCAGGCGTCAGGCGTTGCACCATGCGATACATCAGGTCGCGCCACGTCCAGAAGCTGTCCTGCGGATCTCCGGCGACTTCCGCCAGCCCGGCCATCACCCGCTGAAAAGCGTGCGAATGCAGATTCGGCATGCCCGGCACCACCGGTCCTGAAAGCGTGGTGCAGCCCTGCGGATGGCTACCCGGCGTCACCGCCGTCAGCATTCCGGCGGCGTCAACCTCCAGACGAACATCGTGCGCCCAGCCGTCGGCAAGTAAGGCGCGTGAAGCAAAATAAGCAGCCATGACATCGTTCCTGAATCAACATGGGGAAACATAAATGCAATTTTTGATAAACAAACGCTACTGTTTTAATCAACTTGTCTATACATATACATATGCCTGATTGCGCTGTAAACTTGCAACAGGAATTTTTTTGATTTTTGTTTCCCCCGTCCTCTTTTCGTTTGCCTGCCCGTGGTGGACACTACGGGGCTGTGAACGGAAAACAATTCAGCAAGATCAACGAGCGAGGTACGAGACATGTCGGAGCCGACACCACTTTTTCATTCTGGTGCAGCGCAACAGGGAGTGTCCCAGCAGACATTGTCCGAACTGGCGGCCGCAATGAGCGACGCCCCCGCCCCTATTTATCAGCGTGTGAAACAGGCGATCGTCAGCCAGATCCGCGCGGGCGTATGGAAACCGCATCAGCGCGTACCTTCCGAGAGTGAGCTGACCAACGAGCTGGGCGTCAGCCGCATGACCATCAACCGCGCACTGCGTGAGCTGACCAGCGAAGGTTTTCTGATCCGCATGCAGGGCGTCGGCACCTTCGTGGCCGAAGCCAAGGCCTATACCCCGATGCTGGAAGTGCATAACATCGCCGATGAAATCGCCGCGCGCGGCCATCAGCACGACAGCAAAATTCTGCTGTGCGAAGCCCGGCTGGCGGATGCCGCACAGGTGCAGCAGATGGACGTCGCCCTCGGGCAAATCCTGTTTTATTCGCAAATCGTGCATTACGAAAATCATGTGCCGGTACAGATCGAAGAGCGTTTTGTGAATCCGGAAATGGCTCCCGATTATCTGGAAGAAGTGCTGAATAAGCAGTCGCCTTATACCTATCTGATGACCATCGCGCCGCTGACTGCCGGTGAGCATCGTGTGGAAGCCGTCAGCGCCAGCGACGAGCAGCGAGAACTGTTGCAGCTTAGCGAGCATGAGCCTTGCCTGCTGATCCACCGCCGTACCTGGAGCGGCAGCCGCGTGGTCACGTCGGCGCGGCTGATCTACGCTGGTTCCCGTTATCAGCTGTTCGGACGCTTCACCAGTCACGGTTGAGACGCTTTTCGCTTGCCGGTTTTCGGGTTATGCGCTAGGTTGACTTTAGTTGTCTATACAAGATCAACCTTGTCCGGAGCCCGTCATGCCCTTAACGCTGTCCACGCATTTCTCTTCTGAACCCTCCTCGCAATGTGACAGCGTCTGGCGCGGCGCCACGCTGGTCACCATGCGGGACGGGAAATACAACCTGATCGAAAACGGCGCGATTGCCGTCAGCGGCGGCAAGATCCTGTGGGTCGGCGCTGACGCTGACTGCCCGAATTACCCGAACGCCATCGAACATCAATTCGACGGCGGGATCATCACGCCGGGGCTGGTCGATTGCCACACGCATCTGGTATTTGGCGGGAATCGCAGCGCTGAATTTGAACAGCGGCTGAATGGCGTGAGTTACGCAGAGATTGCCGCAGCGGGCGGCGGCATTTTATCAACGGTCAACGCCACACGCGCCGCCAGCGAGGATGAACTTCTGGCGCAGGCGTTAGTCCGCCTGCAACCGCTGCTGGCCGAAGGCGTCACCTGCGTGGAGATTAAATCGGGCTACGGCCTGAGCGTGGAAAGCGAAATCAAAATACTGCGGGTGATCCGCAGGCTTGGCCATATGCTGCCGGTCGAGGTGAAATCCACCTGCCTCGCCGCCCATGCGCTGCCACCTGAATTCAAAGACCGGCCGGATGAATATATTCAGCTAATTTGTGACACCCTGCTGCCGGTGGTTGCACAGGAAAATCTCGCCGACGCCGTGGATGCCTTTTGTGAACACCTGGCGTTTTCGCCAGAGCAGGTGGAACGCGTCTTCAATGCCGCAAAATTCCTCGGCCTGCCGGTAAAACTTCACGCCGAACAACTCTCTTCCCTGCACGGCAGTGCGCTGGCCGCACGCCATCATGCCCTGTCTGCCGATCATCTGGAATACGCCACCGAAGACGATGCCAAAGCAATGGCCACCGGGGGTACCGTCGCGGTATTACTGCCCGGCGCCTTCTATCTGCTGCGCGAAACGCAGCGCCCGCCGGTGGAACATTTTCGCACTCACGGCGTGCCGATGGCGCTGGCCAGTGATGCCAATCCGGGAACCTCTCCGGCGCTTTCTCTGCGCTTAATGCTGAATATGGGCTGTACGCTGTTTCGACTGACGCCGGAAGAAGCGCTGGCCGGTGTGACCTGCCACGGCGCACGGGCACTGGGTTTGCAGGATTCTCACGGCTCGCTGGAAGCGGGCAAGGTCGCCGATTTTATTCACTGGCCGCTGTCGCGCCCGGCTGAACTGGTTTACTGGCTGGGCGGACAGCTGCCCTGCACCGTTATTTTTCGTGGTCACCTGCGTGGAGAAGTTCGTTTATGAGCCTTTCAGCTAATTCTGTTATCGCCGAACCGTTACATTTCATCCGGGGAACCGCCCCGTTGCTGATCAGCATTCCGCACGCCGGAACGCACCTGACGCCGGAAGTCGCCAGCGGGCTGACCGATGCCGCGCTGCCGCTTTCTGACACCGACTGGCATATTCCGCAGTTGTATGATTTTGCCCGTGCGCTCGGGGCCAGCATTCTGGTCGGGCAATATTCCCGCTTTGTGATTGATCTCAATCGTCCGGCCGACGACACCCCGCTTTATGCCACCGCCACCACTGGCCTGTTCCCGGATACGTTATTTGATGGCCGCCCGACCTTCAGAGCCGGGATGGAGCCGACCGTGGCGCAGCGCCAGCAGTATCTGGCGCAAATCTGGCAGCCGTATCACCACACTATTGCGTCAGAACTGGCGAGGATGAAACAGGAGTTTGGCTACGCGCTGCTGTTTGATGCGCATTCTATTGCCTCACAAATCCCGCGTCTGTTCGATGGCAAACTGCCGGATCTGAATCTCGGCACCAACGGCGGCGCAAGCTGTTCGCCCGGTTTAAGCGGCGTGGTGGAAGGCGTTTGCATGCAACAATCGCGCTTCAGCCACGTGCTGAACGGCCGTTTCAAAGGTGGCTACATTACCCGCGAATACGGTCAGCCGGATGTGCATCAGCACGCGGTTCAGCTGGAGCTGGCGCAGGTGAATTACATGGAAGAGATCGAACCGTTCGCCTATGACGACGCTAAAGCCACTGAATTACAGGGCGTTCTGAAACCGCTGCTGGCCGGGATGCTGGCGTGGGGTGAACAGCAATATAAGAAATAAAACAGTGTACGAATGATCCGGTGCAGGTTCCCTGCCTGCACCGCCAAATTTCTACATTCACTTTCTACCTTCACAAACCTGTCATGTCACCGTCACACATTCTCTTTAGGCTCAGCAGCACTAATAAGTCCCAAAGAGGATAGTACCGTCATGAACATTCCAGCTTTAAACGGCGGGGATGCGCCACCGCGCATTGCTTCGCCTCCCGCTATCGCAGTCCATCAGGTGTCCCATTTCTTCGGGAGCACACCGGTACTCAATCACGTCAATCTGACCGTGCCCAAAGGCACGATCCTCGCCCTGCTCGGCCCCTCGGGCTGCGGCAAAAGCACGCTGCTGAAAATGCTCGCTGGTTTACTGCACCCGGCCTCCGGGCAGTTAAGCTTCGACGGCGAAATCGTCGCCAGCGACACCTTCAGTCTGCCACCGGAGCGGCGCAATCTCGGCATGGCCTTTCAGGATTACGCGCTGTGGCCGCACATGAGCGTGCGGCAGAACGTCGCGTTTCCGCTGCAAATGCGCGGAGTTCGTGGCGCACTTCAGCAGGAAAAAGTGATGGCTGCGCTCGATCGCGTCGGGCTGGCCGATTTCGCTTCACGACGCCCTTCCGAGCTTTCCGGTGGTCAGCAACAGCGCGTGGCACTGGCGCGGGCGATTGTCGCTGAGCCGCGCATTCTGCTGTTCGACGAACCGCTCTCCAATCTTGACCGCGATCTGCGCGAAAGCCTGTGTGAAGAGATGGCGACGCTTTTGCGCCAGCTCGGCACCACGGCGGTGTACGTCACCCACGACCGGCACGAAGCCCGCGCACTGGCGCACCGTATTGCACGCATGGACCAGGGCGCGATCGCCAGTATTGACCTGAATGATGCTTCCGTTGTTTCCCCTTTTGTTGCTTAACCTCTGATGGAATTGACTCAATGACTCGCACACTTTTATCCCGAACCAAAACAGGCGTAATGACTGCAATGACTCTTTCTCTCGCAATGGCAGCGGGCAGCGCCCAGGCACTGACGCTTTATACCGCCGGGCCGGGTTCGCTGGCCAAAAAACTGGCGGCGGGCTATGAAAAACAGGCCGGCGTAAAAGTCGATGTGTTTCAGGCCACCACCGGCAAAGTGATGGCGCGCCTCGAAGCCGAACAGGCCAATCCGCGCGCAGACGTGCTGATCTCAGCGTCATGGGATACCGCTACCGATCTCGAACAGCGCGGCTGGTTACTGGAATATCAGAGCCCGAACGCGGCGCAGGTTCCGGCGCAGTTCAAGACGCCGTATTACGTGGCGCAGGGCATTTCCGCGCTGGGGATTGTGTGGAACACCAAAAGCGGAACGTCCGAGCCGAAAGACTGGGGCGACCTGACTAAACCGGAGTTCAAGGACAAAGTCACCACACCGGATCCCTCCCTGTCCGGCGCGTCGCTGGATCTGCTGATCGGGTTGCAGAATGCCCACGCGCAACAGGCATGGAAATTGTTTGACGACCTGAAAGCCAACGGCATGATCATTGCCGGGCCGAACGCGCAGGCGCTGACGCCGGTGTTACAAGGCGCGAAAGCGGCGGTATTTGGCGCGGTGGATTACGTCTCTTACGCGAGTATGCAGGACGGTGAATCCGTCAAAGTAATTTTCCCGCAGAGCGGCACCGTGATCGCCCCGCGCCCGATGATGATCCTCAAATCCAGCCAGCAGCAAAAAGAGGCTAAAGCCTTTATCGATTACGCACTGTCGCCGGAAGGTCAGAAGCTGGTGGCCGACGCATGGCTGATGCCCGCCCGTACCGATATTGATGCTAAACGTCCGCTGTTTAAATCCCTGAAACTGCTGCCGGAAGACCCGAAAGCGTCCGCCTCGCGCAAAGACGTTCTCGATCGTTTCGCCAAACTCTTCGCCCAGCCGTAACCCCCCGACGGGCTGCGCACACCCGCTGCGTAGCCCGTTTCTGAGAACTGAATCATGAATAGAAACGCTTTTTTACCGGGCGTGACCGGTCTTGCGCTGCTGTTGCTGGTCGCCGTGCCGGTCAGCTTTGTGGTGCTGCAGGCGATTTTCCCGCATCTGGATTCCGGCCGCTATTCTGCGCCGTTCAGCGCCTTTTCCCGCGTCTTCGCCGAACCACAGATGCTGGCGCTGATCGCCACAACGTTAAAAGTCGGGCTGGGCGTGGCCTTGTGCAGCGCGCTGATCGGTATTCCGCTCGGCGCACTGCGCGGATTGTTCCGGCTGCCGGGCGCGGCGCTGTGGGACGTGCTGTTTCTGGTGCCATTTTTGCTGCCGCCGTATATCGCCGCACTCTCCTGGATGCTGGCGTTGCAGACCAACGGCTATGTGCAGCAGTTGCTGCCGTGGCTGCATCTCAATGATTTTCTGTTTTCACTGCCGGGCATGATTGTGGTGATGACGCTGAATATTTTTCCGGTGGTCTATTTCGCGGTTTCGCGCAGCATGGCCGCCAGCGGCAGCCGGCTGGCGGATGTCGCGCGCATCCACGGCGCCGGTGCGTTTCAGGCTTTTATCCGCATTACGCTGCCCATGGCGTTACCGGCGATGGCGTCGAGTTTACTGCTGGCGTTCACGCTGTCGATTGAGGAATACGGCGTGCCCGGCGCGCTGGGCTCACGCAGCGGTATTCTGATGCTGACCACCGGCATCGAGCAGCGGCTGGCGGACTGGCCAATCGATTTGCCGGGCGCGGCGGTGCTTTCGCTGGTGCTGGTGGCGATGGCGTTGTGCGCTTACAGCGTTCAGCGCGCGGTGCTGGCGGGGAAAAATGTCGAAAGTATGACCGGCAAACCGGCGGACGTAACGCCAAAGCCGCTGTCCGGCTGGACGGTGCCGGTGCTGGCGCTGTTTTCGCTGGTGGCGCTGACCGCCGTCGCGCTGCCTCTGGCATCGATGCTGGTAACGGCGTTTTCCGGCACGCTGTCCGGCGGGCTGTCTTTTGCCAATCTCACCCTGCGGCACTTCGCGGCGCTGTTTGCCACCCACGGCGACGCGCTGGGTGCGCTTTCTACCAGCCTCAGTCTGGCGCTCGGTACAGCGCTTATTGCTGGGGCAACCGGCTTTCTGGCGTCGTGGCTGGTGGTGGCGAGGAAAATTCGTGGTGCGGCCGTGATCGACGGGCTTTCTCTGCTGCCCGCCGCATTGCCGGGGATTGTGGTCGGTGTCGGGCTGATTCTGGCGTGGAACCGCAGTTTCTGGCCAGTCACGCCGTATAACACCTGGGGGATTTTGCTGCTGGCCTATTGCTGCCTGCTGCTGCCCTATCCGGTACGCTACGTCAGCGCAGCGCTGAAACAGATTGGCGGTAATCTGGATGCTGCCGCCCGCGTTCACGGCGCAACGGCGGCGCAGACGTTGCGGCTGATCCTGCTGCCGCTGGTATTACCGAGTTTGCTGGCCTCAATGATGATGGTGTTTGCCGTCGCGTCGCGCGAACTGGTTACCTCCCTGCTGCTTTCTCCGGCGGGCGTGCAGACGGTGTCGGTCTTTGTCTGGCGTCAGTTTGAGCAGGGCTCGGTGGGCGACGGGATGGCGATGGCGTCGGTCGCAGTGTTACTGAGCCTGACGCTGATGTTAGCCGCATTCAGGCTTTCGCAACGCCAGGCATAAATTAACTTTCGCGCTGAGGTGCTGCATGCGGGCGGTCACCCGCCGGGATCAATAAACCGGCAGCGACCGCCAGTACGGAAATCACCGCCGACACCACAAATACCCAGTGCAGCGAGGCCGCCACGCTGTCGGTCAGCGCGCTGAGCTGGTCAGAGCCCATCGCGCTGCGGGTGGCTTTCTCCATCAACTTTTGCACCGGATCGGCAATCTCCGGCAAACGGTATTGCAGATTGAGATTGAGCGTCGCGCCAAGCAGCGCAGTGCCGATGGCGGAACCCAGCATTCGCGTAAACAGCGTGGAAGCCGTGGCTATTCCACGGATAGCAGGGCCGACGCTGTTTTGTACGGAGACGATAAACGTGGTGTTACACAGCCCCATCCCTGCACCAATCGAAAACGCCGCCAGGCGCGCAATCCACAGGCCCGAGGTCGGTGAAAGCAGCAGTAACGCCAGACTGCCGCCGACCAGCAAAATCCCGCCAATTACCGCCGTAGCGCGGTAAGACGTCGCCTGCATCAGACGGCTGCTGAGCATACTCGCCAGCGGCCAGCCGATGGACATCAGCGCCAGCGTAGTGCCTGCCTCCAGCGGCGTTCCGCCGAGCACGCCCTGCACGTAAGTCGGCAAAAATGCGCTGATCCCCATCATGGTCGCACCGATAATCAGGCCGCCGATGTTCCCGGCGATAATCACCTTGCTTTGCCACAGCTCCAGCGGGAACAGCGGCTCCGGCGTTTTGCGCTCCTGCCGGATAAGCAACAGCGCGCTGCACACCGCCAGCGCAATCAGCCCCAGCGCCCAGTAGCCGAGCACTTCGGCCTGTAACAGCGCCAGCAGCAATGCGGCAACTGAAAGCGTCAGATACCCGGTTCCCGCCAGATCCAGCTGATGTTGTTTACGCTGGCCGTCCGGCGGCAGGTATTTGATCAGAATGCCCATCGCCACCAGTCCGATGGGCACGTTGACCCAGAACACCACCGCCCAGTGAAAATGTGAAACGATAAACGCGCCCATCAGCGGGCCGACGATCGCCGAAACGCCCCACACGCTTGACAGATAACCTTGCGCTTTGGCACGTTCCTGCGGGCCGTAAACGTTGGCGATTAGCGTGGTGGCAATCGGCGTGATTGCCCCGGCACCCAGCCCCTGCAAGGCGCGAAAACCGATCATCCAGCCGAGCGAAGGGGCAAAACCACACAGCACCGAGCCAATCAAAAACAGAGTGGTGCCGATGAAAAACATCTTCCGGCAACCGTACAAATCCGCCAGCCTGCCATACACGGGCACGGTGATCGCCTGCGTCAGCAAATAGACCGCAAATACCCAGCCAAGCAGCGAGAAACCGCCGAGATCGCCAATGATGGTCGGCATCGCGGTCGCGACAATCGTCACTTCCACGGCGGCCATAAACATCGACAACATGCAGGCGATGAGGATCAGCGGACGGTGAGCATTTTTAACGACGGGTGAGTGTTCAGATGAGTGCGTAACGGCCATGTTCTCTTTTTTCTTCAGATTGATGCATTAAAGCTAATCCTGAATTATAGACAAAAAAAACGGCTCCGGGCGAGGAAGCCGGAACCGTTTAACCGTTGTGGAACGTAGCGATGCGGCCAATCAGGCGCTGGTCAGCGTTTTCAGATTAAAACTGGAGAGATCGATAAACTTCGCCATATCGCGGCTTTCTGCCCTTGGCAGATACGGAATTTCACCGAGCAGCGGCGCGGAAATATTCGCGGTAAGCGCTTCGATAGTCTCCTGATAATGAGCTAGGCATGGATTAATTCGGTTTGCCACCCAGCCTAACAACGGTAATCCGTCAGCAATAATGGCCTGCGCGGTTAATAACGCGTGACTGACACAGCCTTCCTGAATACCGACAACCAGCACGACCGGCATATTTTGCTGGCGTACCCAGTCGGAATATAAAAGATGTGGAGTAATCAAGGTTCTCCAGCCGTCGCATCCTTCAACCACTACCGAATCTGCCTCTTCACGCATAAAATTGAGGCCGTCTGTCATTATTTCAAACACGTTTTTCGGTATTTCACTGGCATAAATATCTTCATCCGTTAATGCCAGTGGCGTTATTTTCTTAAAAGGATAAGCAATAGAAGATGACTGCTGAAGAGTTACCGCATCTTTATTTCGAACCCCGTCGGCCAACTCCTGGCTGCCAGTAGCGATAGGTTTGTAGCCAAGAACGCAGCGATCCTGCGCGGCTAAAGCCTGTAGCAAGGCACGTGTGACAATGGTTTTACCTACACGGGCGTCCGTACCCGTGACGAAAAAGTGCGTTAACATGGAATTCAGGCTCCGGGATCTCTCCGTCTTATTGAAAGATAGTCTCCGGAAAAACACCGCCAGAGACAAAGTAACGACGGAAAGTCTAGGCGATGCGAGATGCGAGCGGTTTGCGTTAGCGCAATGTTTTGTTTACCAGCGCGAGAAAGCTTATTCGGATTTATTTTAAATCAGTCTTTAACGTTATAAAAAACTTAGCCTTGTAAGAGTTTTATCAGCAATGATCCGCTGTACAGCGCGTCTTTAACTAATGCCGCGCCAGGCATCGTTCCCTGATTATAAAATTGCGTGGATTCGAGTTTGATATTTTCACTATATGCGGGAAGGGATTGCTGTTGAATACAAGACATTATTGCCGGATGAAGAATATCCTGCGATAAATTAAGCGGTGAGCCGATCAGCACTTTTTCAGGATTGAACAGATTGACCATGATCGCCAACATCCGCCCGACGCTCTGCCCCACGCCGACGATGACGTCGCGTGCCAGCTGATCGCCACGGTTTGCCGCATCACACACCGCTTCGATGGTCAGCGTTACCCCGTGCAATAAACTTGCGGGGGCTGAAGCGGTCAGACGCTGACGCACCAGTTCGAGAATGCTGTCGGTACTGGCGACGGTCTCCAGACAGCCATGATTGCCGCAATAACAGCGTTTGCCATAAGGATCGACCTGCGTATGACCGATTTCAACCACGCTGCTGCTGCCCGCGTGCAGAACGCGTCCGCTGGTAATAACACCTGCGCCAACGTTGTGATCGATAACAATTTGCACCACGTTTTTACAGCCGCGCGATGCGCCGTACAAGGCTTCCGCCAGCGTCCACGCGCTGATGTCATGCTGCACGTACACCGGCAACCCCGTATGTGCGCAAAGAGTATCGCCGAGCGGCATATCGAACACATCGTGATAAAACGGCATGCGGTGAACGATGCCGCGCCGCGCGTCGATCATGCCCGGCAGGGTAATGGCGATGGCGGTCAGGCGTTCGAGTTTGCGCTGATGGCGGATAAAGAACTGATCGATTTCAACGATGATGCGCTGCATCAGCGACTGCGGAGCCTGTTCCGGCAGCGGCAACACTTCTTCCACCACCAGTTTGCTGCTCAGATCGCGTAACCCCAGCGTGATAGAGCCGAGGCTGATGCGGGCAGAAAGGTAGTGCCAGGCTTGCGTGTCGAGGGCTAAACCGATTGCCGGACGCCCGCGGCTGCCGGGATCCTGAAATTCCGTTTCAAGTACCAGGTGCGCCTGAATCAGTTCACGGACAATTTTGGTAATACTGGCAGGTGCCAGCTGGGCTTTTTTGGAAAGCTCAATGCGCGAAATAGGACCAAACTGATCTATCAGGCGATACACAGCACCGACGTTAGTTTGTTTGATTTGATCAATATGGCCGGGCTGCCCATCGGGGATCACTCAGGGAACTCCTGTTATTTTCGCGCTTCAAAATAAAGATTAGAGGCTATGGTGGGGTTTTTGCCATATGCCGTCAACTATTTGATTCGTTATGTGATTTAGTGCACACATTGCGCGAAAACACGTTCGGAATTGACTGGAAATTCAGCAGCTTTTGTCTTATGTCAAACACCGTCCTCTTTCATCATCAGATCTGTAAAGGCCTTGGTCGCCGCCGTCATCGGCCGTTCGGCGTGATTCACCAGCCAGAGTTCTGTGGTGCCTTGCATATCCCCGAAGCGTAAATATTTCACGCCGTCGACCTGAATGCGCAGATAGGACGCCGGTAAAATCGACACGCCCAGTCCGGCGGCGACCAGCCCGATAATGGTCAGCGGCTCACCCACTTCCTGCGTGATATAGGGCGTGATCCCCTGCGCTCTCAGCTGGTCGAGAATATCGTCGTACAGTGAGGTGCCGACATCTTTGGAAAAAAATACAAAAGGCTGATCGGCCAGATGCTGGAATGTCAGTTCACCGGCGGGCAAATCATTGAGCGGATTGTCTTTATGCACCACGGCAATCAGCGGCTCCGACCATATCAGCTGATGCGCCAGCTGCGGCGGCAGATCGCCGTTGCGCATAATCCCCAGATCCAGTTTGCCTTCCAGCAGCGGGTCGATCTGCTGCTTGCTGTTGAGCTGTTCAATGCGAATATTCACGTCGGGATAAGTTAAGCGGAAACGATGCAGAGTGCGGGAAACCCGGTGTAAAAACGGTGCCGAAGAGGTCAGCCCGAGCGTCAGATTGCCGGACTCACCGCGATGGATCCGCGCTGCCTGCTCTGACGCTTCTTCCACCCGCTGCAAAATCTGCCGCGCTTCATGCACAAACGTCACGCCCGCCTGCGTCAGCCGCACCGTCCGGTTACTGCGGTAAAACAGCGCCGCACCGACGTGGGCCTCCAGCGCCTGAATCTGCTGGCTCAACGGCGGCTGGGAGATGTGCAGCCGCTCAGCTGCCCGCCCGAAATGCAGCTCGTCAGCGACGGCGATAAAATAACGCAGGTGACGCAGTTCTATATGGCTCATCGCGCGGCGTTGGCTCCAATTGATACTTTAAACATATCGTTTCAGCGAAATTAATATATTAGACAATATAAATCTCAGGGTTAAAATTTTCATACATTTTCAAATATTTTTTATTATCACCCTCGCTAAGGATTGACAGTGAAAACCACTCAGCGGAAGCCCGCTGCACCATCCGGATCTCCCTTTGATAACAGTCTGGTCAATGACGACGAACTTAATCCTGACACCTCCGTCGCCCGCACTACTCCAAAATCGCCCTTTATCAAACGTGGTACGCCGCAGTTTATCCGGGTGACACTCGCCCTGTTCTCTGCCGGGCTGGCGACGTTTGCGTTGCTTTATTGCGTGCAGCCGATCCTGCCAGTGTTATCTCATGATTTCGGCGTGTCACCGGCGACCAGCAGCCTTTCGCTGTCGTTATCCACCGGGCTGATGGCCATCGGCCTGCTGTTTACCGGGCCGGTTTCGGATGCCGTCGGGCGTAAATCGGTGATGGTGGTAGCGTTGCTGCTCGCGGCAGGTTGTACGCTGGTATGTTCCTTTATGCAAAGCTGGGATGGCATTCTCGTCATGCGTGCCCTGATTGGCCTTTCGCTCAGCGGCGTAGCAGCGGTGGCGATGACCTATCTGAGCGAAGAAATTCACCCGAGCGTGGTGGCTTTCTCGATGGGGTTATACATCAGCGGCAACTCTATCGGCGGCATGAGCGGGCGACTGGTCAGCGGCGTGCTGACCGATTTCTTCTCATGGCGCATCGCGATTGCGGTAGTCGGCCTCTTCGCGCTGGCGGCGGCCATTATGTTCTGGCGCATCCTCCCGGCCTCCAAACACTTTCGCGCCAGCTCGCTGAAACCACGCAAACTGCTCATCAACTTTAAACTGCACTGGCGCGACAGCGGGCTGCCTTTGCTGTTCGTCGAAGGTTTTCTGCTGATGGGCAGCTTCGTGACGATGTTTAATTACATCGGCTATCGCCTGCTCGGGACGCCGTACAATATGAGTCAGGCCATCGTCGGGATTTTGTCAGTGGTGTACCTGATGGGCACCTACAGTTCGCCGAAAGCGGGCGTGCTGACCGGCGTTTATGGCCGGGGCCCGGTGCTAATCGGTGCAATCGCCATCATGCTGGCCGGTATTCTGCTCACTGCCTTTTCGCCGGTCTGGTTGATTTTCATTGGGATGATCCTGGTCACCGGCGGCTTCTTCGCCGCCCATTCCGTCGCCAGCGGCTGGATCGGCAGGCGCGCACGCCGTGCGAAAGGACAAGCCTCCTCACTGTATCTGTTCTGTTATTACGCGGGTTCGAGTGTGGCGGGTACGCTGGGCGGATTCTTCTGGCATGCGTACGGGTGGAATGGGATCACGGTGTTTATTAGTGTGATGCTGGTGGCAGGTGTAGGCGTGGGGGGCAGGTTGATGAGGCTGGCGGAGGCTAAACCGGCGTAATTTTTATTGGCCGGGCTGCCCACTGGCCTGCTGTTTAAAATCAACGTCAATGTCAAAACCGTGGGTTGCCACCCACACTGGCCTTAAGGGGGCTTATCGCCGCCCCCTTAAGAATCCGCGGCTCTTTAAAACACGTGCCATGCAGACGGGCTATGTTTCAGCCACCACCGCTATTGCCGCAAAATCCCGCCGCGGCGCGGTACCCTCCGGTCGGGTTACAACCCGCGCAAAAAGGCGCGCGGTTTTCCACCTCTCCCTTCGGCGTGATTTTTGAAAGCGGCCAGAGCTTTTTAGGTCACAGCCTCACCGGCTCAGGATCATTTTAAAAACCAAACGCGCAGTTCAGATGTCTTGGATTTGTTTCTAAAAATGGCGAGATGGCGCGATCAAAAAATCCTGCTGAACGGAGCGGCTTCGAGACCGTAGGCTCGAAGACCGAGAGAAGGAACCGCGCAGCGGCAGGGTTTTGCGCCACACGCGGGAGTCAAAGAACACGTCCATCGTTCCAGCGGTAGCGCGTGTTTTAAAAAGACGCGGAGATTCCAAAGAGGGCCCGTCCTGGTCCTCTTTGGGCGGTTTCGACGCAGTGCGCTATGGGATCGCTGAGCGTCAGAAACCGAAATATCCTCGATCATTGTTTTAAAAATTTCACCATTCCCGAATGGTTTGAACCGCCCGGTGCCCGGTCATGGCACCAAATTTTCCCCTTGTTTCGCCAGCCGCCTCTGACTCCCTCCGTCAAACACCTGCACCCTTGCGGTATCAATTGTTATCCACACTCTGTCCCCCGGCGCGGCTCCCGATCTCACCATGCTGTAAACACTCAGCTTTTCGCCGCCCAGCGTCCCGTGAATAAGCTCGCTCAGACCGGTCGGTTCAATGAGGGTCACATCCAGAGGCAGTGCGCCCGGCGCGTCCCCGGAGCAGAGCACAATCGCCTCGGGACGAACGCCGTAAATGACTTTTGCATCGCTTTGCAGACCGGTAATGGCCGGGTCCACCGGTAGCGTCAGGGTGGGATTGATGCGCAGCTGCGGGGCGGAATCGCCCATCTCTATCGTGCCGTCGATAAAGTTCATCGAAGGTGAACCGATAAAACTGGCGACGAATTTATTAGCGGGCGTGTCGTAAAGCTCCAGCGGCGTGCCGACCTGTTGGATCAGGCCGTGATTGAGTACCACGATACGATCGGCAAGCGTCATGGCTTCGACCTGATCGTGGGTCACGTAAACAATGGTGTTGCGCATTCTTTGATGCAGACTTTTAATTTCAATGCGCATCTGGCCGCGCAGCTGGGCGTCGAGATTGGAGAGCGGTTCGTCGAACAGGAATACCTGCGGTTCGCGCACAATCGCCCTGCCCATCGCCACGCGCTGGCGCTGCCCGCCGGAAAGCTCTTTCGGGCGGCGATGCAATAACGCGGTCAGGCCGAGAATGTCGGCAGCTTTATTCACGGCGGCGTCGATTTCTGCTTTCGGGCGCTTTTGCACTTCCAGGCTGAACCCCATGTTGCGTGCCACTGTCATGTGCGGATAGAGCGCGTAGCTCTGGAACACCATCGAGATATCCCGGTCTTTCGGCGCAACCTGATTCATCAGCCGCGTGCCGATGTGGATGTCCCCCGCCGTCGCCAGTTCCAGCCCGGCGATGGTGCGCAGTAAGGTGGATTTGCCGCAGCCAGACGGGCCGACCAGCACCACGAACTCACCGTCTTTGATCGTCAGGTTAATGTGCCGCAGCACTTCGACATTTTCGTAACGTTTTTGGAGATCGGAAATCGTAATCTGAGCCATAAAATTATCCTTTTACCGCACCGGCAGTCAGCCCCTGAACCAGGTAGCGCTGAATGAACGCAAAGAACAGACAAGCAGGGATCAGCGCCAGCACTGCCGCCGCCATCATGTCGCCCCAGGAAACCGCAAACTTCGACACAAAACTTAGCAACCCCACCGGGAAGGTCATCACGTCATTTTTGTTGATTAACATCAGCGAGAACAACAGTTCGCTCCATGCCGCGGTAAACACAAATCCCAGCGTGGCGGCCATGCCCGGCAAGGTCAGCGGGATGATGACTTTACGCAGCGCCATAAAACGGCTGCACCCTTCCAGCATTGCTGACTCTTCGAGATCTTTAGGAATGCTGTCGAAAAATGACTGCATCAGAAAGGTCGCGAAAGGCACGTTAAAAGCGGTGTAGATCAGAATTAATCCCAGCAGGCTGTTGGTCAGCCCGAGCGGTGCCATTACTTTGTAAATCGGCGCGAGGATCATCACCAGCGGGAACATCTGGGTGAACAGCAACAGCGCGGCCATCACCGTTTTGCCTTTAAAGCTGAAGCGGGAAAACGCAAAGCCCGCACCGGCGGCAATCACCGTGGTAAGAAACGCCGTGCCGAATGAAACAATCAGGCTGTTGAAGAAATACAGCGGAAACTGGCTTTCGGTAAACACGCGCTGAAAATGCACCAGCGTCATCTCCCCCGGCCACATCTTCACGCCTTCGCTGTAGAGCAGTTTGTCCGGGGTGATGGAAATTTTGATCAGCCAGTAAATCGGAAACAGCGAGAAAATCAGATAACACAGGATCCCCAGCCGGTGGCCGCCTTTGCGCAGCCAGAGTCCTAATGACAATGCATTCATATGGCGCTCCTTTATTTCAGTAACTGATGGCGGATTCGCAGAAGAACCAGCGCGTAAAGCGTCATCAGCACCAGCAGGAAAACCGCCATCGCAGAGGCATAGCCAAAGTCGAGTTTGCGGTAGGCGGTAGTGAAAATGAAACTTGAGAGAATGGATGTCGAATTCGCCGGACCACCGTCGGTCATCACCACAATCAGGTCAGCGAAATTGGCGATCCAGATGGTGCGCAGCATCACCGTGATGGCAATCATCGGTGCCAGAAACGGCAGCGTCACTTTGCAAAACTGCTGCCAGCCGGACGCTCCGTCCATCGCCGCCGCTTCGTATAAATCTTTCGGTATCGACTGCAACGCCGCCAGCAAAGTTATCGCAAAGAACGGAATGCCGAACCAGACGTTGGCTACCACCGGCCCGTACAGCGCCAGTTGCGGATCGGACAGAATGTTGTACGGCTCGGAAATAATGTGCAGATCGGTCAGCCAGTACGGCAGCACGCCGATCACCGGGTTGAGCAACCACGCCCAGGTCAGGCCGGAGAGAAACGCCGGTACTGCCCACGGCAGAAAAACCAGCGCCTGCACCCAGCCGCGTCCGGCAAATTCGCGGTTAAGCAGCAACGCCAGCCCGAGACCGAGCGCGAATTGCAGGACTAAGGACGTCAGTGTCCAGTTGAAGGTGTGACGCAGCGCAGCGTAGAAATGCCGGTCGTCAAACATGGTGCGAAAATTATCCAAACCTACCCAGCCGGTGTCGGACGGGTTAAGCAGCTGAATGTTCTGGAATGCATAGGAAATGCCGATCGCCATCGGGACAAAAATAAACAGCGCGATCAGCACCAGCGTCGGGCTGAGGTAAACCCAGGGTTCCAGCAGCGCCCGCAAACGGGGAAAGCGCGGCGCGGCAGCGGTGTCTGGTGGTGAAACTTCCAACATCATGACGCGTCTCCAACAAAGGGGAATTTGCGCTCCGGCAGCAGTTGCCGGAGCCGTTGAACCTTACTTCTGCGCGGCCAGCCACGCTTTCTGTTCTTTCGTCAGGTACTTCGCCCAGTCTTTCACCATGCTTTCGGTGTCGTTCTGCCCGAGCAGCGTTTCCTGCGAACTGTCTTTAACGATGACCGAGTTGAAATAGCCCCAGCCTTTGAGGTGCGTCGGCATGGTCAGCGGGATGTAATCCGGGCTATTCAGCTCGGCAAACCAGCCAGCAAACTGCGGCGCGTGGTAATAGGCGTCCTGCTCCGCGCCCTTATAAATCGGCAACGTGCCAACGAATTTCGACCACGTCAGGTTGTTTTCTTTGTTACTGAGAAACGAGATCAGGTCCCAGCTTTGATCCTGATTTTTGCTTTGTTTGAACATCGACCAACCGGTGTAACCGATGGTCGGATAAGCTTTGCCGTTCGGTCCGAGCGGCATCGGCGCGACTGAGAAGTCATCCGGATTCATGCTGTTTTTGATGGCAATCAAGGCATCGGGATCCTGATCGAGCATTGCGCACTTGCCGGAGTAGAAGCTGGAGACGATTTCATTGAAGCCCCAGTTGACGCTGTCTTTCGGTGCATAACCTTTCTGATACATATCCACCAGGAACTGCGCACCTTTAATGGCGCCCGGCTGCGTCAGAGTGCTGTTACCCTCTTTATCGAAGAACTCCGGCGAACCGTTCATCGCCGCCATAAACATCATCCAGGCGTTAGTGCCACCCACGCCGCCGCGCATACAGTAGCCGCTGATGCCGTTGCCGAGCGCGCTGATTTTCTTCGCATCGGCCATAAATTCCTCCATCGTTTTCGGCGGTTCGGTTAGTCCCGCCTGCCCGAAGAGTTTCTTGTTCCAGAACATCGCCCGCAGGTAGAAACCATAAGGAACCATCGTCGCCGTGCCGCCGGAAGAGCGCGCCATGGTCAGCGTTTTGTCGGTTAAGTCTGGCGTGCCGTTCCAGCTTTTCAGGCGCGGTTCAAGATCCGCCAGCATGCCGTTACTGGCGTACAGCCCCTGCCAGGTGTCCGGCATTTCCACCACGTCCGGGTATTGTCCGCTCTGGATCATGGTGCCCAGTTTTTCAAACGCCTGCCCCCACGGCAGCGACACCACTTCAATCTCAACCCCCGGGTGTTGCGCTTTGTAGGCGGTGAGCATTTTTTGCAGCATTTCGGTACGCGCCGGGCTGGTGATCACTTCCACCAGCGTCAGTTTGGTCGCGGCAAAGCTGGCGCTGGAACACAGGCTGACGCTGAAAGCCAGCAGGCTGAGCAGATGACGTTTCGGGTGTCGCATAATCTTGATTCTCCACGGAGCTAAAGGTCGGATCACAGGAACAGTCTTTGAGAAAAATCTTCAGAAACAGGCGCTTTCAATGGCGTTTTTTAGGTCGCGCCACAAATCCTCGGTATCTTCCAGGCCGATGGAAATGCGGATCACCCGTGGCGATACGCCGAAATCAATTGCCGAATTGAATTCACCCGCCTGATTCAGCACGGAGACCGCCGGCATCACCAGGCTTTCGAAACCGCCCCAGCTGACGCCCATGCGGAATAACTTCAGCGCGTTGCAGAAAGCAGGAATGTCGATGCCGTCACCGAGCTCGAATGAAAACAGGCCGCTGTAACCGGTCAGGGTTGACGTTGGCAGCGGATCTAAACCGGGATGATTGACTTTCGTGATGCGCGAATAACCTTGCAGGCGGTGCGCCAGCTGGAGTGCGCTTTCATGATGCTGACGCATGCGCAGCGGCAACGTGCGCAGGCCGCGCAGCAGCAACCAGGCTTCATTAGCAGAAAGTTTGCCCCCCAGAAACGGGCTGATATGACGGCTGATGGCACTGATGCGTTCAGCGCTGGAGATAACCAGTCCGGCCACCACGTCGCTGTGTCCGCTGATGTATTTGGACGCGGAGTGGATCACCAGATCGATGCCCGCCGCCAGCGGTTTCTGGAAAATCGGCGATGCCCAGCTGTTGTCGATCATCGTCACCACGCCGTATTTTTTTGCTAATTCCGCAATCGCCCGCAGGTTCTGTTCGCCCATCACCCAGCTGTTCGGGCTTTCGAGATACAGCAGCTTCGCGCCCTGCAATGCTTCTTCCAGAACGGCCAGCGAACTGCCGTCGACGAACTGAGATTCAATCTGAAAACGGGTGCAGAACCCGCGCAGGAAGCGGTAGGTATCCGGGTAAACGTGATTGACGCACACCACTTTGTCGCCGGGACCGGCTACGCTGAGAATAGCGTTACTGATTGCCGCCATCCCGCTGCCAAACGCCAGACAGGCTTCGCCGCCTTCCAGCTGCGCCACCTTTTTCTGCAATTCCACTACCGTCGGGTTATCGACGCGGGAATAGAGTGCGTGGTCGCTGTCGCCACGAAAACGGGCGATCATGCTGTCATAATCGGTGAAGCTGAAAAGTGACGACTGGTAAATCGGCGGCGAAATCGCCCCGCGATCGTGGCGCGCGTCGTGAACTAAACGGGTACTTTCCGACAACTCATCGTGCTGGCTTTTATCATCTTGCTGCATTGATCACTTCCTTCATGTCGCGTTCAGTTATGTTCAGAATGTCGTTGCTCAGCCTGCGCGCGGTTTCAGGTTCGCGACGCGCGATGGCTTCAAATAGGGTGCGGTGCAGCGGGAATGAGTCGCTGAATAACGCCTGTTCAGGCGGCGATTCGAAAAAGGCGTGCAGCAGGTCGTAGATACCGCCAACCATTTGTAACAGCAGCGGATTGTGCGCGGCGGTGTAGATTGCGGCGTGAAACTGCCAGTCCTCTGCCCCGGCAGAACCGACGCTCAGGTGGACTTTTTCCATCACATCCAGCTTGTGTTCGATGAACAGCAAATCGCTCTCCGTGGCGCGCACCGCCGCCAGCGCCGAGGCTTCACATTCGATGATCCGGCGCACTTCCAGCGCGTGCAGCATGGTGGCGGAATCATTTTTGAAGCGCAGCGACAGAAAGCTGTCGTTGGCAGTGACTTCCGATTGCAGGAACGTCCCGCTGCCCTTTTTACGCAGGATAATCCCCAGCGCTTCCCAGCGTTTCAGCGCCTCACGCACCGTGTTGCGGCTTACCGCCAGCCCTTCGGCCAGCACGCGCTCAGGCGGTAACTTCTCCCCCACGCGGGTGCCGGACTGCGCCACATAACGGGTCAGCGCATCAAGCACCAGCGTGTCACTCTGCTGTGGCGCGATCGGGTGCAATAAATTCAGTTCACCGTGCATCTGTGTCTCCGCCATCTGCCTAAATTGGCCCAACAACTCAACCTGTGGACCACTTTGCAATTTGTCTGCCAGTTTTACGCACAGAATTTAACCGCATGATTTAATAGCCTAATGTTTATTTTTCATTCAAAACGGACGCAAAGGAAAAGATCGCCGTGGTGCAATTTGCAGGTGAAGTGGACAGGAAACGTGCAGGCGTTGTTCCGGTATGGCGCAATCCGCCAATGGAAATGAGAGGTCAGGTCGATTGACGCGCATCGGCGCAAATGATAATTGTTATCATGTAAATTCATTTTGTCAGGCAGGGTTTTATGTCATCGAATACTGAGTCAGCCGCAGCGTCATGTTGCATTGTGGGCGGCGGCCCGGCCGGTTTAATGCTGGGCTATTTGCTGGCGCGTAAGGGTATTGACGTGACGGTGCTGGAAAAACATCGGGATTTCCTGCGTGATTTTCGCGGCGACACCATTCACCCTTCGACGCTGGACATTATCTGGCAGCTCGGCTTTCTCGATGAATTTCTTAAATTGCCGCACCAGCGCGCCGAAAAGCTCTACGGCGAAATCAACGGCAAGGAAACCACGCTGGCGGATTTCAGCCATCTGCCGACGCAGTGCAAATTCATTGCGTTTATGCCGCAGTGGGATTTTCTGAACTTCATTGCCGGTAAAGCCGCCGTGCTGCCCAATTTCCGTCTGATCCACAACGCACAGGTCCTGTCCTTGCAGGAAGACCACGGCAAGGTCACCGGTGTGCTGGCTGAAGTCGATGGCGAACAACAGCCTTTTCATGCAGATCTGGTGGTCGGCTGCGACGGGCGTAATTCGGTGGTACGTGAACAGGCTGGTATGGAAATCCGCCGCTTCGGCGCACCGCGCGACGTGCTGTGGCTGAAAATCAACAAGCGCCCGGACGACCCTGAATGGTCGATGCGGCATCGCGGGCCGAAGAAAAATTTCATCATGATCGACCGTGGCGATTACTGGCAGTGCGGCTACTCGATCGCGAAGGACAGCCTCGACGCCCTCAGGGCGCAGGGCATTCCGCCATTTCTCGATTTGCTGGCCGAAGTCTCGCCCTTCGATCGCGGGCGTTTGCAGGAAGATATCGCCAGCTGGGACGACGTGCGCCTGCTGGTGATCCGCATTGACCGCCTGAAAGAATGGGCAAAGCCTGGCCTGCTGTGCATCGGCGATGCGGCGCATGCGATGTCACCGATTGGCGGCGTGGGTGTAAATCTGGCGATTCAGGACGCGGTGGCGACAGCCAATATTATTACGCAGCCACTGATATCCGGGACGTTGACGTTGCGGCATCTGCAACGCATCCAGCGCCGCCGGACGTTTCCAACGTGGGCGACACAATCGTTGCAGATTATGATCAGTCGTGCCGGACAGAAGAAAAGAACCAAACCCCCATCCCGGATGGAGGCGTGGCTGCGCGGGCGGAAATTTATCCCGTTCTTGTTTGGGAGGCTGATAGGCGTTGGGTTTTATCGGGAAATCCCGAAGCTTTGAGATAGTCGCCAGAACGATGGCCGTGTTCTGTGGCTCCCGCGTTTGGCGCAAAACCCTGCCACTTCGCGGTGCCCTCTCTCGGTCCTGAAGCCCCAGGTCTTCAGGCCGCTCCGTTCGGCAGGATTTTTTGATCGCGCCATCTCACCATTTTTTAAAAAACAAAATGTATTTGGTTTTTTGAAATGATCCGAGCCGGTGAAGTTGTGACCTAAAAGCTTCTGGCCGCTTTCAAAAATCACGCCGTAGGGAGAGGTGGAAAACCGCGCGTCTTTTTCGCGGGTTGTAACCCGACCGGAGGGAACCGCGCAGCGGCGGGATTTTGCGGCAATAGCGGGAGTTTCTGAAACATAGCCGGGATGCAGGGCACGTTTTTTGATAACGCGGGAGTCCAGAGGGCGCGCGTTTACGCGTCCTTTGGGCCGGTTTGGGCGGCAGCACAAGGTCTTGCCCTAAAAATCGATTTAAAAGCCGCCCCCCGTTATGTCAGCCTCGCATCACATTTCCCAAATCCCCTCCCCGTTTCAACCCCAATCATTGATGGGCGTCATAACACGCACCGCATTTATTGTTCACAGTGCCCGCCTTTGTCCAAATTTAATCTCCGGGGAGTCAACGTATGTGGGAATTGCTGATCGGGCTGGTGGTCGCCGTGTTTGTCGGGCGATACATCATCAAAGGATATTCACCAACTGGCGTGCTCATGGTGGGCGGGCTGTTGCTGCTGGTAATAAGTGCGCTGATGGGTCACAGCGTGCTGCCGGAAGGTGCGAAAAGCACCGGCTGGAATACCACGGATATCGTCGAGTACGTCAAAATTCTGCTGATGAGCCGGGGTGGCGATCTCGGAATGATGATCATGATGCTGTGCGGTTTCGCGGCTTACATGACGCACATCGGCGCGAACGACGTGGTGGTCAGACTGGCGTCCCGCCCGCTCAAGATGATCAATTCCCCGTATATCCTGATGGTCGCCGCCTATATCCTGGCGTGCCTGATGTCACTGGCCGTCTCCTCAGCGACCGGACTGGGCGTGCTGCTGATGGCAACACTGTTCCCGATTATGGTCAACGTCGGCATCAGCCGTGGTGCGGCAGCGGCGATTTGTGCGTCGCCTGCGGCGATCATTCTTTCTCCCACCTCCGGCGACGTGGTGCTGGCGGCGCAGGCGGCGAACATGCCGCTGGTAGATTTCGCGTTTAAAGTCACCCTGCCGATTTCTATCGCCGCCATTGTGGCGATGGCCGTCGCCCACTTCTTCTGGCAGCGTTATCTGGATAAACGCGATACCTCTGAACTGGTGGGTGCCGTGGATTCGAATAAAGATGACGTTGTGGAAACCAACGCGCCCGCCTTTTACGCCATTCTTCCCTTCACTCCCATCATCGGTGTGCTGATATTCGACGGCAAATGGGGACCGAATCTGCACATCATCACCATTCTGGTGATTTGTATGTTGCTTACCGCACTGATTGAAACCGTGCGCAACCGCAGCGGAAAAATCGTGTTCGCCGGTCTGGACGTCGCCTATCGCGGCATGGCGGATGCCTTCGCCAACGTGGTGATGTTACTGGTCGCGGCGGGCGTGTTCGCCCAAGGGCTGAGCACTGTCGGGTTCATCAGCAGCCTGATCGGGCTGGCGCAGAACTTCGGTTCCGGCAGCATTATCATGATGCTGGTTCTGGTTACGATCACCGTGCTGGCCGCCATGACCACCGGTTCAGGTAACGCCTCCTTCTATGCCTTCGTCGAACTTATCCCGAAACTGGCGGCGAAAATGGGCATTAATCCGGAGTATCTGGTCATCCCGATGCTTCAGGCCTCTAACCTCGGACGCACGATTTCCCCGGTCTCGGGTGTGATCGTCGCCGTCGCCGGTATGGCTAAAATCTCCCCGTTTGAAGTGGTCAAACGCACTTCCGTGCCGGTTCTGGTTGGTCTGGTTGTGGTGATCGTCGCGACGGAAATTCTGGTCCCTGTGCGTTAATCTGCCATTCATTGCAAATCCCCTTCAAAAACGAAGGGGATATTGATCACATAAATACGATAACGAGAAATTATCTCTCAGGTTAAGCTACTGCGCCTTGAAGATGGGGAAAAGCTCCCTGTACTGTCCGGGTGGAAAACCCGCGTAATAAAGGTTTTTTATGTCGAATATTCCGGGCTACAAACGTATTGGCGGATGGCTACTGGCCCCGATGGCGTATCTGATTGTGACGCTGATGAGCGTCGTATTAATGCTGGCGTTGTTTTCCATGGCATTATTTATGCCGGAATCGCGGGATTATTTACTGACCAATTCGCAGGCATTTACCCTGCAATGGTATTTCTCCGTAGTGACCACATTGGCGATGGGGTTATTTACCGTCGCTGTACTGTGGCAATTCTGCAAGCGCGCCAAAGCGTTGCCGAAAATGTATATTATCTGGTTGCTGTGTACCGTATTGCTGGCGGTAAAAGCCTTTGCTTTCTCGCCGGTTACCGACGATCTGGCTGTTCGTAACTTATTGTTACCGTTATTAGCCGCTGCGGTGTTTGTGCCTTATTTCAAGCGCTCACTGCGGGTGAAAGAAACCTTCACGGAATAACCCTGAAGTTTTAATGTTTATTATGTCCGGGCTATTGACATGACCTCATACTTATTACTGTTTGTTGGCACCATGCTGGTGAATAACTTCGTTCTGGTGAAGTTTCTTGGCCTGTGCCCTTTTATGGGCGTTTCCAAGAAGCTCGAATCGGCTATCGGCATGGGGCTGGCGACCACATTCGTCATCACCCTGTCGAATATCTGCTCGTGGATGGTCAACACCTTCATCCTGATGCCATTGGAGCTGGTCTATCTGCGCACGATGGCGTTCATTCTGGTCATCGCCGTCGTGGTGCAGTTCACTGAAATGGTGGTGCGCAAAACCAGCCCGTCACTGTATCGCCTGCTGGGCATCTTTCTGCCGCTCATCACCACCAACTGCGCCGTACTCGGCGTGGCGCTTTTGAACATCAACCAGCAGTTCGGCTTTATGGAATCTGCGCTATACGGCTTCGCCGCCTCGCTTGGCTTCTCGCTGGTCATGGTGCTCTTTGCCGCCATCCGTGAGCGTCTGGTCGTCGCTGACGTCCCTGCCCCGTTCAAAGGATCTTCCATTGCGCTGGTCACCGCAGGTCTGATGTCGCTGGCCTTTATGGGCTTCACCGGTCTGGTGAAATTCTGATGTTTGAATTATGGGTAGCGATTGCCGCGCTGACCGCTCTGGCACTGGTTTTTGGCCTGCTGCTGGGCTACGCATCGCGCCGTTTTGCCGTGGAAGGCAATCCGGTTGTCGATCAGATTGACGATATCCTGCCGCAAAGCCAGTGCGCGCAATGCGGCTATCCCGGCTGTAAACCTTACGCCGAAGCCGTGGCCAATGGCGACAGCATCAATAAATGTGTGCCGGGCGGCGAAGCGGTCATGCTGAAACTCGCCACGCTGCTCAACGTTGAGCCACAGCCGATGGGCGAAGACGCCGCCGCTGCCGCACCGGTTCGCCGCGTGGCCTACATCGACGAAAGCAACTGCATCGGTTGCACTAAGTGCATTCAGGCCTGCCCGGTCGATGCCATCGTGGGTGCCACCCGCGCCGTGCATACCGTAGTGACCGATTTATGTACTGGCTGTGATTTGTGCGTCGCGCCGTGCCCGACCGACTGCATCGAAATGCTGCCGATCAAAACCACCACCGCAAACTGGAAGTGGGATATGCAATCCATTCCGGTTCAGGTCATCCATGCGGAGTAACATGTTTAATCTGTTTGCCGCGCTCAAAAAAGACAAAATCTGGGACTTCGACGGCGGGATCCATCCGCCAGAAATGAAGACTCAGTCGAGCCACGTTCCGCTGCGCAACGTGCCGCTGCCTGAGCGCTTTATCATCCCTCTTCAGCAACATCTTGGCCCTGAGGGCGAGCTGTGCGTGCAGGCTGGCGACCACGTTCTGAAAGGTCAGCCGCTGACCACAGGCCGTGGCCGTACGGTACCGGTGCATTCTCCGACCTCAGGCGTGATCGCTGCCATTGAGCCGCACATCACCGCGCACCCTTCGGGGCTGAAAGAGCAGTGCGTGCTGATCGACGCCGACGGCCAGGACACCTGGTGCGAACGCGAATTGATTGCCGACTATCGCAAACTTTCCGCCGATGAGCTGAATCAGCGCATCAGTCAGGCCGGTATTGCCGGTCTCGGCGGCGCGGGCTTCCCGACCGCCAGCAAACTCTCGGGCGGGCTGACCTCTACCCGCACGCTTATTCTCAATGCCGCCGAGTGCGAACCTTACATCACCGCCGATGACCGGCTGATGCAGGAGCATGCAGATCAGATCCTCGAAGGCACCCGCATTCTGTGCCATATGCTGCACCCGGAACGCGTGATGATCGGCATCGAAGACAATAAGCCTGACGCCATCGCTGCATTTAAAGCCGCCATCAAAGCCAGCATGGAGCGTGATCTGGCCGCTGGCGTGCGGTTCGAATTGCGCGTGGTACCGACCAAATACCCGTCCGGCGGCGCCAAACAGCTGACCAAAATTCTGACCGGACTCGAAGTGCCGAAAGGCCATCACTCGTCGTCCATCGGCGTGCTGATGCAAAACGTCGGGACGGTGTATGCCATCAAACGCGCAATCATCGATGGCGAACCGCTGATCGAACGCGTGGTGACGCTGACCGGCGAAGCGATGGCGAAACCGGGCAACGTCTGGGCGCGTCTTGGCACACCGGTGGCGCACCTGATGCAGGAAGGCGCATTGCAGCCGCAGGGCGACAAAAAGATGGTGATCATGGGCGGGCCTCTGATGGGCTTCACCCTGCCATCGCTTAACGTGCCGGTGGTTAAAATTTCCAACTGCCTGCTGGCCCCGTCTGAATCCGAACTTGGTCAGCCTGAGCCGGAAGAAGCCTGCATCCGTTGCAGCCTGTGCGCCGACGCCTGCCCGGCCGGTTTGCTGCCTCAGCAACTTTACTGGTTCAGTAAAGGTCAGGAACACGAGAAAGCCCGCAACCATAATTTATTCGACTGTATCGAATGTGGCGCCTGCGCCTATGTCTGCCCGAGCAACATTCCTCTGGTGCAATATTATCGGCAGGAAAAGGCCGAAATCCGCGCCATCGACACTGAAACCGCCCGCGCCACCGAAGCTAAAGCCCGCTTCGAAGCCAAACAGGCGCGTATGGAACGTGAAAAATTAGCACGTGAAGAGAAACATCAGAAAGCGGCCGTGAAACTCGATGACGCGCCGGTCGAAGCTGCGCCAGCAGCTGACGTGGTGGCAGACTCTGCCGATGCCGATCCGCGTAAAGCGGCGCTTGCAGCAGCAATTGCCAGAGCGAAAGCCAAAAAAGCGGCCGCTGAGCAAGAAATTCCCGTGGCCTCTGAGCCCGTACCTGAAGTCGCACCGACCGCCGATGATGACCGTAAAGCCGCCGTCGCTGCTGCCATCGCCCGGATGAAGGCTAAAAAAGCCGGGACCGGCGTGGTGGTGGAAGCAACGGACAGCGAGCTGAACGTCGCGCCTGCGGCGCAAGCCGCTGACGATCGCAAAGCCGCCGTGGCCGCCGCAATCGCCCGCGTAAAAGCCAAAAAAGCCGCTGCCGCACAGCCGGACGGTGCGAAAGCCGCTGCGGCTGAATCCGTGACAACGTCACCGGCAGAGCCTTCTGCTGACGACAAACGCAAAGCCGCCGTCGCCGCTGCCATTGCCCGTGCAAAGGCCAAAAAGGCCGCCGCGCTGAGTGAAGCGCAGGACGCTGAACCGGAACAAAAAGACACATCACAACAAGAAAGCGATCCACGCAAAGCTGCCGTCGCTGCTGCGATCGCCCGAGTTAAGGCCCGTAAAGCCGCTCAGACCATGTCGAACGAGGAATAAATGGCCTTCAGGATTGCAAGTTCACCTTTTACACATAACCGCCAGAACACCAGCACCATCATGATGATGGTGATTATGGCGTGCATTCCCGGCCTGGTCGCTCAGGTCTGGTTTTTCGGTTATGGCACGCTGGTTCAGCTCGCGCTGGCAATCACCATTGCGCTGCTGGCGGAAGGCGCGGTATTGCAGCTGCGCAAACAACCGGTAAAAAAACGTCTTGGCGATAACAGCGCCCTGCTGACGGCGGTTCTGCTGGGTATCAGCCTGCCGCCGCTCGGCCCCTGGTGGATGGTGGTGCTCGGCACGATCTTCGCCATCATCATCGCCAAGCAACTGTACGGGGGGCTGGGGCAGAATCCGTTTAACCCGGCGATGGTCGGTTACGTCGTGCTGCTGATTTCCTTCCCGGTACAGATGACCACCTGGCTGCCGCCGGATGCGTTGCAGCATCATCACGTCGGTTTTGCCGACACGCTGCTGACCATTTTTACCGGTCACAACAGTCAGGATCTGAGCGCATATCAGTTACAGATGAACGTCGATGGCGTGACGCAGGCAACGCCGCTGGATGCGTTCAAAACCGGTTTGCGCTCCGGCCATTCTGCCGATCAAATCCTTGCCACCCCGCTGTTTGGCGGCGCGCTGGCCGGTCTCGGCTGGCAGTGGATTAACCTCGGGTTCCTGGCCGGTGGCCTGTACCTGATGTGGCGCAAAATCATCAGCTGGCACATTCCGGTGGCAATGCTCGGCATGCTGACGTTCTGCGCCGCTCTCGCCTGGGGTCTGGCGCCGGAGAGCTACTCCTCGCCGCTGGTGGGCCTGTTCTCTGGTGCAACGATGCTGGGCGCTTTCTTTATCGCGACCGATCCGGTCACCGCGTCAACCACGCCGAAAGGTCGTCTGATATTTGGTGCGTTGATTGGTTTACTGATGTGGCTTATCCGCACTTACGGCGGTTATCCTGACGGCGTGGCCTTTGCCGTTCTGCTGGCCAACATTACCGTGCCGTTGATTGATCACTACACGCAGCCGCGCGTTTACGGGCATCGCTGAGGAAGAATTATGTTAGCTACAATGCGACGCCACGGCCTGATCCTGGCATTTTTTGGCGCCCTGATGACCGGCATGACCGCTCTGGTCAATCTGATGACCAAGCCCACGATTGAACATCAGGCGCTGTTACAGCAAAAAACGTTGTTCGATCAGGTCATTCCTGCCAGCGTATATGATAACAACTTGCAGAATGAATGTTACAACGTCACTGATGAATCTCTCGGCACCGCTACACCACACCGGATGTATCTGGCGCGCAAAGCCGGTAAACCGGTCGCTGCCGTGGTAGAAACCACCGCGCCAGACGGCTACTCCGGTGCCATTCAGTTACTGGTTGCCGCGGATTTTAACGGCAACGTGTACGGTTCGCGCGTGCTGGAACAGCATGAAACGCCGGGCCTGGGCGACAAAATTGAAGTGCGTATTTCCGACTGGATCAAGCATTTCGCCAATCAGACCGTCAACGGCGCAAGTGATGCGCGCTGGGCAGTGAAGAAAGACGGCGGTATGTTTGATCAGTTCACCGGCGCGACCATTACTCCGCGCGCCGTGGTGCGTTCCGTTAAACGCACCGCATTATTTATCGGGACGGTACCGTCTCAGCTTTCCCACCTCACCCCTTGTGGAGCCCGTGATGAGTGAAGCCAAAAAGATAATCGTTCAGGGTCTGTGGACCAATAACTCCTCGCTGGTGCAGCTGCTGGGGCTTTGTCCGCTGCTGGCCGTGACGTCCACCGCAACCAACGCCTTAGGGCTGGGGCTGGCGACCACGCTGGTGCTGACCTGCACCAACGCCATGATTTCGGCGTTCCGTAAGTGGATCCCGGATGAAATCCGTATTCCGATTTACGTGCTGATTATCGCTTCGGTGGTCAGTACCGTACAGATGCTGATCAACGCCTATGCGTTTGGTCTTTATCAGGCGCTGGGGATCTTCATTCCGCTCATCGTCACTAACTGCATTGTGGTCGGACGGGCGGAAGCCTGCGCGGCAAGCAGCCCGGTACATCTGGCGGCGCTCGACGGCGCGATGACCGGCCTCGGCGCGACCTGTGCGATGTTCGTGCTGGGTTCCATGCGTGAAATTCTCGGCAGCGGCGTGTTATTTAACGGCGCTGATTTACTGCTCGGCAGTTGGGCGAAGGTACTGCGCGTCGAAGTGATTCATTTGGACAACCCGTTCTTGCTGGCGATGCTGCCACCGGGCGCCTTTATCGGCCTCGGCTTGCTGCTGGCAGGCAAATATCTGATCGACCAGCGCATGAAAGCGCGCAAAGCCGTGCAGCACGTCGCGGCTGAAGAAACTCTGCCAAAAGGAAGTGTGCATGAATAAGGAAAAGCGCGTCGCGATCCTCAGCCGTTTGCGGGACAACAATCCGCACCCGACCACCGAACTGGTGTACACCACCCCGTTTGAGCTGTTGATTTCGGTGCTACTTTCCGCGCAGGCCACGGACGTCAGTGTGAATAAAGCGACCGCGAAGCTGTATCCGGTCGCCAATACGCCTGCTTCCGTACTGGCACTCGGCGTGGACGGCGTGAAGGAATACATCAAGACCATCGGCCTGTTCAATTCAAAAGCCGAGAACGTGATCAAAACCTGTCGCATTTTGCTGGAAAAGCACAACGGTGAGGTTCCCGAAGACCGTGCCGCGCTGGAAGCCCTGCCAGGCGTCGGGCGTAAAACTGCTAATGTGGTGCTTAACACCGCCTTCGGCTGGCCGACGATTGCCGTCGACACGCATATCTACCGCGTCTGCAACCGGACGAAGTTCGCGCCGGGAAAAACCGTCGAAGACGTCGAAGAGAAATTGCTGAAAGTCGTCCCGAAGGAATTTATGCTCGATTGCCATCACTGGCTAATTTTGCACGGACGATATACCTGTATTGCACGTAAACCGCGATGCGGGAGTTGTCTGATCGAAGATTTGTGTGAGAGCAAAGAGAAGGTGTACGCGGAGTAGTTGCGGATGCTGCAAAATCCCGTCGTTACGGCGTGATTTTTGATAAAGGCTGGAGGCTTTTAGGTCACAACTTCACCGACACAAGGTCTGAAAAGAAAACAGCCTACTCAATTTCAAGGACAATTCGGACAGCTCCCTCCCCTGCGAAGGAGAGGGTTGGGGTGGGGTATTAACGTTAAATCAAAAGGTTAAAGTGTTTTAACCAGTTTATTGCCAGCCATACCCCCACCCGGCCTCCCTGTTTAGACCGGACACATCATGAACACTTGTTCGGAGACATGGTGAACACTTAAAACTAAGGCATCTGTACTTCTGTGAGGAACGTACCTATGCCGTGGAATGAGGTTTCAACCATGTCATTACGTCTCGAGTTTGTTTCACTCGCCCGCCTCGAGGGCGCTAACTTTCGCGCACTTTGCCGGCTGTTCGGCATTGCTCCGAACACTGGCTACAAGTGGCTCCGGCGGTTTGTTGCCGCGGGTGAGGCCGGGCTGGCCGACCGTTCCCGTCGCCCCATCACCACGCTTTTACATACTGACGCGGAACTTGAACCGCGCATCGTTTCACTCCGCCTTCAGCATCCCGCCTGGGGTGCCCGTAAGCTCAAGCGCCGTCTCGAGGATATCGGCCTCACGCTGCCTGCCGTCAGTACGGTACACGCCGTTCTGACACGCCACGGCCTTATTCTGCCTGAAGAACCCGCCAGCCATCCCGCAGTGGGACGCTTCGAACACCCTCATCCCAACAGCCTGTGGCAAATGGATTTTAAAGGGCACGTTCCCTGCGGCGAAGGGCGTTGTCATCCGCTGACTATTCTGGACGACCATTCGCGTTTTTCCCTGTGTTTACAAGGCTGTCATGACGAACGTCGTGAGACGGTGCAGGATAAACTTATCGGCACCTTCGAACGTTATGGCCTTCCGGAACGGATGACGATGGACAACGGCGCGCCCTGGGGACATACGGGAGGCGTCTGGACACAACTGGAGCTCTGGCTGATGCGTCAGGGAATAAGCGTCAGTCATTCAAGACCTTATCATCCCCAGACGCAGGGTAAAGATGAGCGTTTTCACCGGACGCTAAAAGCGGAGTTGCTGTCGCGGCGGGACTTCCCGTCGCTGCCCGTCATGCAGCTGGCGCTGGATGAATGGCGGAATATTTACAATACGCAGCGCCCTCATGAGGGTATCGCATTATCCGTCCCGTCCAGCCGATATCACGCCAGTCCACGAGCCTATAATCCAAAGCCTGAAGCCGCAGAATACGGTGAGCATATGCAGACAAGGAAGGTCGATATCAGCGGAAGAGTGACGCTGAAAGGGAAGGAATATCACGTTGGAAAGGCGTTCATCAAAGAGCGGCTGGGTATAGAAGAAGAGACAGTCGATGGCATTTACAGCGTGTGGTGGTATAAAACAAAAATAGGCGTGATCGACCTGACGTCGAAGTCGATCACGGTGGGTAAACATTGCTAAAAAGTGTTCACCATGTTCCCGAACATGTGTTCACCATGTCCTCGGTCTAAACACTCCCCCTTCGCAGGGGGAGGAGCAAAAACCAAACCCCGCAAAATCCCAGTCTGCTTCCCCATCATTCGCAAAGTTGTGTATAAGGCAAAATGGGTGGCAACCCACGGTTTTGACCTTGTACTGGAAGGAAGTTAAAAGCCATCAATTGCATCGGCCCATGCAAAAATCAAATAAACGATTTGGCCTGCTTCAGCACCACATCACATGCTTTGGTTTTGACTTTCTCTTTCACCTGCGTCAATCCGCTGCCAAGATTATTCAGATCCACACTTTGATCTTTACCGGTTTTCAGCAAGCCACCCAGCCCCTGCTGGTAATCCTGGCTTTGTGCGCCGGAGGCGGTCTGGATACCCAGTTTGCTCAACAGCTGGTCTTTCACATTATCGGTGCTGGCTTTGGAAAGTACGTTGTTTTTCACGCAATACTGCAACACACCTGCTACGTTGTTGGCGCTGGTCGAAGTCAGTGCGCTGTCCCCGCCGCTAAGCAGTGAGGTCAGCGAAGAGGTCGTGCCGGTGCTGTTGGTGTTCTTGCCCGCACCGTTCAGCCCTTCGTTAGCCGCCTGCTGAAGTTGCCCGAGCAGATTATTCGACGCCTGCGCGCCGCCTGCCAGTAAAACACCGCTCGTCGCCACTGCAAGAATCACCGTCTTTAATGCTTTCATTTTTATTCCATCCATTTCACTTAAGGCATAACGCAAAGCTTGACCCCAAACATTCATTACATCAATAGGATTTCATGAGATAAAGCTGCACTGAATGGTATTGGTTTATTTCTGAATCTGCTGCTGCGCTAACCACAGACCGGCAGTGGTGAAGAAGTGCTGCGCCAGCGGTGTTGACCGCCCTGCTTCGGCAACCACCAGTGCGGCATGGCGGCTCATCGGTGTGATATCCAGCGGACAACGTTTCAGCGCCGGATTCATTTCGTCGATCAGATGCCCGCGTGGCACCAGCGCACAGCCGATGCCGACAAAAACGCCCTGCATCAGCTGGAATATCGAGGTACTTTCCAGGCGCGGATGCAGCTCCAGCCCGGCCTGACGAAAGAAATTATCCAGATAGCGGCGGAAATAGCGGCTCGGTTCGGACAGGCACAGCGGCAACGCCACGGCCTCTTCGGCGCTGATCAGACTGAGCTTTTGCAACTCCGGGAAGTGATCCGGGTGATAAACCACGTCAACACCGCCGTCATCGATCGGCACTAGCTGGAAGCGCAGTTCATTGAGGGTAGAGAATTCGAAGAATCCGATGCCGACGTCCACCGAATGGCTACTAAGCGCCTCGATCAGCTGATCGGCGCTCACTTCAGACACCCGGTAATCCAGCCCCGGATGCACCAGACTCACCGCTTTGATAAGCTGCGCCAGAGAAACGCTGCACTGCGGCATCACGCCGATGCGTAACGTGCCGCTCATGCCCTGCTTAAGCGATTCCACTTCCAGCTTCAGGCCTTCATACACCGCCACGATTTCCCGCGCCCAGCTCAGCACCCGCAGCCCTTCGGCGGTGAAACCTTCAAAGTTATTGCCACGGTTGATAAGGTTCAGCCCGAGTTCTTTCTCGAGATTTTTTAAGCGCATCGACAGCGTCGGCTGACTGACAAAACTGGCTTCCGCCGCCCGGCCAAAATGCCGCTCGCGTTCGAGATTACATAAATAAATCAGTTGCTTAATGTCCAAATTCTTTATTATTCAATGAGTTAGGATTGGATTATGAATGATGCTTACGGAGATATGTACTAAGGCGTGTACTAAGCAAAAAGTTGACCAGATAATCATGCTTTTCTGCAGGACACTCGCCACATAATAACTCACGTGACTTTGGGCGTCACTTTTCATCGCAGAAAGAAATCATCTGGGTCATCATGGAACCCGCCAAGTTGCGGCTCATTCCTCTTTATCGACATCAGATATTCCATCCCCTGCCTCAGCGACACCGGCTCCTCTATCACAAACCCAAACCAATCGTCGTATGCCTGACCCAACCAGAAGCCGCCACCGTGCTCCTTTAGCCGCTGGAAGAACACGTATGTCCCCGGCTGAATGTGATTGCGAGTCTGCCAGCGCAGTACAACATCAAATCCCAAATCTTTACCGCCCATAACCACCCCCCAAGCACTGTATGAACATACAGTATAGATTCGATTGAGAGGGTTTGTGAAGATAGAATAAACCCCACGGGGTTGGGTGATGCTGGATTTGCCGTAACCTACGGGTATACTTAGGTTTATGATACTGGTAGCGCACTTGTTATGGTTTGAGTTTCACTGGATTAATATGAATAAACTGAATGCTTTAACATCATTAAGGTTCTTTGCTGCTCTAGCGGTTTTTATGTTTCACGCTAGCACAGTATCCATTCACTCTGGCGGAAATTTAAAATATTTAAGCGCGTATTTCTATGAAGGAACAATAGGGGTAACGTTCTTCTACGTTCTTTCAGGTTTTATAATATCTTATAGTTACAGAGATAAACTTATTTCCGGTGCAAGTAATTCATGGGAGTTTATTATGAATCGATTAGCCCGTGTCTACCCAGTTCATTTACTCACATTATTGACCGCGATTGCTTTGTTTTTAAATGGCAATCACATATCAGAGCCAACACCGATTAGTACCTTAGCAAATGCCCTACTTGTTCAGTCTTGGTATCCTTCTATAGAGTCTGTGTTCTCGTTCAATGGGGTCTCATGGAGCATATCTGTTGAAATGTTTTTTTATTCTTCATTCATTTTTCTATGTTTTTTAACATTTAGACAGATAGCTACTTTGCTTTGTTTATTGTTAGTTATAATAGTCACTGTGCAGATTTTAATTTCAGACACTGAGATTATAAACGGATTTAATCGGCTTTGGTTATTTTATATCAATCCTATTTTTAGAATTGGTGACTTCCTTTCAGGAATGCTAGTGTACCATGCCTACGTCAAACTAAAACACATTCAACTTACATTTATAAAATCCTCATTGCTTGAGTTTTTATCCCTCGTCGCGCTAGCGTTGTTCGTGACATCTAGAGATATAACATCACAAGATATGAGGTATGATATTTATTACGTCCTTCCTATCGCAGCAATTATTTTAATATTCTCATTATCAAATGGTATAATATCAAAAGCAATATCCTATCGTCCTTTTGTTTTTCTTGGTGAGGCTTCATTTAGTTTTTACATGATTCACCAAATAGTTATAAACCATTTTGCTCTTATTATAAAAAAGGAAATAATAACGCCATTTGATTTCTTTGTTTCAATTTCAATTCTTTTATCATTATGTATTTTTTCATCCATCCTACTTTATAAGTTCTTTGAAGCCCCGATTAATAAAATATTACGTGCAGTGATAGCGGATCGCTTCCACAACAATAAGGTTTCTGCGTAATTTAATTCCAGGGGGAACTTGTTGTGCATGGATCCCCCTTTTTAGTTCTAAGCCGTGAATCTTCCGGTAATTGTTTTTATATGTATGCTGCACGAGTGTAACCTATAGTCGGACGTTGTGCCTGAATCTAAGGTAATTCTTCTCATCAATTTCAGGATGATACTGATTTAGATTTGTCATAACCCCACCAAGCAACTTACTTTTTTACATACCGGAAGATTGTTATTGTTAACCTGCCAAATCTATTTTCACTTCCAATGGAGTTCCTGATACCACATTATATTCTCCGTCTAAATAGAACAGGCCATCTTTAGGATTGTAAAAGTTTCCTATTCCGCAAGAAACCCCCTCGGCAATAAATACAAGATATTTACCTTTGATGGATATTTTATCTTGTACAAATATAGTATTAAGCACTAAATATTCATCATTCTCCATTACTGCGTAATTTCCAGATTCCATTAACTGTACTCCTCAATAATAACGTACCCTGGCATTCCAGCGCCTCCTGCAAGTGCAGCTGAGCTTACTCCAGCTGCGGCCCCGGCACCTCCCGATCCATAACCTCTCCCCGGAAGCCCCGCGCCGCTTGCTCCTGCACCACCACTGCCATAATCACTGTTGCCTCCACCTCCACTTAGAACAAATCCTACTTGATATACCAATCCCGGCCCGCCGCTTTGGCTATCTTTGGTTCTGATAGGCGATCCAGTGTAATTAGAAGCAGGGTCTGCAAACGCAGCTGTCCCAAATGAAGTTCTCGCAATACCTAAATTGCCTCCAGACCCGCCAGAGCAACTGACCAAAGACCCGAAACTGGTCGTTCCGCCTTGGTTACCATTTGCCCTGTAAGCATACCTGTTTTAGTTCCACACACTTTTTGAGAGTTCCGGTTTTTCAGCCATCAGCCGGTATTCTTCCGGCGTCAGGTTATTCAGGGA
>NZ_JBXAVQ010000018.1:0-83949 GCF_057290995.1 Rahnella sp. 1L-D-7-B-C2 | reverse complement strand
GAAAGTTCCATTTAAAAAGGGTCCATGTTGAGCATGAACCCTTTTTACACGAGCCACTGGATCGGTCAACTGATCCTTAAACGATCGGCATTAGGCCTTCCGGCCCTTTTTTAACATCTGATGCTTAACGCTATTGCAACTGCGCTGAAATAAGCGGCCAGCGGGTATCAAAGTCCTGAGTGGGACGATACTTGAACTCTGAACGCACAAACCGCGACAACATACCTTCGCAGTAGGCCAGTAACTGGCTGGCGAGCAGAGTTTCATCGTACGTAAATCCGCTGCCTTCGCGCATTTTCTTCTCCCGTAAAACCTGACGCAGTTGCGCTTCAATCCGCTCGAAAAGCTGATTAATACGGCCCTGCAGGCGGTCCTGTTCGAACATCAATGCGTGACCTGTCATAATACGTGTCAGGCCAGGATTGCGTTCTGCAAACCCCAACACCAACAGCAAAATCAACCGTATCCGGTTTAGCGTATCTTTTTCGTCTTGCAAGATGAGATTGATACGGCTGATCAGACTGTCTTCGATAAACTCGATTAAGCTGTCGAACATCCGCGTTTTACTAGGAAAATGACGATAAAGAGCTGCTTCCGAAACCCCCACGTTGGCGGCAAGTTTCGCGGTAGTGATCCGCTGGCTGCCATCGCTGGACTGAAGCATTTGCGCTAACGCCTGCAAAATCTCTTCGCGCCGGTTCCTTTTTGTCGTTTCTTTCTCTGCCATGTCTGAATAGACCCTTGCTAAAAAACGGCTAAAATCATGGAGAAACCGCACAACTGCCGCATGAATCACTGTGATCCTGCGGCTTATTTCGTTCCCTTGGGTTGTTACGGTCTGATAGTGATAAGGATCTGTTTAATATCGCATCAAAATCTGCGGTGCTGAACAGGTTCTTATTGACGGCCTGAGTGGCCAAAACCACCTTCACCGCGTTCACTGGCGTCAAAATCTTCCACCAGATTGAATTCTGCCTGAACGACAGGTACAAAGACCATTTGAGCAATACGCTCGCCTGGCTCGATTACAAACGTTGTCTGCCCGCGGTTCCATACGGAAACCATCAGCTGGCCCTGATAATCGGAATCGATAAGCCCCACCAGATTCCCAAGAACTACGCCGTGTTTATGACCCAGACCAGAACGAGGCAAGATCACCGCCGCCAGATTCGCATCACCAATGTGGATTGCCAGACCGGTTGGCAAAAGCGTGGTTTCGCCGGGTTTCAGTTCAACAGAAGCATCCATACAGGCGCGTAAATCCAGACCTGCTGACCCTGGCGTAGCGTAGGCCGGTAAAGGGAAAGTCGAACCGATGCGCGGGTCGAGAATTTTAATGTCGATTTTTTTCATCATAACGGCTGACAATCTCTTCTAATAAACGTTGACCAAGCAGGGACTTATCGCTGAGCGGTAAGATTTTATCCCCGTCATGCCAAAAAAGATGCAGAGCATTGGTATCGGTATTGAAACCTTGCCCGGCAAGTGAAACGTCGTTGGCACAGATCAGATCCAGATTCTTGCGGATCCGTTTTTGCCGCGCGTATTCTTCCACATTCTGGGTTTCGGCAGCAAACCCAACGACGTATGGTCGCTGCTCTTTCAATGCGGCAACGCCGGCCACAATGTCCGGGTTCTTGATCATTTTCACAGTGATTTCATCACCTTGCTTTTTGATCTTCTCATCGGCAATGAGCTCTGCGCGGTAATCCGCAACCGCGGCGCAGGAGATGAAAATATGCTGCGAGCCCACTGAATCATGGACGGTCTTCTGCATTTCGAGCGCGCTTTCCACATCAATACGGAGAACATTGACAGGCGTAGGTTGCGTTACCGGGCCGGCGATGAGCGTGACTTGCGCACCGCGATCTGCAGCGGCTTTGGCAATAGCAAAACCCATCTTTCCTGAACTGTGATTACTGATGAAGCGTACCGGATCCAGTGCTTCGCGCGTCGGGCCAGCGGTCACCATGATGTTCAGATGTGCTAAATCTTTACGCGAGGAGAAATGGCTGTTGGCCATATCGATAATCACCAGTGGATCAAGCATTCGTCCCGGGCCAATATCGCCGCAGGCCTGACTGCCACTGTCCGGGCCCCATAATAAGGTGCCTCTGGCGGCAAGTCTTTGCAGATTTTCCTGTGTGACGGCGGCGCGATACATTTGCTGGTTCATCGCCGGTAGCACCGCAATGGGCGCAGCGGTGGCCAGACA
The DNA here is from genome assembly GCF_057290995.1 of Rahnella sp. 1L-D-7-B-C2. Lineage (NCBI taxonomy): Bacteria > Pseudomonadati > Pseudomonadota > Gammaproteobacteria > Enterobacterales > Yersiniaceae > Rahnella > Rahnella sp. 1L-D-7-B-C2. The sequence continues at coordinate 81,734 of NZ_JBXAVQ010000018.1, read as the reverse complement.
CACCGTGGTCAGCAGGTCATTGGCCATACCGGCCGCCATGCGTGCCAGTAAATCCGCCGTGGCGGGCGCGATCAGCACTAAGTCCGCCCATTTACCTAACTCAATATGGCCCATCGCCGCTTCGGCTGCGGGATCAAGCAGGTCATCAGACACCGGATAGCCGGAAACGGCCTGCAGGCTCAACGGCGTCACAAAAGATTTCGCCGCATCCGTCATGACTACGCGCACTTCTGCGCCCCGCTCACGTAAGCGACGTACCAGTTCTGGTGCTTTATAGGCAGCGATACCACCGCTGATACCGAGCACAATATGTTTGCCGGAAAGTCCCGTCATCATCATTGTCCGATTAATTGAAAGCCTGAAGAAGCGACATTTTAGCATAACGCGCAATGATGACAGCTATTGGCGATGCTGCGGATCAGGAGGAATAAAATTTCTGCGCGATGTCTCGCAGGCTGATGATGCCGAAAAGCAGAAGGGCTGGCGTTGTGGCACAATCGCCGCGAAAAAGGAGTCAGGATGACGAAATCACAAAGCGGCTGGCAAGATACGTTGAAACCCCGCGAAAAATTATTAGAGCAGGGTGCGAAGGGGTTGACCGATCAGGAACTGCTGGCGATTTACTTGCGCATTGGTTCGCACGGCCAGCATGTGATGGAGCTGGCAAAGAATCTGCTCGACGAGTTCGGTTCGCTGCATAAATTGTTGATGGCGGATTTTGATGCCATGTCGCGCATCAAAGGCATGGGTGTGGCAAAATTTGCCCAGCTTGTTGCGGTCTCCGAATTGTCTCGCCGTGCCTATCTGCGACATCTCAGTGCTGAAAATGCCATGCTCAGCCCGGAGGTTATCAGGGAATATCTGCAAAATTTGCTGGTTTTTCGTGAAAGGGAGGTTTTTCTGGTACTTTTTCTCGACAACCAGCATCGGGTTATTCGCCATGAGGAGATGTTTGCTGGTACTATTGGGCACGTAGAAGTGTATCCCCGCGAAATTGTTCGTGGAGCGATGAAGGTTAATGCGGCAGCGTTAATTCTGGCGCATAATCATCCGTCCGGTCGGGCTGAACCCAGCCTGATGGACAGAAAAGTGACTGAACAAATTATTCGAGCGTGCCAACTGCTGGAAATTCGTGTTCTCGACCATTTGGTTGTAGGTCACGGAGAAACGGTGTCTTTTGCCGAACGCGGTTGGATTTAGCGTCGTTTTTTGAAGATCCTTTGGGATCTTTAGCTGTTCGGGACTTGAGCACTTACGCTACAGAGCGTATACTACGCCACCTTTGAGAATCTTGGGTTTGGCGTTAAGAGCCTATCTCAGCAGGTTTCATACCTGATGAAATGGTTTTTACCCGACGACAGTGAGTCGGTTCTCAGTGGAGTTTGCTGAGATGGGCTCTAAAAGCCTGACGAGGCGGCCATACCCTATACGAAGCTCGAGCTGATTTGATTTTTGGAGATATAGACATGTCCCGAGTCTGCCAAGTTACTGGCAAGCGCCCGGTGAGCGGTAACAACCGTTCCCACGCAATGAACGCGACCAAACGCCGTTTTCTGCCAAACCTGCACTCACACCGTTTTTGGGTTGAGGCTGAGAAGCGCTTTGTAACTCTGCGCGTATCTGCTAAAGGTATGCGTGTTATTGATAAGAAGGGTATTGAGACGGTCTTGGCCGATCTGCGTACCCGCGGTGAGAAGTATTAAGGAACTGAATCATGGCTAAAGGTGTTCGCGAGAAGATCAAGCTGGTTTCTTCTGCTGGTACTGGTCACTTCTATACCACTACGAAGAACAAGCGTACTAAGCCGGAAAAATTGGAACTGAAGAAATTCGATCCAGTTGTCCGTCAACACGTGATCTACAAAGAAGCTAAAATTAAGTAATTTTAGCGGATTAATAAAACCCGGCTCCGGCCGGGTTTTTTATTGCCTGAAATCCGGCATACAGGGCGGAAAGACTTTTGTTTGCCTGATACCGACGTCTGCGACACACTCTAATCACGATTCTGTTACGGGAGAGGATATGCCTGAATTACCTGAAGTTGAAACCAGTCGCAGAGGGATTGAGCCCTTTCTCAAAGGCCACACAATTATGCACGCCGTTGTGCGTAATTCGCGTTTACGCTGGCCGGTCTCTGCGGAAATTTTGGCGTTAAGCGATCAGCCCGTTCTCAGCGTTCAGCGCCGTGCAAAATACCTGCTGGTAGAGCTCAGAACGGGCTGGATCATCATTCATCTGGGAATGTCAGGCAGTTTACGAGTATTACCGGAAGAGACCGAGCCGGGCAAACACGATCACGTCGATTTGGTGATGGATACTGGCCATGTGCTGCGCTATACCGACCCACGTCGTTTTGGCGCATGGCTTTGGTCGACCGATCTGGCAGGCAGTAACGTCCTGTCCCACCTGGGCCCTGAGCCGTTAAGTGAGGATTTCACGGCGGATTATCTGTTTGAAAAATCGCGCACTAAAAAATCACCGATTAAGCCATGGCTTATGGATAACAAACTGGTGGTCGGCGTCGGGAATATCTACGCCAGCGAATCTCTGTTTGTCGCCGGAATTTCCCCTGACAGGCCCGCGCATTCACTAAAACGTGATGAAACCGCATTGCTGGTGAGTACCATCAAAGCTGTGTTGTTACGTTCGATTGAGCAGGGCGGAACTACGCTGAAAGACTTTTTACAGTCAGATGGAAAACCGGGATATTTTGCGCAGGAATTGCAGGTGTATGGCCGTGCAGGAGAGCCCTGCCGGGTCTGTGGCACGCTGATAGAGAGCAAAAAACATGCTCAGCGCACCACATTTTTCTGCCCTCGCTGCCAGCGTTAAGCCTGAACTCAGGCGCTGATTTTTTCCATCAGTGCCTGCGTGACTACCTGCGGCAGGAACGGGGTGATGTCACCGCCGTGACGGGCGACTTCTTTCACCAGCGAAGAAGATATAAATGACCATTCCTTTGACGGCATCATAAACACGCTTTCCAGTGTCGGTAGCAAATGCCGGTTCATATTCGCCAGCTGCATCTCATATTCAAAATCAGACACTGCACGTAAGCCGCGCACCAGCACATTCGCCCCTTGTACTTTGGCGAAGTTCGCCATTAAATCGCTGAAACCAATCACTTCAACATTCTTCAGATGCGAAGTGACTTGTGTCGCCAGCGCAACGCGTTCTTCCAGCGTAAACATCGGTTTTTTGCTCGGGCTGGCGGCAATCGCCAGAATAACGTGATCGAATATCAATGCCGCACGGCTGACGATATCGAGATGTCCGTTAGTCATTGGATCAAAAGTGCCGGGATAAATTGCTTTAGTGCTCATGCTGGCTCACTTTTGCAGTTGGTGGCTGAATGCCCACAGGGCAGCATATTTATTGAAAGTATACTGTGCATTGACGCCTGCCAGGATCAGACCCTGTTTGCCATCCAGAAAACCAGCGCGCAGGATCCAGGTTTTCACGAACGCGCCCAACGTATGGGAAATCACCGAGAAGAAACTGCAACGGCGCCCCTGTTGATGACGCTGTGTTGCCCAGGCTTCAGCATAGTTAAGCTGTTTGCGCTGAAAAGTGAAGAAATCACGGCACGTCAGGTGCAGCAAATCGCCCTGCAACGGAACGACTTTCGCGTCTTTCGTCTCAAGCGATTCATGAACGAGATCGTCGTTATAATGAAAACGGGCAGGATAAAGGCGGTTAACGCGATCCGGATACCAGCCGCTGTGCCGCATAAATTTCCCGAGGAATAAGTTGCTGCGGCCAAGACTGTACACGGTATTTTCCTGCGGATTATTCAGGACCTTTTCGACCGACTGGCGAAGTTCGGGTGATACCCGTTCATCAGCATCAATCATCAAAATGTAGTCGCCAGTAGCATGGCTTTGCGCCAGCTGACGCTGTTTGCCAAAGCCCGGCCAGTCCGTGTGCGTAAAGACTTTTGCGCCAAACTCGCGCGCAACGTCTAACGTCTCGTCTTCACTGCCGGAATCAAGCAAGATGATTTCGTCCGCCCAGGAGACTGACTCCAGACATTCTGCTAATAAACCGGCTTCGTTACGTGCAATCAGTACGACCGATAAACGTTTTTTGTCAGCCATCAATGACCCCGGACAGGCAGGTAAGGCTCCAGTAAATGCAGTAGTCGTTGCAGTGCACCCTGATTCTGGTGCAACACTTCAACGGCGTGACGCCCGTAGTACAGACGATAGTCTTCGTCTGTCAGCAGCGTAGAGATCTCTTTCACCAGTGATGCGGTATCAGTGACGGTGATGAGACCATCGTCCTGAGCCAGTTTGGCGCAAATATCTTTGAAGTTGATGGTGTGCGGCCCCATCAGCACAGGAATAGCATGCGCCGCAGCTTCCAGTGGGTTATGACCCCCACGTTCTACCAGACTGCCGCCGACGAAGGCTAAATCGGCGATTCCATACAGCAGCATTAATTCGCCCATGGTGTCGCCGATAACGACCTGTGTTCCTGAGGAGGGGACTTCACCGGTGCTGCGCTGTGTGAATGTCAGACCGGCTTTACGGGTGAGTTCACAAGCAACCGGGAAACGCTCCGGGTGTCTCGGCACCAGAATAAGCAACAACGTCGGATGGTTTTTTAGTAACTCTTTATGCGCTTCCAGCAGCAGGGTTTCTTCACCCTCGTGCGTACTGGTCGCAATCCATACCTGACGGCGCGATGCCCACTGGCTGCGCAGCGCGATGGCTTTAGCCGCCAGCTCCGGAGTGACAGAAATATCAAATTTCAGGCTGCCGGTGACGGCGAGCTGATTGCGCTTCAGGCCTAAAGAAAGAAAGCGCTCGCCGTCTTCCTGATTTTGCGCGGCAATGAGAGTGATGCGTTGCAAGATGGTTCGAATGAATTTACCGAGTTTTTGGTAACCCTTGGCTGAACGGGCGGAAAGACGCGCATTGGCAATGACCAGCGGGATTTTACGGCGATGCAGGGCGCTGATGAGGTTTGGCCACAGCTCGGTTTCCATGATGATAACCAGCTTGGGGTTCACTTCATCAAGGAAGCGATTAACTGAACCTGCCAGATCGTAGGGTAGATAAACGTGATGTACGCCTTTACCAAATGCCGACTGAACGCGTTCGGAGCCTGTCGGCGTCATCGTTGTGACGGTAATGGGCAACGATGGATAACGATGGCGCAATGCACGTACCAAAGGAATTGCCGCCAGCGTTTCGCCAACGGAGACAGAATGCAGCATGATGCCGCCAGGCACGACTTTACCTTTGCAAAAGCCATAACGTTCAGCCCAACGTTTACGGTAGGCCGGTGATTTACGGCTGCGTAACAGTAAACGGATCCAAATTAATGGCTGAATTAAATATATGATTATATTGTAAAAAATATTCATTTTTTATGAGGCATTGCGTTAGGGAAAGTCAATTTCATAGAGTGAAAATAATCCCGGCGGTTAGATAGGCACATGGTATCAGATAAGTGCTATCGACTCATCATGCCTGCGTAAACGTCATCAGATAAGCAGCGAGTGATATAGCGCCACCAGCTGTTGTGAAAGGTTTTTAGGTGAATAAGGCAATATGCGTTCTCTGGCGGCGTGGCCCATTGCGGCATTTTCCACACGGGAAGGGATTTTCTTCACATATTCGCTGAGCCTGGCTACGTCCAGGGCATCGCAAACATAGCCCTCCTGCCCTTCAGTAATGAATTCTGCACCACCACAGGTCTGGCTGGTGATCACCGGCAAACCACAGGCCATTGCTTCGAGGATCACGTTGGGGAACGGGTCATACAGCGTCGGCAGGATCATGCCGTCAGCGGCGTGATAATAAGGCAGCACGTTATTTTGCACGCCCATAAAGCGGATGCGATCAAAACACCCAAGCTGGCGTGCCAGAGATTCATATTTCTTCTGCGATTTATCCTGGCCGACGACGATGAGATAGCGGTTACTGGACGCTATGGCCTGAATGGCGGGTTTTAGCCCTTTACGCTCAAAACCTGACCCGACATAAATCAGTGTGATAGCCTGTTCCGGGATCGACATTTCTGCCCGCGCTGAGCGGCGTTGCTCTTGCGTTGCTGGCGTAAACTTCTCAGCATCGATGGCGTTATAGATGACCTCAAAGCGGGAAGCATCCACACCATAACAACGCATGATGTCGCGCTTTACCATCTCCGAGTTACAGATGATTTTTTTCAATTGTGCAGAATGAAACATCTCTTCTTCAGCACGTAACACGTAGCGATGATAAGGGCTGAGACGCGTGAGAAAGCGCTGAACCGGGGAGATAACCCGTGCGCGCTGTTCCAGCCAGACGCGGTGCGCGCCATCGCCGGCGCGGAAAATATCACAGCCCGGTATACGCTCATGGCTTTGGACGATATCGAACTGTGCGGCTTGCCAGCATTTTTGGGCCGCTACGGCGAAGCCTTTCTCCCGTGAGACCCGACCCTGTTTTGCAGGATTACACAGGTGAATTTTCCACTTTGGATTAGGTTTGCCTTCCCATTGACGGGTAATGATATTCAGCTCGATATTCTGATCGTCCAGCGCCTCAAGCGCGCGGGAGATGAAGCGCTCGGCTCCGCCATCCGGCCGGTATTTTTGCCTGACGATCGCCAGCCGGATAGTCTTCATCGCATCAGCCATGCAAATAACTCCTGGCAGCATCCAGCACATCGCTAACCGGAATGGCATGCAGATAACGTTGCTGTGTTTTCGTATCGATGGAATCAGGTGTTGGCAGCGGCGCGTAATCACCGGCCCAGATTGTGGTGTTGTTGTTGCCCCACGGCCGCCAGTGCTGCATTTTCGTTGGTCCGAATAACGCGACGCAAGGCGTGTTCAACGCCGCAGCCATGTGCATCGGCGCGGAATCAACCCCAATAAACAGTTTTGCGCCGTCAATCATGGCAGCCAGTTGCGTCAGTGATAACTGACCAGCGACAGAAATTACCTGAGGATTATGTGTGAGATCCTGAATCTTACGCACCATCTCCAGCTCTTTTTTATCGGGGCCGGCCGTCATGACGATAGTCATTCCTGTATCGCCTAATCCATCGATAACACTGGCAAATTTTTCGTCGTCCCAGCATTTAAAAATCCAGCGCGAGGTGGGCTGAATGACAATATATCCGCCGTCGACCTTATTCTTCTTCAGCAACTGCTGGCAGAATGCCTTATCGCTTTGTGAATAATGCATAGACGTTTGGGCATCTTCGACAGAAAGGCCGAGCGCGGACAGAATCGACATGTTCTGCTCAACAGTATGCAATTTGCCGTGGTTTTCAGTGGTCACCAGATGAGTATGACCCGCACGCCAGAGTAAAGACCGGCGTTTTTTGTAGTCAAAGCCCAGCCGCACCTTCGCGCCTGTGAGCATCGAAAGCAGGGAACTGCGCCACTGATCGGCGAGGTTGATGACCAGGTCATAATGCCGCGCACGCACGGCTTTAAGTAACAGCAATTCCTGCTTCAGCTGATAGCGAATGCCTTGTTTTTTCCAAGTTCTGTCAATGACATGAATAACGGAGAGGGCAGGATGTTCGCTCAGAATTGGTCGTGTTTCTTTATATAAAAGCACGTCAATTTCAGCATCAGGATAATGTTGGTGGAGCCTGTTTATCACCGGCGTCGTCAGCACCATGTCTCCGTGATGACGGAGTTTGACCAGCAGAATTCTTCTGGGGGTGAACGCTGCGTATTTGGCTTCGGAGTTAGGCATTCTATTATCTGATTTAGAAGATAGTGAGTTGATTCTAGGTGAAGAATCGAATGCTGTGAAGTTATTTATCTGGCTGATATAGAAAGATAAATAACTTCGTTTATGAATGAGTTATAACGCAGTTACAGACGTAAAAGAATCATCTCTTTCTGAAACATCCTAAGCGAGTTTGTTGCGCAAGGTGCGAAGGCGTTTCAGCCACAGCAACAATTGCCACCACTGCTTAGGGCCACGCGCATTACGCATCATTATCTGGCGGGTGCCGCTGGAGTAGATATCGTCAATCATGGCCTTTTGCGCGGCAGGATCGGGTTCCCGGCGGACGGAGTGACACACGGTCAATGCTTCGCGGGTTACCTGTCTCGGAAACTCAGAATAGATTTTGATTTTGCTTTTGTAACGCTGATTGAGCTCATCGAGCATTTTGGCAATCTTTAGGTAGTGCCTCTGATACTCAACATTTTTCATCCCGGTACGTTTCTGATTACTGATTGACTGCCCATGAATGTAATAACGATAAAGTATTTTTTGGGTATATCTCACGCGCTGAGCGTTGAACATGACCTCAGTCGTCCAGGGAATATCCTGATGATGTAAACCGGGTTCAAAATAGAGCTGGTGCTTCTTAATCAGCGCCAGACGATAAACACCGAGCCAGACAACGTGCAGATAGCGGTTGGTTGCCAGAGCCGTTTTAAGCCAGGTGGCGCCATCCATCACCGCCGTGGATGTTAAACGGTCAACGGGAATGATCGGTTTTACTTTTTCTGACCCAACAAAGTAACGCTCACCGTTGCACTGTGCGACGTCTAAGTCATCCTGTTCACACATATCAATTAACGTCTGGTACATCTGCGGATTGAGTATGTCATCGGCATCGGGGAAGGTGACATAATGGCCTTTGGCGATATTTAAACCAGCATTGCGCGCACGGGAAACGCCACCGTTAGGCTGGCTGATGACCGTGATATGCGGGTGTTTTTCGGCATATTCTCGTGCAACCTGCTCGGAACCATCGGTTGAACCATCATTCACAATGATGATTTCAAGGCTGCTCAGCGTCTGCGCGACCAACGAATCCATGAAGTTTCTGAACATCTCCCCTGCGTTGTATAAGGGGATGATCGCGCTAAGCCTGATGTCTTCAGGCATCGATGTCGGGGTCATATCCACAATTTCCACTGATAAGGATGACAAGCAAACGGGGAGTCAGGTTAGCGTACTCCCCGTAAAATCACTTTTTCTCTAACGAAATGCGGTGACACATTCTCAGCATCAGCAAGTAACCAAACACCAGCACAACAAAATACGGTGATTCGCGATTATAGAACTGAGTATCACCCTGACTGAAATAAATTACCGGCACCGAGAGCAGTAAGAACTCGTATCCTTTGGGTACCAGCTTGAACGGATACAGCAATAAAACCGCGAAGAACAACAACATAATGATGGCGCCAAAAATCCCCTGCAAGGAGAGCGTATCGATAATGTCATTATGCAGATGGAATTGCAGGTTACGGATTGCTTCCGGATTACCGCCTTCATGCTGATTGATGAAGGTGGTTGCCAGAGCGTTACGACTATCCGCTGACTGACCCAGCGGATGCTGTTTGAATACGTCTATTCCTGCGCGCCACATTGAAAAACGAGCACCCACTGACGTATTTCGGTCGCCCTGATTATAGGAGGTAACTTCGGTTTGGAGATTATCAATACGGTCTAAAACTTTGTTGTAGTAAGGATGTCCAGAGATAACTCCGGCCAGAATTAAACCGCCGATAGCGAAGCCGTAAATGACTTTTGATGTATGAGAGCTTTTGGCGAAGTCGATAATAATGCTGCCAACATTAAATAGTACAAACAGCATAATGGCTGAGCGGGTTTCTGTTGCCGCCAGTACAGCAAAAGTCATTGTCATGACAATCAGACAGGCGAGTCTGTAATGTTTCAGCACATGGTACTTCAGGCTATACATAAGCAGAAGTGAGAAAATAGTGAAGGTGTACGCCCCGGATGTAGGAGCGTCAGAATTGATTTTTATTCTTTCGCCGGTTTTTAAATAAAAAAGAATATGCGAAATGGAAATGACGATAAACAGCAATGTCATGATGGTGACACCAATGCGCAGTGTTAAAATGGATATCTTCCATTTATGCAAATTATGCTCTATCGCGTAAAGAACAAAGGCGGCCAGTATCAGTCGTTTACCGCTGATCTGATAATGGTAAGCAATTAACGGATACTGTTCATTTGTCGTTAACATTACCCACAGTAATTTACTGACACCCAACGCAAAAACTATCCAAGAGAAAGCGTAAAAATGTATTTTCTTTTCTTTTTTAAAAGTAATGAAGATGAAATAGACAATGGCGACATAGGTGATGATGTAGAAGAAGTTGCGTGTAACCTCACCTGAGTACATAAAAAATGAAATAGATATCGATATAAACAGGAAGAAAATTGTAGCCAATTTATCGTCCATAGATATTTTATTCATTGCTGACAGCCAGTTCCTGATCATAAAGAGTGATTCCTAAAAACCTTACTGTTCATATACTTAACCATCCAGCGCAAGCTATTCATATATTGACGTTCGTGCCAGAGCGCCTGCGCATAACGTTTCATCTCTTTGTAAGAAACCGGCATATCATGAGGAACGTCATGCCATGGTGATTTCTCATAGTACTCATCATAAAGACTGGCTAATTCACCCATTCCCCAACGATGCCAGGGCTTACATTTACCTGTATAATGAATCAGGATTGTATCCTCCGGAACGGGTGTTTTCTTCCCCACTTTATTCAGGATAATGTCACAAACAAGATTGTATTTTTTAGGTAGCAATAAAACTTCATGTTCAAGAGCAATGTTTAGCGCATCCTGATCCGGGAAATTTAGCTCTGTGCCATGAATCGCCAACGTCTGAATAATTCTGTCTGTTGTTTTTTTATCAATCCATAACGGAATATTGATATACAAAAAACCAGAGTTAAAATAGTTACCACTGGTCAGGCCTAAGTGGGGGCACAGTTTGTTACGCGCCCGCTCAGTGTCATTAACCGCAGCCAGTGTGTAGCGGCTGATATCTTTTTGATGAAGTTCTTTATAACTCCCTAAACATAATGTGTCAGCATCCAGGTAAATGAATTTTGATGTGACATCCGCAAGAATATAGGGAGTAAACAGGCGATAATATATCGCCTGAGGATAGCGGCCTATTAATGGTAGATCGGCAAATGCAGACTCTTTAAAAACATAACAGGTGATGGCTAAAGAATGATCTACGGCCAGTTCGAGAAGCCGGGATTTTGATTTTTCATCCAGCGGACTGCCAAACACGTGAATATGGAAAACTAAGTCGGGATTATTTTCCAGAATCGAAAAAACAGTGATGCCCATACCACGCGCATACGCGTTATTGATGCCGAAGGCGATATGGACAACCGGCAACTCTGAAAACCCTAAATTGTTAACGAGCTCTTCTTTGTGCTCAAGATAACTCAGGTATTCCTGATTAGGCATGGTTCTGTTCCTGACCTGTTTTGCTGATGACAAAAGAACGTATCTGATTCAACTGTGCATCACTGAGCGAAAAGAGTTCTTCCGCGCTGTGTCTAAACGTATAGGGCGCTGAGAAAATGAAGGATTCCGGCGTGAGCTGTGGATCTTCCGGCGTTAAAATTAACGGCGCAAACGTCGGATGCTGTTCAGCTAAATCACAAGGCCCTGCGAGGCAAATCACCGGCGTTTCTACTGCATCGGCGATATAAATATTGCCCGAATCAGAAGCGATATATACATTCATCTGCGAGATGGCATAAGGCACTTCGTGCAATTTTAACTGACCAATCAGACTGATAATGTGTTCACTTTCAGTCAGTTTTGCGAGCAGCTGGTCAAGATAGGGTTGTTCATTTTCAGGGCCAAAAACGTAAAACTGACAAGGTAAACCGCGCAGACACTTGAAAATTTCTATCCATACATCAGTCGGAATGGTTTTTGCTTTGTTGCCTGCAGAAATACTGATACCGATTTTTATCTGCTGATTCTTTGCCAGCGCTGGCAGCGTTTGTTCCGGAATCCACAGTGGCCAGGTGGCATGCTTTTTGTAGCTATCGGCGGTAAACGTGGGGTTGGCCAGTTTCAGGTAACTTTCCAGCGTGAAATCTGTTTTTCTGTGTAAGCGAATAATATCTGCTGTCTGATAAAAAATGCTGTGGTACCACTTACGCGTATATGCGATCAGAAAAGCTTTTCCCGGCGCATTACAGAATGCGGCATAGAAAGCATTCACGCTGTTTGGCTGCAGCAGATACACGTTGTCGTAGCGATTGAGTAAATTGAATGCGAGACGAATCTTACTGAGTAAGGATTTTTTGTAATCTTCAATCAGATAAATGGAATCAATCGTTGCATCATGTTCCGCCAGCGGTAATACCGTTTTACTGATGAGTACGTCAGATTTCTTTAAATGCCTCAGCAGCGGGGTAATATTAACGAAATCCCCAATCTTAGCGGTTTGGATCACCAGATTGCGCCCGGTACCTCGATGAAAAGGTTTCATCAGCATTTTGAACGGCCACAGCAAGATAAAAATTATCACGTAGCTCATGGTCGGGTCGTTTCCTTTTCGACGGACATTACGGCATTCAGCTGTTCAAATACGCGTTCTGCCGGCAGGTTTTCCAGCGAATTTTTCTCAGCTTTCAGGATGAACTGATTTTGTCCGTAACCCCCAATTAAACCCGGATCGGTGGGGCCGTAGAGCGTGATATTTGGGCGATCCAGTGCCGCAGTCAGATGGCTTAAACCGGTATCTACGGAGATGACGGCTTTCGCGCCAGCCAGGACTTCGGCGACTTTTTCCAGACTTAATTTTGGTAGCACGTCTACGTTCGGGAAGCCTTCCGCCAGACGCAGCGCTCGCTGATATTCGTACTCAGCGCCCCAGGGAAGTTTAATGCGAATTTGTTGCGCACTGAGCATGCCGATTAACTCCCGCCAGTGTGCTTCCGGCCAGTGTTTGTCTGCACGCGTGGTCGCGTGGAGAAATACCAGATACTGACCGGCATCAGCGGGAAGGTGTGCCAGGAAGCGTTCCGCGATGGCGTAATCGCCCTGAACGGAGGGTTTCTCATAGCCCAGACTTTTGGCAAACAGTTCTCTGGTGCGTTCAACCGCATGTTGTTTCTTATCGATTTCATGACGATGGTTGTAGAACCAGCTGGCAAAGGGCTCGCGGGCACTTTTGCAGTCCTGCCCGTGTTTTTCACCTTTAGCGACGCGGGTGATCAGTGCTGCGCTTTTGATCAAACCCTGTGCGTCTATCACGGCATCATAAGTCTGAGACTGTACTTCACGCTTGAAGTCACAGCGCTGCTGACGGGTTTCAGAACCGAACCAGTTTTTACGCCAGCGCCGTATGGCAACCGGAATCACGCGATCGACCGCCGGATGCCAGCCAGGAATCTGTGCAAAACCCTCTTCCACGACCCAGTCAAAGCGGATCCCCGGAATAGCCTGTAACGCATCTGTCAGTGCAGGAAGCGTGTGCAATACGTCACCCATTGACGATGTTTTGACGATGAGAACCCGCATTACTGTTCCTTCCTTGTGCTCAATAACAGGTTTAATTCCTGATAAACCTGTTCTGGCTGAATATCGATCAGGCTTTGATGATAGCCTTCTTCGCCATCACCTTTGCGGACTTTATGGTAGCCGGTGATCAGGCGGATAACTTTTGCCCGATGGCTGAGTGGTGGCGTGAAATCAGGGCTGCTTGGGCCGTAGAGCGCCACAAGTGGCTTATCTAGCGCAGCTGCGACGTGCATCAGGCCGGAGTCATTACTGACCACGGCGTTGCAGGCAGCTATCATCACCACCGCCTGATCCAGCGAGGTTTTTCCGGCCAGATTTAGACAGAAAGGCTGTGCGTTTTCAGTCAGCGCAAGGCGAATTTGCTCGCCTGCAGCATGGTCTTTGGCGGAGCCAAACAAAACTACCTGCTGGCCTTCGGCGATCAGTTTTTCTGCTAAGGTCGCGTAATGATAATGCGGCCAGCGTTTTGCCGGGCCGAATTCTGCACCGGGGCAAAAACCAATTAACGGCCGGTCATTGTTGACCGAAAATGCGTTTTTAACGGCAATCACTTCTGCTTCAGAGACCTGCAATCTCGGCCATAGAATCGGTTGCTGCAAATCTTCGGCAGTGTGGATTTGCGCAGCATCGTAGCCCAATGCGGCGTAGCGCTGAACCATCAGTGGGAAAGCGGCTTTATCCAACACGCGTAAATCATTAAGCAGGCCGTAGCGCATTTCGCCGCGCCAACCTGTACGCACAGGAATGCGCGCAAAGAATGGCACCAGCGCGGATTTGAACGAGTTTGGCAACACGTAGGCGTGCTGATAACTTCCGTTGCGCAGAGAAATGCCCAGACGGCGGCGCTCACCCAATTCCAATGCGCCATGACCCAGCGGCATCGACAGCGCCTGATTTACTTCTGGCATTCTGTCGAGCAGCGGACGGCACCATGCGGGTGCCATCACGTCAATCTGTGCGTCCGGGTGCGCCACCTTCAGGGTGCGGTAAAGACTTTGTGACATCATCATGTCACCGACCCATGACGGCCCAATTACCAGTATTTTCATACCGTTAATCCATTCCTCAATGTGCGGTTCTTAGACTGTGCGGTTGAGCCAGCTCATGTATTCCGTCACACCTTCGGCAACCGTTTTGAACGGCTTGTCATAACCCGCTTTACGCAGAGCCGTCATATCAGCCTGCGTGAAAGACTGGTAACGACCTTTCAGTTTTTCCGGGAATGGAATGTATTCGATATCGCCGGATTTGTGATAGGCAACCACGGCATCCGCCACAGCCTGGAAAGATTCTGAACGGCCGGTGCCGCAGTTGAAAATACCGGATACGCCGTTCTGCCAGAACCACAGGTTTACCGCTGCTACATCACCTACATAGATGAAATCGCGTTTGAAACCTTCGCTGCCTGAGAACAATTTAGGGTTCTCACCGGCGTTGATTTGGTTATTCAAATGGAATGCAACGCTCGCCATGCTGCCTTTATGACCTTCACGCGGGCCATAAACGTTGAAGTAGCGGAAACCGCAGATCTGGGATTCAGCGTGAGGCAAAATTTCACGAACATACTGGTCAAACAGGAATTTGGAGTAACCGTAAACGTTCAGCGGCTGCTCGTACTTACGCTCTTCAACAAAGCTGGTGCTCTGGCTGCCGTAGGTTGCAGCGGAAGAGGCGTACAGGAAAGGAATGCTACGATCGAGACAGAAATGCAGGATATCTTTCGAATACTGATAGTTATTATCCATCATGTATTTGCCGTCCCACTCAGTGGTGGACGAGCAGGCGCCTTCATGGAAGATCGCGTCGATATCACCGAGATCGTCGCCGGCAACGATGCTGGCGATGAAGTCTTCTTTATCGCAGTAATCCGCAATATCCAGATCGACCAGATTGACGAATTTGGTGCCGTCTTTCAGGTTGTCGACCACTAAAATATCGCGGTATCCCATATCATTGAGCGATTTAATAATATTGCTGCCGATAAAACCAGCGCCGCCAGTGACGATTATCATGGGACTCACCTTTAATCATTTTAAAATCACGCACCATGCGTAATTTATACAGTTGGTAATATCATAACACTTCATTATCAAGCTCACATTGGGAAGGTGTCCGATAACACGCATTCTTGTGTTTCAGGGCGTAAGGCGTGAACTATGCTGCAAAATGAAGATATTGTGAGCGTTTTCATCGTTATTTCATATACAGATTAGTAATGTATTCCGTGAATGAGTCATTTCAGGAGAATACTGTATGTCTGTTTCGTTTTATCGCCAATTGGAAGACCAGCTCGATCAGGCGCGGGTTGAGGGATTGTTTAAGGAAGAACGCATTCTCACCACGCCGCAGCAGCCAGAGGTTTCGGTGGCCGGTGGAAAGCCGGTCATTAATTTTTGCGCGAATAACTATCTCGGGCTGGCGAACCATCCCTCATTAATCCAGGCCGCTAAGGCCGGGCTCGACAGCCACGGTTTTGGCATGGCCTCGGTGCGCTTTATCTGCGGCACACAAGATACGCATAAAGAACTCGAACATCGTCTGGCGGATTTTCTCGGTATGGACGATGCCATTCTGTATTCCTCCTGTTTTGACGCCAACGGAGGTTTATTTGAAACGCTGTTAGGTGAAGAGGATGCGATTATCTCCGATGCGCTTAATCATGCGTCGATAATCGACGGTGTACGTCTGTGCAAAGCCAAACGCTATCGTTACGCCAACAACAATATGGCGGAGCTTGAAGCGCGTTTACAGCAGGCGAAAGATGAGGGTGCGCGCCACATTCTGGTCGCGACTGACGGTGTTTTTTCCATGGATGGCGTGATTGCCAACCTGAGGGGCGTGTGCGATCTGGCCGAGCGTTTTGACGCGCTGGTAATGGTCGATGATTCCCATGCCGTTGGCTTTGTCGGCGCAGAGGGGCGGGGGACGCACGAATATTGTGACGTCATGGGCCGCGTGGATATTATCACCGGTACACTCGGCAAGGCGCTGGGTGGCGCATCAGGCGGTTATACGGCGGCGCGTCAGGAAGTGATCGACTGGCTGCGTCAGCGCTCGCGTCCTTATCTCTTCTCGAACTCTTTGGCGCCCTCGATTGTTGCTGCGTCTCTTGAAGTTTTGTCGATGCTCGAAAAAGGCAGCGAACTGCGCGAGAAGCTTCTCTCCAATTCCAAACTGTTCCGAGAAAAAATGACCGCTGCCGGTTTTACGCTGGCTGGTGCCGATCACGCCATTATCCCGGTCATGCTCGGCGAAGCGCGTCTGGCACAGGATTTCGCCGCTCAGTTGCAACAGGAAGGGATTTACGTCACCGGTTTCTTTTATCCGGTGGTCCCACAGGGACAGGCGCGTATTCGTACCCAAATGTCCGCGGCGCATACTACGGAACAGATCGAACAAGCCGTTGACGCCTTCACCCGTATTGGCAGAAAACTTGGTGTGATCGCCTGAGGAGTGTCCATGAAAGCGTTAGCAAAACTGAAACGTGAAGAAGGTATCTGGATGACCGATGCGCCGGTGCCGGAGTTAGGGCACAACGATTTGCTGATCAAAATCCGCAAAACGGCGATCTGCGGCACTGATGTGCATATTTATAATTGGGACGCATGGTCACAAAAAACGATTCCTGTGCCGATGGTGGTCGGGCATGAGTATGTTGGCGAAGTGGTCGGGATCGGGCAGGAAGTTAAAGGCTTCAGTCTGGGTGACCGGGTGTCCGGCGAAGGGCACATCACCTGCGGGCATTGCCGTAACTGTCGCGGTGGTCGAACGCATCTTTGCCGTAATGCGCAGGGCGTAGGCGTTAACCGTCCGGGCGCATTTGCAGAATATCTCGTTTTGCCGGCGTTCAATGCCTTTAAAATACCTGACAACATTTCCGATGATCTGGCCGCGATTTTCGACCCGCTCGGCAATGCGGTGCACACCGCGTTGTCGTTTGATCTGGTTGGCGAGGATGTATTGATCAGCGGTGCCGGCCCGATCGGCATCATGGCCGCGGCAATTTGTAAACACGTCGGCGCGCGTCACGTAGTCATTACTGACATGAACGAATACCGGCTGGAACTGGCGCGCAAAATGGGCGTTACGCGGGCGGTCAATGTGAGCCAGCAAAGCCTGCCGGAAGTGATGGAAGAGCTGGGCATGACCGAAGGGTTTGATGTCGGGCTGGAAATGTCAGGCGCACCCGCCGCCTTTCGCAGCATGCTCAGTGCTATGAACCACGGCGGCCGAATTGCGATGCTGGGTATTCCTTCAGCTGAAATGGCCATAGACTGGAATCAGGTGATTTTCAAAGGGCTGTTTATCAAAGGGATTTATGGTCGTGAAATGTTTGAAACCTGGTACAAAATGGCAGCGCTGATCCAGTCGGGATTAGACCTCACGCCACTGATTACCCACCATTTCCCGATTGATGACTTCCAGAAAGGCTTCGACGCCATGCGTTCCGGCCATTCCGGAAAAGTGATCCTGGACTGGTAATATTCTCTGAAATGACAAAGGCCCGCTATATCAGCGGGCCTTTGTTTATGTCTGGCAAAAAAACTTAAGCTGCCGGATCCGCCGTTTGCTTTTCAGCATCCGTCAGATAACGTACTTTGCGCGTGTAATCCTGCCCTTTAAACAATAACTCGTTATCCGGCGAGGCCAGATACTTTTGCCATTCAGTCAGCGGAAAACCGCCGTGTGCGCCAATCACTTCTTTGGGAATAATTGACGGTGTGCCGCCAATTTTCTTCGACACCGGCCAGTTCATCCAGTCGCCTAAATTAACGCTTTTGATGTCCAGCGTGTCGAGCATCGCGGCAAGGGGTAATTGATCCGTTGGCGGCTGATTGTCAGGCAGAATATTCCAGGTATCGCGAAAGAACATAATCCACAGCGGACACAAACGTTCCCAGGTTTTACGCGTTGCGGCTAAGAATGCGCCGTTGACGTGATCAACGATGTAAGGCCGCACGCTGTCTTTGTAATAAGCCGGAATGATCGCCGGATCGCATCCGTCGAGTTTTGCGATCATTTTTCCCTGACGGAAGCTCGAGTAAATGTGATTTTCATGCAGCTGGATTTCGGGCATCTTCAGCAAGTTCAAATCAGAATCGATCATCAAAATACCGTCGGTTCTGGCCTGCAAAGGAGCCATCAGTTTGATCAAACGGCTGAGATAAATTTGCTTATAGCGATAATCGCCGGACTTTGTCTCCGGGTTCAGCGTCACAATGCGGACTTTTTCCGGCAGCGGCCTGAACTGGCTGGCGTCCTGATCGGTCACGATAACAATTTCCTGCAGCTGGGTGGCAAATTTGTCAGCAAATTCTGCGCACAAACAGGCTTCTTCAATATAGTCAGCGCCCGCGGAAGGGATTACCACGGACGTCACACTGTTCTCAGGCTTGCCTGCTGTCACTGTCTGCGAATAAGGCAGATTGTGGCGCGAAAGAATGTGACGATATTTTGAATTCAGGAATTTGAACATGTTCAGCCTTGTTTCTTTTTGACACTGCTTAAAACGGTTTCAACGCCAGAGACATATTTCTCAATGGCAAATTTATCGCGAACATTGGCGTTCGCCTGCTGTGCTATTTCGTTACGAAGGTGCTCGTTAAGATACAACGTTTTCATATGGTTAAAGAGCATCTCAACGTCGCCGTACTCAAATAACATGCCGGTTTCAGCATTCTTTACCAGTTCAGCGGTACCGGTTACGTTGGAACCAATGACCGGTGTTTCCAGCAGCATCGATTCTAAAATAACACGCGGCAGGCCTTCGCTTTTCGACCCTAAAATAAAGGCATCGAACGCGGACAGATATTCCAGCGCGTTGCTTTGAAAACCGGTAAAGACCACTTTATCCATCATGTTCAGGCTTGCAGCCTGCTGGATAAGGCGACGTAAATTTGGCCCTTCGCCGACAAAAACCATCATCCATTTTGCTTCCGGGAAAGCCCGGTTAAATTTATCCAATGCAAGCAAGGTGAAATGATGTGCTTTACGGTTGATCAGCGAGCCGATGCTGCCAAAGATAAAAGTATCATCGGTCGCACCCAATTCCTTACGGATATTGGCCCCATCGGGCAAGGGTTGATTGATATCAATACCGTTGAAAACGGTAAAACAGAGCTCACTGCGCACTCCGCGCTTTAGCAACTGTTCCTGCACGCCCTGAGAAACAGAAATAATGCTGTGGCAGAACTTATTCACAATGCGCACGACATCGCGGTTCAGTACCGGCTCGATGCGGCAATGCTGGACAATGGCGGTCGGTAAACCTGCGGTAGAATAATAGCCTTCAACATTCGAACTGGGCTGATTGTTCATATACAAAATATCGAACTGTCCGAGCTCAAGCAGGGAATGAATCTTACGAATGTTGGGGTTGATTCGCCAGATTTTATCAATGGAGTAAATCGCTTTCTGACGCAGATAACTGCTGAAGAAAAACAGGGTACGCAGCACTTCTTTACTGATTTTAGCCCATGCAGGTTGTTTGACCTGCGGGATGAAGAAGACGGGAACGTTCAGCGAGTTCAATATCTGGCTGATGGTTTCCCCGTTATCCCGCGAATAATCATTGTAAAAGCAGCAGCTAATTTCAAATTTTTCCCGATCGATTCTTTTCAGCAGCTCTAACATACTGTTAGTGCCACCTCCCCATTCTTTGCCGCTGTCGAGCAGCAGAATTTTAGATCGATCTTGTCCCATTTGTGAGCGCCCCTGCGCAGTCTGAATCCAAAAACATGCAGCGCCCATTATAGGGGGCAAATTCTTTAAGCTCTACCTATTTGGTTTTGAGTGCTAAAACCATATTTATCAATATGTTGAATTCTTATTTATTTTCTTTGCGTCAGGGTTTATTTCTGTTGCCGGTTCAACCGGTACGGATCCCCGCATTTGTGGGAACGTTGTTAACGTATGATACTGGCGCTCAATGAACAGGACAGCCGGCGTTGTCACCAGACTTTCACCGATGGCTTTAAACATGCTATCCGCATAAATCTGAGGAACAGGATGTTTCACGCGACAAACGCTGATGCCTTTAGCTGCTGATTTGGCTGGTGTGGTCTTTGGCGGCTTACCCGCAGAGGCTGAACTGCGTATTGGTTCATTGAGCAGATCGCTTGGCCGCACCAGTACGATATCGGAAGGCAAATTCGGCAGCATTTGTTGCAGTACTTTCACCGTCGTGGGATGCGGATGGCCTATAGCGATCGCATAGCCATTTTTGCGTGCCAGTTGAATGGCGCGCTCAAACTGACGGCGAATTTCAGCCTCATTTTGTACATCATCTAAAAAGACGTTGCGCTTGATGACTTTCACTCGGGTTCCCTCAGCGGCCTGGACCGACTTGGTATTACCGATAGTCATGCTGTCGAGGAAGAACAGATTGTGGGCGTTCATGGCCTGCATGACGTTTTCCATGCCGGTCAGGCTTGAAGTCATGGCGCTGCCCATATGATTGTTGATGCCAATCGCGTAGGGAATATTGGCGATCGCCTGATCGACTATCCGCTTCACTTCCCCGGCACTCATGGAGGGCGTCAGCGTATTTTTTTCCAGCGGTTGTTTGCTCAGCGGTGCCATCGGCAGGTGGATCAGAATTTCACGCCCCTGCTGGTGGGCCTTGTTCATCATCATCTGCGAATCGGGTGCATTGGGGAAAATCGCCACGGATACCGCTTTTGGCATCTGAAGTACCTGGTTTTCCTCATGCTGGCGATAACCAAAGTCATCAATCAGAATGGATAATTTCGCTGCCTGAACCTGACAAACGAATAACGCAGTACCACAAAGGGCAGCTAAAACGGACTTTTTATATTGCAATGCTATCTTCCCAACCACGGCTGTGGGTTAACGGCCTGGCCCTGACGACGAATTTCAAAATACAACGATGGCTGGCCCTGTCCGCCGCTGTTCCCTACTTTGGCAATGGCCTGACCGGTTTTCACCTGATCGCCCACGCTGACCAGCGCATCCTGGTTATACCCGTAAAGGCTCATGTCACCCCTGCCGTGGTCGATCACCACAACCAGCCCGTAGCCTTGTAACCAGTCCGCCAGAATGACGCGGCCTTCTGCAATTGCACGCACATCACTGCCTTCACGTGCCGAAATTACAATTCCTTTCCAGCGTAGTTCACCCTGCAACTGTTCGCCGAAACGGTGTATCAACGAACCGTTCACCGGCCACATATTCTGCCCTGATGGCCTTCCCAGCCCGCCGGTGCGCGCCATCAGCGATTGCTCGCTTTGCGTCGGTTTGTAGGTGGAGCCTTTTTTCTTCGCCTGCTGTTCTTTCGCCCGCACAGCGGCGGCTTCGCGCGCTTCTTTCTCAGCGCGGGCTTTTGCAGCACGCTCAGCGGCCGCAATTTTGTTTTGCAGGCTCGATTCGTTGGCACGCAGTTCTGTCAGGCTTTGCTCATCTTTTTGCAAAGAGGACTCGAGTGCTGTCAGCGTTTGTTTGCGCGCTGCACGAGCTTGCTCAAGTTTTTGCTGCTGAGTCTGTTGCTCGCTTAACAGATTCTTCTGCTGAGTTTGTTTGGACTCCAACGCAACCCGCTGTTCGCCGAGCGTGGTGCGCGTTTGTTTGAGTTCTTCGATGGTCTTCTGGCGGGCTTCATTCAGATAGCCGAAATAGGCCAGGATCCGCTCGCTGCGTTCGCTCTCTTCACTACTGAGAAGCAGTTGCAGGCCTTTATGCTGACCGATGCGGAATGCGGAATCGAGCTGTTTGGCGAGAATGCCTTCCTGTGTTTTTTGCTGTTTCTGCAATTTGTCGATAGACAGCGTCAGCCCGGAGATATCCTTCCCAAGCGTACTCAGCGTCGATTGTGTGCTGCGAAGTTGGGAGCTGGCCGAAGCAATGGTTTTTTCCTGCGCCTGCAATTGTTGTAACAGCGTGCCACGTTGTTGTTTCTGCTGTTTAACGCTTTTCTCTTTTTCTGCGATGTTTTGCTGAATGGTTTTGAGCTGATCTTTATTATCATCAGCATGGGCAGTAAGAGAGAGCGTCATTAAGGAGGCGCAAAGCAATAAGGCTGAAGATGGGAAGGCGGATACGACCTTGTCCGAAGCGGAAAGGCGGGTTCTCATCAGGCTGAAATGAATGAATTTGCTCAAACTTTTTTCCGCTTGTCGACCGTGGATGATAGACAATATGGCTGTCCCTGGCCGTATCGTAACACTAATCAACCGGCTGATGCACAAACAAAAAAGGCGTACCCACCTGAGCGGATACGCCTGTATTTCAGTGTTTTTAAGGAAATTAACGTGCGATAAACAGCGGTTTGCCGCTCATTTCTGGCGGAATTTCCATTCCCATCAGAGAGAGCATAGTCGGCGCGATATCCGACAGTTTACCGCCTTCCACGGCTTCGGCGTTGCCACCGATATAAATCAGCGGGACAGGCAGGCTGGTGTGTGCGGTGTGCGCCTGACCGGTGGCCGGATCACGCATCTGTTCTGCGTTACCGTGGTCAGCGGTGATCAGCAACTGGCCGCCAACGGCTTTCACGGCTTCAACCACTTGCGCAACACAGTTATCCAGCGTTTCTACTGCATTGATGGCTGCCTCATAAACACCCGTGTGGCCGACCATGTCGCCATTCGGATAGTTACAAATGATGGCATCGTATTTGCCGCTGGCAATGGCGCCCAGCAGTTTGTCTGTGAGCTCTGCGGAGCTCATTTCCGGTTGCAGATCATAAGTTGCCACGTTCGGCGATTTCACCAGAATACGGTCTTCGCCAGTAAACGCGTCTTCCATACCGCCATTAAAGAAGAAGGTCACATGTGCGTATTTCTCAGTTTCGGAGATGCGCAGCTGCGTTTTTTCGTGCGCCATCAGCCATTCACCCAGTGTATTTTTCAGGGATGCAGGGGGATACGCGCAGGCTGCGTCGATGTCGGCAGCGTATTCGGTCAGCATGACGAAATCGCCGAAGTTGATCACTTTTTCGCGGGTAAAACCGTCGAAGTCCGGGCTGATGAAAGCGCGGGTGATTTCGCGTGCGCGGTCGGCGCGGAAGTTCATGAAGATCATCGCGTCGCCATCGTTGATCGCGGCGGTTTCTTCCCCGGCAGCCTGTAACACAGTCGGCTTCACGAATTCATCATTTTCATCGCGGGCATACGCAGCTTGCAGGCCTGACAGTGCGTTTTCGGCCGTGAACGCGCCTTTTGCTTCAGTCATCAGGTCATAGGACAGTTGTACGCGATCCCAACGATTATCGCGGTCCATGGCGTAGTAACGGCCAACGATTGATGCAATGCGGCCAGTGCCGATTTCAGCGAATTTCTCAGTGAAACGTTTTAAGGCAGATTCTGCGCTGCGCGGTGGCGTATCGCGGCCATCGAGGAAAGCATGCAGATAAATCGCTTTTGCGCCGCGACGATGAGCTAATTCGACCATCGCCATTATGTGGTCTTCGTGGCTATGAACGCCGCCCGCAGAGAGAAGACCCATGATGTGGACCGCTTTGCCCGCATTGACGGCACGATCTACAGCAGCGGTCAGTACGCTATTATTAAAGAAATCACCTTCTTTGATCTCTTTATCGAGGCGGGTCAGATCCTGATAGACGATGCGGCCAGCGCCTAAATTGACATGGCCGACCTCGGAGTTGCCCATCTGGCCGTCTGGCAGACCGACGTCCAGACCGGATGCGGCGATTAGCGTATGGGGTTGGGTCGCCCAAAGATTATCCATGACCGGTGTTTTGGCATTCAGAATCGCGTTGTCTTGTTGTTCTTCACGATGGCCGTAACCATCAAGAATCACCAGAACCATCGGTTTTTTGTTGCTCGACATGTCAATTGACCTCAGTTAAAAAGATGAAATGCTCAATAGCCTCGCCGGCTGAACAGGCGTAAACAGGCGCGGCTATAAGCATTCAGGCGGGCTGATTTTACCCCAGTGAGCGAGGCGAATAGCCGTGAGAGATCAAAGATGGGGTGAGGTGAGGGTTAACTTTCATCATAAAGGCGTGTTAATTTTTCGGGATGTGCCGCAGATTGTGGCATTAGCCCGTGCTTACTGGCTGTATTTGCTCCGACGCGCAGGTATACTCTGAAGCCTTGAATTTTCCCCTAACTGACGGGAGTTGCTACACCCCATGCAAGATATTATGCCATTCATCAGTGCGCATCCGGTTCTCAGCCTGGCGTGGGTTGCGTTACTGATTGCAGTAATTGTGACCACCTTTAAAACACGTTTTTCTAAAGTGAAAGAGATCACCCGTGGTGAAGCAACCCGCCTGATCAATAAAGAAGATGCCGTCGTCGTCGATGTGCGTACGCGTGAAGAGTTCCGCAAAGGCCACATCGCCACGTCCCTGAATGTGCTGACCACAGACATCAAAAGCAATAATCTGGGTGAGCTGACTAAACATAAAGCGCAGCCGGTTATTGTGGTATGTGCTTCAGGCCAGACTTCCCGCACAGCGGCAGAAGGTCTGATCGCGGCCGGTTTTGAGCGTGTTTTCACGTTGAAAGAAGGCATCAGCGGCTGGAGCAGTGAAAATCTGCCACTGGCACGCGGTAAATAAGATCTCAGCCCAATCGCAACTGCATTAAAATCTACGACTTAGAGGTGGAACCCATGGCTAAAATTGAAATCTACACCAAGGCAACCTGTCCTTATTGCCATCGTGCGAAAGCCCTGCTTAATAGCAAAGGCGCTTCATTCGATGAAATCGCGATTGATGGCGATGCGGATAAACGTGAAAAGATGATCGCCCGTAGCGGTCGCTCAACTGTTCCTCAGATTTTTATCGATGGACAGCACGTTGGCGGTTGCGATGATTTACATGCACTTGATGCACGCGGTGGCCTTGACCCATTACTGGGATAACTGGGGCGGCTGCGTATTTTCATTAAGTGTTTAAAGGACTTTTAACTCAAGGGTACTACTCACATGTCAGAACAAAATAACACCGAGATGGCTTTCCAGATCCAGCGTATTTATACCAAAGATATCTCTTTTGAAGCGCCAAACGCACCTCAGGTTTTCCAGCAAGACTGGCAGCCAGAAGTGAAACTGGATCTTGATACTGCTTCTAGCCAGCTGGCTGAAGGCGTGTACGAAGTTGTATTGCGTGTAACGGTAACCTCTTCACTGGGCGACGAAACCGCGTTTCTGTGCGAAGTTCAGCAAGGTGGTATCTTCAGCATCTCCGGTATTGATGGCAACCAGATGGCGCATTGCCTGGGTGCATATTGCCCGAACATTCTGTTCCCGTATGCCCGTGAGTGCATCACCAGCCTGGTTTCCCGCGGTACTTTCCCGCAACTGAATCTGGCACCTGTCAACTTCGACGCGCTGTTCATGAACTATCTGCAACAGCAAGCTGAAACCGAAGGTGCTGAACCACATCAGGATGCCTGATGAAAACCGTCAATGCGTCAATGACTGTAATCGGTGCCGGCTCGTACGGCACCGCTTTAGCAATTACCCTTGCCAGAAATGGGCATCCCGTTGTGCTGTGGGGACATAATCCCGACCACATCAACGCCTTGCAACGTGTCCGTTGTAATCAGGAATTCCTTCCTGATGTGCCATTCCCCGACAATCTGCTGCTCGAAACTGATCTGTCTGTCGCGTTAGCGGCCAGCCGCAATGTGCTGGTTGTCGTGCCGAGCCATGTGTTTGGTGACGTGTTGCGTCAGTTGAAACCGCATCTGCGCGCTGATGCGCGTGTGGTATGGGCGACCAAAGGTCTGGAAGCAGAAACCGGGCGTTTGCTGCAGGATGTCGCGCGTGAAGAACTCGGCGATACTATCCCGTTAGCCGTGATTTCTGGCCCGACGTTCGCCAAAGAGCTGGCGGCGGGAATGCCGACGGCGATTTCTCTGGCGGCCACGGATGCCAGTTTTGCCGACGATTTACAGCAACTGCTGCACTGCGGCAAAAGCTTCCGCGTTTACAGCAACCCCGATTTCATCGGCGTGCAGCTGGGCGGTGCGATTAAAAACGTGATTGCCATCGGTGCCGGTATGTCTGACGGCATTGGTTTCGGTGCAAATGCCAGAACGGCATTAATCACCCGTGGTCTGGCAGAAATGAGCCGCCTCGGAACTGCGCTGGGTGCCGATCCTGCTACCTTTATGGGCATGGCAGGCTTGGGTGATTTGGTGTTAACCTGCACAGACAACCAGTCACGTAACCGCCGCTTCGGTATTATGCTGGGGCAGGGAATGGATGTTCAGGCAGCACAGAACACCATCGGTCAGGTTGTTGAAGGCTATCGCAACACCAAAGAAGTACGGGTTTTGGCGCAGCGCCATAACGTTGAAATGCCTATTACGGAACAGATTTACCAGGTCTTATACTGCGGTAAAGATGCCCGTGAAGCAGCCACGAATTTACTTGCCCGTGCGAGCAAGGACGAAAAACACAGCCACTGACCGGCGATAAGTAGCATAGCCACCTTGTCGGAGATCTCCACAGGGCGGCTTTTTATTATCCGAATCTGCAAAGTCGTAAGGAACAGTGATGTCGTTAGAAGAATTAGAACTGGTCTGGAATAACATTAAATCAGAGGCGCGAGCACTGGCGGAGTGTGAACCTATGCTGGCGAGCTTCTTCCACGCGACGTTACTTAAGCATGAAACGCTGGGCAGTGCGTTGAGCTATATTCTGGCCAACAAACTGGGCAACCCGATCATGCCTGCGATGGCCATCCGTGAAGTCGTCGAAGAAGCCTATCGCAACGACGAGCAAATGATCCTCTCCGCCGCGCGCGATATTC
Organism: Rahnella sp. 1L-D-7-B-C2; assembly: GCF_057290995.1. Classification (NCBI taxonomy): domain Bacteria; kingdom Pseudomonadati; phylum Pseudomonadota; class Gammaproteobacteria; order Enterobacterales; family Yersiniaceae; genus Rahnella; species Rahnella sp. 1L-D-7-B-C2. Next base: position 54,687 of record NZ_JBXAVQ010000018.1, on the reverse strand, counting down.
TGGCAGTGCATCAGCGCGATGCTGCCGTCGACAAATACTCCACGCCGCTGCTTTATCTGAAAGGATTCCACGCGCTACAGGCTTACCGCATCGGCAACTGGCTGTGGAAACAGGACCGAAAAGCGCTGGCGATCTATTTCCAGAATCAGATTTCCGTTTCCTTCGGCGTGGATATCCATCCTGCGGCGCGTATTGGTTGCGGCATTATGCTCGACCACGCCACAGGGATTGTTATCGGTGAAACGGCCGTCGTCGAAAACGACGTCTCTATTCTGCAATCCGTCACGCTCGGTGGTACCGGTAAAACATGCGGTGACCGACATCCGAAAATTCGTGAAGGTGTAATGATTGGGGCAGGCGCGAAGATTCTTGGCAATATTGAGGTCGGCGTGGGCGCGAAGATTGGAGCTGGGTCAGTGGTCTTGCAGTCGGTGCCCGCACATACCACGGCTGCAGGTGTGCCCGCGCGTATCGTCGGCAGGCCGGAAAGCGAGCGTCCTTCGATGGATATGGATCAGCACTTTAACGGTATCGTGCAGGGTTTTGAATTCGGCGACGGTATCTGATACAAAAATGGCATGTTTCTGCATGCCATCGTTTTACTTTCTTCTCTTCGGATTTATTCCTTTAGCAAAGCACCGGGATATCCCAGCTGACGCCACGCTTCATACACTACTACAGACACGGCATTCGAAAGATTCATGCTGCGGCTTTCCGCGAGCATCGGAATGCGAATTTTATGACTGGCGGGCAGATTATCTAAGATGTATGCCGGAAGGCCGCGGGTCTCGGGACCAAACACGAGAAAGTCATTATCCTGATAGCTCACCGCGCTGTGCGCAGGCGTACCTTTGGTGGTCAGTGCGAACAGGCGCTGTGGATTTTCACTGCTGAGAAAGGCATCGTAATTCGCATGATGTTTGATGCTGGCGAATTCGTGGTAATCAAGCCCGGCACGGCGCAGACGTTTATCGTCCCAGCCGAACCCTAAAGGTTCGATGAGGTGAAGCTGACATCCCGTGTTGGCACACAGGCGGATGATGTTGCCGGTATTTGGCGGGATTTCTGGTTCAAATAAAACGATGTTAAGCATGCGTCCCCCTGATAGAGGGACGCAGAATAACAGAAACTTAGCGCTGGTGCAGTGGCAGCCAGATAATCAGCCTCAGGCCGCCCAGCGGGCTGTCTTCGGCCCTGACCTTACCGCGATGCTGCTGAACCGCCGTATCGACGATAGCCAGCCCAAGGCCGGTACCGCCAGATTCACGGTCGCGCGCTTCATCGGTGCGATAGAACGGGCGGAAAATTTGTTCGCGATCGGTTTCACTGACACCCGGACCGTCGTCGTCCACGGTGATAGTGATCCCGTCACTGTCGTGGGCGAAATTCAGTGCAATGTGGTGATGCGAATAACGCAGGGCATTACGCACGATATTCTCCAGCGCACTGTCGAGCGCGGCAGCATTACCGATGAGTTTCCACGGACCCGGAGGTGAGGTCACTTCCAGCGTTTTGCCCATTTGCTCAGCTTCAAACTGCGCATCGTCAATCACACCGGCCCACAGCTCATTAGCCTTCAGTGTTTCCCGCGACAGCTCATTCTTGTGCTGACTGCGTGATAACACCAGTAAGTCGTTGATCATGCTATCGAGACGTTGCGCTTCGTTTTCGATGCGTTGCAGTTCTTTGCCTTCACCGTGACGACGACGCATCAGCGCGGTAGCCAGCTGGAGACGGGTCAATGGGGTACGCAGCTCATGCGAGATGTCCGAAATCAGCCGTTGCTGTGCGGTCACCATGCGTTCGAGAGCGCTCACCATCTGATTGAAACTGGCACCGGTAGCGAGGAATTCCTGCGGGCCAGCCTCGAGTTCCGGATGCTGTTTGAGATTTCCCCGTGCCACATCGTCCGCCGCATTTTTTAATTTACGCGCCGGTTTCGCCAGGCTCCACGCCAGCCAGAGCAGGAGCGGTGCACTGATCAGCATCGTGACAATCAGCAGCAGCAGCGGCCGGTCAAACATCAGATTAATGAAGTCAGACTGCGAACTGCTGGCCGGACGCATCAGATAGAGCTGATAGTTGTCTTCGCCGTCACGAACCGAGAACGGGCCGACCATTTCCACGCGACCGTATTTTTTCTTTTTCGGACGATCTGAGTTATCAGACTGCCCGATAAAGTTACGCACAATTTGCATTTCATTGCGTTGCGCACCAATCACCCGGCCTTCGCTGGTGACCAGTAGCAAGCGCTGGCCCGGCGGTGCCCACTTGTCGATCGCGCGGAACAGCCTGCGCCACCACATCAAATCATTTGCCGGATCGTTCGCCAGCTCAGCTTCGACGTGTTGCTCAATCATCAGACCTTGCCGTTGCTCGTTATCAAGCAACGGCGTTATCTGGCGTGAATCGAGTTTCGGCACCATCAATACCAACATTAACACCAGTGCTAATGTGAACCAGAAAATGGCAAAAATACGTGCCGTAAGGCTGTTTATCATGAAGCAGAAACCATCAGATAACCGCGTCCACGAAGGGTTTTAAACCACGGATGTCCGTCCTGACGATCGGGCAATTTTCGGCGTAAATTCGAAATATGCATATCGATGGCGCGGTCAAACGGTGTCAGCCGTTTCCCCAAAACTTCCTGACTCAGATGTTCACGGGAAACAACCTGGCCGAGATGTTTTGCCAGTAAATACAACAGCGTAAACTCAGTGCCCGTTAAATCCAGCGCTTCGCCGTCAAAGCTGGCTTCCTGACGCCCCGGGTTCAGCTGCAAGCCATCGACTTCCAGCGTTGGGGAACCATTATTTTCATTGGTCTGCTGTTGTTCGCTCCAGTTGGAACGGCGCAGCATTGCACGAATACGCGCGACCAGTTCGCGGTCATTAAACGGCTTTGGCAGGTAGTCATCGGCGCCGAGTTCCAGCCCCAATACACGATCCAGTTCACTGCCGCGCGCGGTTAACATAATCACTGGCGTCTGATGACGCTGGCGTAATTCTTTAAGGGTTTCAATGCCGTTTTTCTTCGGCATCATGACGTCAAGCAACAGCAGATCGATAGTGTTATCGACTTTCTCTAATGCCTGCTCACCGTCGTAAGCAACCACAACATTAAAGCCTTCCATTTCGAGCAATTCTTTCAAAAGTGAAGTCAGTTCACGGTCATCATCAACTAACAAAATTTTATTCATTGTATTTACCTCTAGACGCAAAATACGTCATCAATTGCCGCTATTCCATGACTTTACGTACTTTTACAAGCACTGACGCTTGTTTGCAGCAGCAGGTTTAGACTGCTTTTCAATGATTCGCGATGAGCGATAAAGACTTTTAGGAGTGTGTGATGTTTAAGGCAGCTTCACTAGGTTTGGCCACGCTACTGACACTGAGTTCAGGTGTCGCTTTAGCAGAGGGTGCAAAACCGATGTCGGCGATGCCAGCAGAACATAATAGCACGATGTTGGATAAGCCTCAGGAACGCAACACCATGTTTGATGGTGTAAATCTGACGGAGCAACAACGTCAGCAAATGCGTGACCTCATGCATCAGGCGCGAAAAGATTTGCCTGATATAAATGTAGAACAGTTAGAAACGATGCACCGTCTGGTTACCGCTGAAAAATTTGACCAGAAAGCTGTGCGGGCACAAGCCGAATTAATGGCTCAGGAGCAGGTGGATCGCCAGGTCGAAATGGCCCGCATCCGCAACCAGATGTTTAATCTGCTGACGCCTGAGCAAAAGAACGTACTGAACCAGAAACACGAGCTGCGCATTGAACAGATGCGACAGCAGTTATCTGGCTTACAAACCCCTTCTGCCCAGAAGACGAGTAGTACCAGCACGACCGAGTAAGATCCCTGTTTTTCCTTGCCATAGACACCATCCCTGTCTTCCCCCACCGAAAGGTGGGGTTTTTTTTGCCTTGAGTTTGCGATCTTTACCTCATCGGGAATTAACAAGCTGGAAATCTGCCCGTAACGAACGGGAAATATCTTGTAAAAGCCGTATGAATCAGTAAATTGCGAAGTACAGAGTGATGTATGCGTGTTCTTGCTGACTTGAATCAATTCAGCTTCGCTGTTTTGTTATACTATAGGCTCAAACGCTAATAAGCCCTTTGGCTGCATGAGTTAAATCCGCCCAACAGGCAGGCTCAAGATTCTTAAGAAATTGCATCTACAAGTTCAGAGGTAGTCATGATCAAAAAAATTGGTGTACTGACAAGCGGTGGCGATGCCCCAGGTATGAATGCTGCGATCCGTGGCGTTGTGCGTGCGGCTTTATCAGCAGATTTGGAAGTTTACGGTATCGAAGATGGCTACCTCGGCATGTATGAAAACCGCATGAGAAAACTGGACCGCTACAGCGTGTCAGACATGATCAACCGCGGTGGTACTTTCCTGGGTTCAGCACGTTTCCCTGAATTCCGCGATCCGGGCATGCGTAAAATTGCTCTGCAGAACATGAAAGATCGTGGCATTGATGGTCTGGTAGTGATTGGTGGTGACGGCTCCTACGCTGGCGCAGACCTGCTGACCAAAGAAGGCGGCATTCGCTGTATCGGCCTGCCGGGCACAATCGACAACGACGTAGCAGGCACCGACTACACCATCGGTTTCTTCACTGCACTGGGCACTGTGGTTGAAGCAATTGACCGTCTGCGTGACACTTCTTCGTCACACCAGCGTATCTCTATCGTTGAAGTTATGGGCCGCTACTGCGGTGATCTGACTCTGGCTGCTGCCATCGCCGGTGGTTGCGAATTTATCGCTATCCCTGAAGTCGAATTCAAACGTGATGATCTGGTTGCTGAAATCAAAGCCGGTATCGCGAAAGGTAAAAAACACGCTATCGTCGCCATCACTGAAAAGTTAGATGATATTGATGAGCTGGCTAAATATATCGAGAAAGAAACCTGTCGTGAAACTCGTGGTACCGTATTGGGCCACATCCAGCGCGGCGGTGCGCCAGTCGCTTATGATCGTATCTTAGCTTCCCGTATGGGCGCTTATGCGGTCGACCTGCTACTTGAAGAAGGCCGTGATTATTCTCAGGGCGGTTTCTGCGTCGGTGTTGAAAACGAAAAAATGGTGCATGAATTAATCTCCGTGTGCATCGCGCCAGAGAATAAGAAAAGCAAATTTAAAGAAGACTGGTACAACACTGCTAAAAAACTGTTCTAAAACAGCGGACTGTCTGAGTCAAAGAGCCTCCTTAACCGGAGGTTTTTTTTAGTCTGCTTTCTGGTTATTCCATAAAGTAATAGTAAAAAACCTTTTATTCTTTATTCGTTTTCTTTTTCTCTGGCACGCTCTCTTCATCAGACCAAACAAATGAAATCCATAGAAACTATCTTCGGGAGAGAGTGCGATGCGTAAATGGGGTGCAGGCCTGGCATTACTGCTGGTAGCAACAGGGGCGATTGCCAAAGACATTCAGATTCTGAACGTGTCGTACGATCCAACCCGCGAATTCTATGAACAATACAACAAAGCCTTCAGCAAATACTGGCAGGGCAAAACCGGCGATACTGTGACCGTACGTCAGTCACACGGCGGTTCAGGCAAGCAGGCAACGTCGGTGATCAACGGGATTGAAGCCGACGTGGTGACGCTTGCGCTGGCTTATGATGTGGATGCGATTGCTGAACGTGGCCGGATCGACAAAAACTGGATCACCCGTCTGCCGGACAATTCTGCGCCATACACCTCGACCATCGTGTTCCTGGTACGTAAAGGCAACCCGAAACAAATTCATGACTGGAATGATTTAATCAAACCGGGTGTATCCGTGATTACGCCGAACCCTAAAACATCAGGCGGTGCGCGCTGGAACTATCTGGCTGCGTGGGGTTACGCACTGCATCACAACAATAATGACAAAGCCAAAGCGCAGGACTTTGTGAAAGCGTTATACAAAAACGTCGAAGTGCTGGATTCCGGTGCACGTGGCGCGACCAATACCTTCGTGGAACGTGGTATCGGCGATGTGCTGATTGCATGGGAAAACGAAGCGCTGCTGGCAACCAAAGAAGTGGGTAAAGACAAGTTTGAAATCGTGACGCCAAGCGAATCCATTTTGGCTGAGCCAACGGTTTCTGTGGTGGATAAAGTGGTTGATAAGCGTGATACCCGCACCGTGGCGGATGCTTATCTGAAATATCTCTATTCACCGGAAGGCCAGACCATCGCGGCAGAAAACTATTATCGTCCACGTGATGCGGAAGTAGAGAAAAAATTCGCGTCTGAATTCCCTAAGCTCAAACTGTTCACGATTGATCAGGTGGCAGGTACATGGGCACAGGCGCAGAAAGAACACTTCGCGACTGACGGCATTTTCGACCAAATCTCCAAACGCTGATGCGCTGAGTTAAAATATTCAGGCAATAAAAAACCCCGGCATGCCGGGGTTTTTTGTGCGCAGAAGAAACAGACTTACGCTTTTTTAGCTTCGGCTGCCGCTTTCACGATCACAGCGAATGCATCAGCTTTCAGAGATGCGCCGCCAACCAGAGCACCATCGATGTCTGGCTGAGTGAACAGTTCTGCTGCATTAGCCGCGTTAACAGAGCCGCCGTACTGGATGATCACTTGTTCAGCAACCGCAGCGTCTTGTTTTGCCACGTGGTCACGAATGAACTTGTGAACGGCCTGAGCCTGCGCAGGCGTCGCTGATTTGCCGGTACCGATCGCCCAGACAGGTTCGTAAGCGATAACTGCACCTTCGAACGCTTTCGCACCCAGGGTGTTCAGTACTGCGTCCAGCTGCTTGGCGCAAACGGCTTCAGTCTGACCTGCTTCATTTTCTGCTTCGGTTTCACCGATGCACAGAACCGGGATCAGACCAGCGTCTTTCAGCACGCCGAATTTCTTGGCGATGAACTCGTCGCTTTCTTTGTGGTAAGTACGGCGTTCTGAGTGACCGATGATGATGTATTTCGCACCGATATCTTTCAGCATGTCGGCAGAGATTTCACCGGTGAATGCGCCGGACAGGTTAGCATCAACGTTCTGAGCACCCAGCGCGATACGGCTGCCAGCCAGAGCGTGTTTAGCCTGTGACAGGTAAACTTCTGGTGGAGCAATCGCAACGCCACAACCTTCAACTGTGCTCAGTTCAGTGCGCAGAGCAGCAATCAGTTCGTTAACCATGTGGGTGCTACCGTTAAGCTTCCAGTTACCCATCACTAATGGATGTCGCATGTTTTTTCCTCCAAAAGGGGACGCGAGTGTCGATTAAAATTTCTGCCAAACAAGCAGATTACCTGTCCAACAGTATAGAGATCATTGAAGGCAAAGGCTTTGCTTTTTGTCATTAAATACCGTCATGTTATGGCTCAGCCAACGCCAGCTTGACGGGCTCAACGGCAAACGTCAGCCCTTTTTCTCCATTATCTGAAACCACAAAACGCACCGCGCCGACCTCCTGCTGATAATACTGCTGCCCTTTACCTTTTTGGATAAGCGATGCCACTTTTGCCACGCTTTGTTCTGTCGAAAGGGTGGCATCAAACTGACGCATGAGATTCGCCATGTAGCTTATTGCCAGTGCGCGCGCGGCTTTTTCCTCTGCCCCCTGAATCGGTAGATAGGTGATTTGCAGCGTTTTGATTTTGCCGGTGCCTTTTTCCAGCGCGGTAGAAGCGTAGAGATTTTCATTAATCTTGCTGGCCGCGCGGGTCAGCGGGCTGTTAGCCACTTTTTCATTGATGGAGCGGAATTCACCAATCTGTTGAGTCGGATTGGCTTCATTATATTTTGCGCGAAAGTTAACAAGCGTCGTTTCAAAGGTGGGCGCGCCTGCGAGCAGATAAGGTGCTTTCGGCATTTCTTCCGTGCCGGAGTGATCGACCGGCGGCTTGGCGATGGCCATCTTTGCGCCTGCGAGCATCAGCAATACCGGGAGTGCCAAAGATAAAAGGGTTTTTGCAGCATTCATAAGTTTTTTCTTATCGTATCTGAATAGTCCGATTAAAGCGGGGATCGGGGGGTAATGTCAAAAGGAGACCGTAAACATTCTCACGGCGACGATCGCTGGGTTACACTCGCTCCGGTTTATCAATTTACTCCCATTGTCTTCTATGGAACTGACTGTCAATGACGTTACAGCACGCACTGTTTTCTTTTAATGGCCGGATGGGCCGCCGGGATTTTTGGCTCTGGATGGTCAGCTGGCTCGTCCTGATGGCGGCTGATTTTCTCTTTGCAGCGCAGGAATGGATAACTTATCAGTCCGCCGGATTTGCGCTGGTCGTTTTACTCTGGCCGACCGCCGCTGTGCTGGTGAAAAGGTTACATGACCGCAATAAGTCGGCGTGGTGGGCGCTGTTGTTTGTACTGGCCTGGATGTTGGTCGCCGGTAACTGGGCCGCAGCGATGCCGCAGACGTGGAGCTGGGTATTAGGCCGGCTGGTGCCGTCGGTTATCTTTATTATGCTGATTATCGACTGCGGTGCCTTTATCGGTACACCGGGCACAAATCGCTTTGGCCCGGAGCCGGACGAGGTCAGGTTTAAATAGACGCTTACCAGTAATGCTCGCTGGTCATGTGCCCCGGCTTGCGTTTGAGATGTTTGCGCATACCCCGGGTGTCTTTCAGCACCTGCTGGGTATCGCGTACCATCTGCGGATTGCCGCACAGCATAACGTGGCTGTCGTCGGCGAGCATTTTCAGGCCGACCGCTTCTTCGAGCGTGCCGTTCTCAATCAGTGCAGGAACACGCCCGGTCAGCGAGCCAGAGATTTCTTCGCGGCTGACCACGGTCTGGATGTGCAGTTTGCCTTCATAGCGGCGCTGAAGTGCCTGCATCAGAGGTAGATAACTGAGATCGGCTGCGAAGCGTGCGGCGTGTACCAGAACGATATTTTTGAACCGCTCCAGCCCTTTACCTTCCTGCAAAATCGATAAGTACGGCCCGATTGCGGTCCCGGTCGCCAGCATCCACAACTGGTCGCACTCCGGCACTTCATCGATCACGAAGAAACCGGCGGCCTCTTTCGTGACCTGAACTTCATCACCGGGCTGCATCACGTGCAGACGCGGGCTGAGTTTTCCTTCCGGTACGTTGACCAGGTAGAATTCCAAATCGCTGCTGGACGGCGGATTCACATAGGAATAGGCGCGCTGAACGCGCTCGCCGCCGAGTTCTAACGAGAGTTTGGCAAACTGGCCTGCGGTGAAAGGATCGACTGGCGCATTGACCGTGATGCTGAACAAATTGTCCGTCCAGTGCTCAACTTTTGTGACTTTTCCCGTGACCCAGTCAGCCATAAAAACTCCCGTCTTTTTTGATTACCCAATATAGGTGCTGATTTTATTTCAATTTTTTTCGATCCCTTATCGGTTAAATGTTATCAGCCTGTTCCTTGCCCGTTATGCCCTGTCGAATTCCGTACACTTTGCGTTACACCACTGGCTCCTGCCGCTGCCAGCAAGGGCACAGGAGAGTTGGCCCTAACCCTCGCTTATTCATCTTAATTTGTTAACTTATGCGCCGCCGTAACACGCTCAATTTCGCGGTTATTTGTTCTGCACTTTCCAAACTCCATTTGATAATGAACTGAAAAATGAAAAATCTGGAAAACATTCACCTGTTAGTGATGTTGATTTTGCTGGTGGCCGTCGGGCAAATGGCGCAAACCATTTACGTGCCGAATATCGCGGATATGGCCACCAGCTTGTCTGTCAAACCGGGCGCGGTACAGCGTGTGATGGCGGCGTATCTGATCACCTATGGCGCTTCGCAGCTGATTTATGGGCCGTTGTCGGACAATATTGGCCGCAGGCCAGTGATCCTGACCGGGCTAATGATTTTTCTGATCGGTGCGGCTGGCGCGATGATGTCCTCCAGTCTGAACATGTTGATCGTCGCCAGCGCTGTGCAGGGAATGGGCACCGGCGTGGCGGGCGTGATGGCGCGAACCATGCCGCGCGATCTGTACAGCGGGGGCGCATTACGCCATGCCAACAGCCTGCTGAATATGGGCATTCTGGTCAGCCCGCTGATGGCACCGGTGATAGGTGGCGCGCTCTCAGCATGGTTAGGCTGGCGTGCCAGTTTTGGTTTTCTGCTGATCCTGTGTGCCGGTGTGGCGTTCTCAATGTATCGCTGGCTGCCGGAGACGCGCCCGGCATTCACCGCCGATCATCAGCCACGCAAAATGTTGAGCAGCCTGCGTCTGTTGCTGGCCGACGGCAACTTCAGCCGTTATCTGGTAATGCTGGTAGGCGCACTGGCCGGTGTGGCGGTGTTTGAGGCGAGCTGCGGCGTACTGATGGGCGGGGTGCTTGGCCTGAGCGGGCTGATGGTCAGCATTCTGTTTATCCTGCCGATCCCGGCGGCATTTTTTGGTGCCTGGTACGCTGGCCGTTCGGAGAAAAGCTTCCAGCAACTGATGTGGCACTCGGTCATCAGCTGTCTGCTGGCGGGGCTGACGATGTGGATCCCCGGCTGGCTGGGCATCATGAATATCTGGACGCTGATCGTTCCGGCCTCTTTATTCTTCTTCGGCGCCGGAATGTTATTCCCGCTGGCGACGACGGGTGCGATGGAGCCTTTCCCATATCTCGCGGGTGCGGCAGGTGCGCTGGTGGGCGGATTACAGAATATGGGATCGGGGCTGGTGGCGTGGATGTCGGCGATGTTGCCGCAAACCGGTCAGTTCAGTCTTGGCCTGCTCATGTTTGCGATGTCGCTGCTGATTTTGCTGTGCTGGTGGCCGATGTCCAACCGTCAGCAAGAGCAGGGTCATACGGTGTAATCCTCTTTTCAGGCCAAAACAAGCAGAGCAAGTCGCTCTGCTTTTTGTTTTTCTGGCGTCTGATCAGATAATAAATTCGTGCAGCGCAGCGTCTTTGCGGTCGAGATAATGTGTCGAGCGGATACGGCGGATGGTGCGGGATTTACCACGGATCAGCAGGGTTTCGGTGGTCGCCATATTGCCCTGACGGCTGATTCCTTCCAGCAAATCGCCCTTGGTGATGCCGGTTGCCGAGAAGATAACGTTATCGTTGCGCGCCATGTCATCGAGTTTAAGGACTTTGCCCGCTTCGATGCCCATCGCTTTACAGCGCGTTAACTCTTCTTCGCCTATGCGGCGATTTTCAGGCGTATCGCCTTTCACGTCATGGCGCGCCAGTAAACGGCCCTGCATGTCGCCATCCAGCGCACGGATCACCGCGGCTGAAATCACGCCTTCCGGTGCGCCGCCGATGCCGTACAACACATCGACTTCACTCTCCGGCATACAGGTCAGAATGGTTGCGGCGACATCGCCGTCCGGGAAAGCAAACACGCGGACGCCGGCGGCGAGCATTTCACGGATCGCCTCATCGTGACGTGGTTTCGCCAGCACGGCGACAGTCAGTTCGGTCAGCGGTTTGTTCAGCGCGCTGGCAATGTTCGCCAGATTTTCCGCCAGCGTCAGATCCAGATTAATCGCGCCTCTGGCGCCCGGACCCACGGCGATTTTTTCCATGTACATGTCAGGCGCATTGAGGAATGAGCCCTGATCGCCAACCGCCAGCACTGCCAGCGCGTTGGCTTGGCCCATTGCCGTCATGCGCGTGCCTTCAATCGGGTCGACCGCGATATCCACCGCGTCGCCGTTGCCGGTTCCCACTTTTTCGCCGATATACAGCATTGGCGCTTCATCAATTTCCCCTTCGCCAATCACGATGGTGCCATCGATATCGACGTTGTTGAGCATGATGCGCATCGCCTGAACGGCGGCGTTGTCGGCGAGGTTTTTGTCGCCACGGCCAAGCCACTTATAACCGGCTAGCGCGGCCGCTTCGGTCACACGGGAAAACTCGATTGCTAATTCACGTTTCATTGGGAAGCCTGTAGAAAGAAAAAAAGTGGTCGGTGAGGCAAGGCTCATCTGTGGGGGGATTTTAGCACAGTGGGAAAGACGCATAAAAAAACTCCCCAGAGGGGAGTTTCAGAATGGGTGTTGGCGTTAAAAAATGACGGTTACTCGTCGTGATCTTCCCAAGAACGCACGCGGGCAACGGCTTTCTGCCAGCCTTTGTAGCGAACATTGCGTTCTGTAGTTTCAATGCTCGGACGGAATTCGCGTTCGATAGTCGCTTTGCTGCGCACTTCGTCCAGATCGTTCCAGAAACCGACTGCCAGACCGGCGAGGAAGGCTGAACCCAACGCGGTGACTTCCAGAACGGCAGGGCGCTCAACACGTGTGCCAAGAATATCTGACTGGAACTGCATCAGGAAATTGTTGGCGACCGCGCCGCCGTCCACGCGCAGGGATTGCAGGCGGGTGCCTGAATCAGCCTGCATTGCGTCAAGTACGTCGCGCGTCTGGTAAGCGATGGATTCCAGCGTTGCACGGATGATGTGATTGCTGTTCGCGCCGCGGCTCAGGCCGAAGATCGCGCCACGGGCATACGGGTCCCAGTAAGGCGCGCCGAGGCCGGTGAAGGCTGGTACCACGTAAACACCGTTGGTGTCTTTGACTTTGCTGGCGAAATATTCGGAGTCTGTCGCGTCGCTGATCAGCTTCAGTTCGTCGCGCAGCCACTGAATGGAGGCACCGCCGACAAAGACCGCACCTTCCAGCGCATAGTTTACTTCACCACGCGGACCGCAGGCGATGGTGGTCAGCAGGCCATTTTTCGACGTCACGGCTTCTGTACCGGTATTCATCAGCAGGAAGCAGCCGGTGCCGTAAGTATTTTTCGCCATACCCGGTTGAACGCACAGCTGGCCATACAGCGCGGCCTGCTGGTCACCCGCAATACCGGCGATCGGGATACGCGTACCGCCTTTACCACCAATGTTGGTCTGGCCGTAAATTTCTGAGGAAGGACGGACTTCCGGCAGCATGGCGCGCGGGATATCCAGCACTTCCAGCATGCGTTCATCCCATTCCAGATTGTGGATATTGAACATCATGGTACGAGAGGCGTTGGTGTAATCGGTAACGTGAACGCGTCCCTGAGTCATTTTCCACACCAGCCAGGTGTCAACGGTGCCGAACAGCAACTCGCCGCGGGCAGCGCGTTCACGGGAGCCTTCAACGTGGTCGAGGATCCATTTCAGCTTGGTACCAGAAAAGTAAGGGTCAACCACCAGGCCGGTGTTGTGACGGATGTACTCTTCCATTCCGTCTTTCTTCAGCTTTTCACAGATCTCAGCAGTACGACGGCATTGCCACACAATTGCGTTGTAAATCGGCTTGCCGGTTTCTTTTTCCCAAACGATGGTGGTTTCACGCTGGTTGGTGATACCGATACCGGCGATCTGATCCGAATTGATGTCGGCTTTCGCCAGCACTTCTACCAATACCGAGCTTTGCGATGACCAGATTTCCATCGGGTCGTGTTCTACCCAACCGGATTTCGGGTAGATCTGGGTGAATTCGCGCTGTGAAACGCTGACGATGTTGGCATCGTGATCCAGAACTACGGCGCGTGAGCTGGTCGTACCCTGGTCGAGCGCAACGATGTATTTTTTTTCGTGAGTCGTATCTGCTGACATAATTTTCATCCTGCGAATAAGTAAGCTATGGAACAGTTTAGCCGATCAGGCCTTACGCTGTTTGGTAGGCTGCTGTGCTTTGTCTTCCGCAATATCATTGATCTGATGCGGCAGATGGCGGCTAATCAGCGCTTTATAGCCTGCGGCACCCAGTATCGCGCCGAGTAACGGGCCAAAAATCGGTACCAGGAAGTAAGGGATATCACGTGCGCCGGTGAAGGCCACTTTGCCCCAGCCTGCAAAGAAAGCGAACAGTTTTGGACCGAAATCACGTGCCGGGTTCAGGGCGAAGCCGGTCAGTGGGCCCATGGAGGCACCGATGACGGCAATCAGAATACCGATCAGCAGCGGAGCCAGCGGGCCACGCGGAAGGCCGTTACCGTCGTCGGTCAGGCCGAGGATCAGTGCCATCAGAACAGCGGTGATCACCGTTTCAACCAGGAAGGCCTGAAGCACGCTGATATGCGGGTTTGGATAGGTCGAGAAAATACCGGCCAGATCCAGACTTTCCACACTGCCGCGCACCATGTTGTGGCTTTGCTCGAAATCGAAGAACAGGTTGTAATAAAGCCCGTAAACCAGTGCAGCTGCGCAGAAGGCGCCTGCGACTTGTGCGATGATGTAGGGCAGAACTTTGCGTCCTTCAAAGTTCGCGAACAAGCATAAGGCGACGGTGACAGCCGGGTTCAGATGTGCGCCCGAAATCGCGGCGGTCAGGTAAATGGCCATTGCGACACCGAATCCCCAGACGATACTGATTTCCCACTGGCCAAAGGATGCTCCGGCAAGTTTCAGCGCAGCAACACAGCCTGCGCCAAAGAAAATGATAAGCCCGGTACCCAGAAACTCAGCGATGCACTGACCTTTTAATGTGGAACTCATGGTTTGGCTCATAGTTTGATCCTGCTAAGGATGATGTTAATGGTTAGTTATAGTTTTTCTGTCTTGCGTACGTGAACGTAATCGGATTTTGCCGTTCATCATTAAATGAGAACGTAATGTGAATTTATCGTTAACGAGCATAAACGAGAAATAGCGAAATCAATATTTGTGTGTTGCGTCATAAAAATGAGCGATTTCGCGTGTTCAAAGGTCATGCTGACGGGTAAAAAAGCCACGCTGTGACAACTTCGCGAAGGGGTTACCGCTCATCGCGTATGTCAGAACGGCGCTCAGAGTATTCGGTATTCAGTGATATTTCTGGTGAGTGCCTCTGCTTTTTAAGCATTTCCTGATACCCGGCCCGTTAAAATTGCAACAGACTGCGTGCTGAGAGGGGTTCTTGCTAGACAGGGCATGGCTGGCTACATACAATCACCCGTTAAGACACCCGCCGGTTTTGAAGGGTTCAGACGTTTTTCTGGTTTGAATTTGTTATAAAAATCGACGAAGTGCAGGAATTTTTGAGCCGTGTCCGGACGATGCGGCAGAACATAAGATGTGCGCCTTGCGAACATAAGGGGACCGAAAAATGTCATTTGAAGTATTTGAGAAACTAGAAGCTAAAGTTCAGCAAGCGATCGATACCATTACTCTGTTGCAGATGGAAATCGAAGAACTGAAAGAGCAGAACAACACCCTGTCTCATGAAGTTCAGCAGGCGAGTGGTAATCACGAGTCGCTGGTGCGTGAAAATGCGCAACTGAAAGAAGAACAACACGTGTGGCAGGATCGTTTGCGTGCGCTGTTGGGAAAAATGGAAGAAGTCTGAGGACTTCCGCCGAAGCGCTTGATGTATAAGCATAAAAAAGGACGCCAGGGCGTCCTTTTTTGTTGCTGAAAGCGAAGATTATTCGATATCGAGCGGGTCTTCTGAAAGGATGATACCGGTGTTATCAGCATACAGATGGTCACCGGAGAAGAAGGTCACGCCGCCGAAGTTGACACGAATGTCGCTTTCGCCGATCCCTTCACTGCCTGCACCCGCCGGAATCGCTGCCATCGCCTGAATGCCAATATCGAGCTCTTCCAGATCGTCCACCTGACGAACTGCACCGTAAATCAAAATGCCTTCCCATTCGTTTTGCAGAGCCTGACGTGCCAGACCGGCATCAAGCAACGCGCGACGAACAGAACCCCCACCATCGACCACCAGCACGCGCCCACGGCCATTCTCTTCCAGCAGGTCATAAAGCAAGCCATTGTCTTCGAAACACTTCACTGTCGTGATTTGCCCGCCAAATGAAGTACGTCCACCAAAGTTGGAGAACAGGGGTTCGACAACATTCACTTCTTCATGGTAGATATCGCAAAGTTCGGAAGTATCGTATTTCATAGGATTTCATCTGGTTGCTGCATGAGTGTTCAGTATATCCTTTTAGAGCGGATGTTGGCAAAATCATCAATTGTTAAATGTGAAAAGCAGCGCGATTAGCGCACGCCTGGCTACTTTTCATCAATTGAGTAACAGACCTACTGCAAACAATACGTTAGTCAGTAACGCAGCTTTTACCATGTGCTCCAGCAGAGGGCGCACTTCCATTGACGTTTTGGTGTGATTCACGCGTTTGATGTGAACAGCCAGCATCGGCAGTGCCAGAAGGAACAGCCAGCCGGTCCAATGATGCAGGTGAACGGCAGAGAATATCGCCAGACAAAGCGAGGCGGCGCTCAGAATAATGGTGTGATAACGGCGGGCATTTACCGGCCCGAGGCGCACTGCCAGCGTATTTTTGCCGTTGGCGCTGTCGGTTTCGATATCGCGCAAATTGTTAATGTTGAGCACCGCAGTAGACAGCAAACCGGTTGCCGTTGCTGGCAACATGACTATCCAGTCAAAATATCCGGCCTGCAAATAGAATGTCCCCGCTACGCTTATCCAGCCAAAGAAAATCAGTACCGAAATATCTCCGAGCCCCATGTAACCGTAAGGGCGGGTGCCTACTGTGTAGGTGATCGCCGCGCCAATCGACAGCAAACCGAGGATCAGGAAACCGACCACGTCGCTCGGCTTATGACACGCTACGGCGATAAGCGTGATGCCGCAGACAATGGTCAGCGCGATGGTCAGCATAATGGCGCGTTTCATCTGTGCAGCCGTAATCATCCCTTTTTGCATTCCGCGCAAAGGCCCCACGCGATCCGGCGTATCGCTGCCTTTTTCGGCATCGCCATAATCATTCGCCAGATTCGACAAGATTTGCAGACACCCGGCGGTGAGCAACGCCAGCAGCGCGATCAGCGGATGAAAAACGCCTTGCAAGCTGGCAATAGCAGAACCCATGACGATAGAGGCAAAAGCCAGAGGCAGCGTTTTAGGACGCAGGCTTTCGAGCCAGGCGCGGGTGGGCGTCGTCGGAGTGCAGGGAGTCATAGTGCTCATAGTGGATTCGCTCAGGTGAACAAGTCAGTCCGAAATCAAAAAAAACAGGGAGGCAAACGCCTCCCTGAAGATCACTTTCGGAACGTATGAGCAAATTATAAGATAAAACGGCTCAGATCTTCATCAGCTACCAGCTGATCAAGGTGGCTTCTAACATAATCTGCATCAATGTTTATGGAAATACCGTTGCTTTCACTGGCGTCGTAAGAGATATCTTCCATCAGACGCTCCAGAACGGTATGCAGACGACGCGCACCAATGTTCTCGGTGGTTTCGTTTACCTGCCATGCCGCTTCAGCGATACGGCGGATGCCGTCAGCAGTAAAATCAATCGTCACACCTTCGGTCGCCATCAATGCTTTGTACTGATGGGTCAGGGAAGCACTTGGCTCGGTCAGGATGCGTTCGAAGTCTTCGGTCGACAGCGCCTGCAGTTCCACACGGATCGGCAAACGACCCTGCAATTCAGGGATCAGATCAGACGGACTAGCCGTCTGGAAAGCGCCGGAGGCAATAAACAGAATGTGATCCGTTTTCACCATGCCGTGCTTGGTGGACACCGTACAGCCTTCCACCAGCGGCAGCAGGTCGCGCTGAACACCTTCGCGGGATACGTCAGGACCAGAGCTTTGTCCGCCGCGTTTACAGATTTTGTCGATTTCATCGATGAACACGATCCCGTGCTGCTCAACGGCTTCAATCGCCTGTTCTTTCAGATCTTCCGGATTCACCAGCTTTGCCGCTTCTTCTTCAATCAGCAGCTTGTAGGCTTCTTTGATTTTCAGCTTGCGCGGTTTCTGTTTCTGCCCCGCCATGTTCTGGAACATTGACTGTAGCTGGTTGGTCATTTCTTCCATGCCCGGAGGGGACATGATTTCAACGCCCATCGGCCCGGAGGCCAGACTGATTTCGATTTCTTTGTCGTCGAGCTGACCTTCACGCAGTTTTTTGCGGAAGTTCTGGCGCGCGGCAGAAGGTTCCTGCGCTTCGTCCGGCTGGCCCCAGTTGTTTTTGGCAGGCGGGATCAGCACATCGAGAATACGTTCTTCGGCCAGTTCTTCGGCGCGATGGCGGTTTTTGTCGATCGATTGCAGACGGATCATTTTCACGGCGGAATCGGTCAGATCGCGGATAATAGAATCCACTTCTTTCCCGACGTAACCGACTTCTGTGAATTTGGTCGCTTCGACTTTAATGAACGGCGCATTGGCCAGTTTTGCCAGACGGCGGGCGATTTCGGTTTTACCCACACCGGTTGGACCGATCATCAGAATGTTTTTCGGGGTGACTTCATGGCGCAGCGCTTCGTCGAGCTGCATGCGGCGCCAGCGGTTACGCAACGCAATGGCCACGGCGCGTTTCGCCTTATCCTGACCAATGATGTAGCTGTCTAGTTCGCTGACAATCTCGCGCGGGGTCATCTCAGACATAATTTTCGATCCTTACGCTTTAGAAGACAATTCTTCGATGGTGTGGAATTGATTGGTGTAGATACAAATGTCACCGGCGATGCTCAGCGATTTTTCGACGATATCACGCGCGCCCAGCTCGGAGTTTTCCAGCAGCGCGCGGGCAGCCGCCTGTGCATAAGGTCCACCGGAACCAATCGCGATCAGATCGTTTTCAGGCTGAATCACGTCACCGTTGCCGCTGATAATCAGCGAGGCATTTTCATCGGCGACGGCCAGCAGCGCTTCCAGACGACGCAGCATACGGTCGGTACGCCAGTCTTTCGCCAGTTCTACAGCGGCTTTCACCAGATGACCCTGATGCATTTCCAGTTTGCGCTCGAACAGCTCAAACAGCGTGAAGGCATCAGCCGTACCGCCGGCAAAGCCCGCGATCACTTTATCGTTATACAGGCGACGTACTTTTTTCACGTTGCCCTTCATGACGGTATTTCCCAATGTGGCCTGGCCATCACCACCGATAACGACCTTGCCGTTGCGGCGTACACTTACAATTGTTGTCACGAGCGGTTCCTCGTTGCAGACGGGAAAGATCCCCGCAGGCTTGTGGGACACGCTGTGTGTCTCACAAGCTTACGAGGCATATTGAAAGTATAGATTGGGGAAGGATTACGGGTTTTCAACCCCCGGTTGCGAGGGGAATGCAACCGGAGATGCCTGCGTTCTTCAGGCGGGCTAAGGTGCTGTCGGCACCTGAACGATTGTTATAAGGGCCGATCACGACGCGATTCCAGCCGCCGCCAGTGGTGATACGGCCTTCAAAACCTTCGAAAGCCAGCTTGGCGCGCTGGGATTCCGCCTGTTCGGTACCGTGGAAGGAACCGCACTGAACCATAAAGCGCTGGGTTTTTTCCTGCTCTTTCGGTTTCTCCGGGGCAACCTGCGTGATCGCAGCAGGTTGCTGCGTTTTAGGTTGTTCCTTCGGCTGCTCTTTCACCGTTTCTTTCGGCACAGGTTTTGGCTTCGGCTGTACCGGTTGTGTCTGAACCTGAGCCTGCGGCGCCCGTACCGGCTGGGTTTGCGGTGTGTACGTTGGCTGCTGCTGGACCTGACGCGGCTGGGTCTGCACCGGCTGCTGCTGCGTATAAGTCGGCTGCTGTTGTTGCTGAACCTGACGCTGCGCTGGCGCAGTACGCGTGGCCTGATTCGGATCGTTATACGGCACTTCAGACAGCTGTGTTGGCGTCTGGCGCATATCGGCCTGCATCTGCTCAAGCAGCTGACGTTGTTCCGGCGTCAGCTGAGTTTTGGATTCTACCTGGCCGCCCGCCGTCGGTTCTGTTGGCGTGGTGACGCCCATCTGACGGTTTTCCAGTTCTTTAATATAGCGCCAGCGTTCTTCCGGTTTAGGCGGCAAGCCGTTACCCGGACGAACAGGATGGGTTGGCACGACGACGGCTTCTTCGTGCTTATTGTGAGCAATAAAATAGAGGCCACCGACAAACACCACCAGCACCGCAACGGCTAACACCACCATGGTTTTGGAGATCGTTGTGGAATTGCGTTTTTTACTCCGGCTGGTACTTTTCCGCCGCGCTCCTGAGCGCCCACGGCTTACATAGTCTTTCTGTGCCACTATCGTTTCGCTGTGTCGTGATGATTAAAGAAGAAGTGCGTCATGTTACTTAACCCTGAACATTTACTGAAATTAAAACTTCATGATTGGATAAAAAAACAACTCACGCTTTGGGTACTGCTGTACTTTCACGAACGATGAGCTCGCTGTCGAGCAGCAGTGAACCGTTTTGTCCCGGATTCCCTTGTAACTGTTCAAGTAATAATAACATGGCCTGTCGACCAAGCTGGAATCTGGGCTGCGCCACGGTGGTCAGCGGAGGGTCGGTGAACTGACTGGCTTTGATGTCATCGAACCCGACAATCGACAGATCTTTAGGAATATTCAGACCCATTTTCTTCGCCTGGAACATCGCACCAATCGCCATCACGTCGTTGTGGCAGAAAATCGCCGTCGGTGGCGTCGGCAGTGACATCAGCTCAATAACCGCTTGTGCGCCTGATTCATAGCTAAAATCACCATGCACGGTCAGCCCGCTTTCGACGCTCATGCCGTTACGGCGTAGTGCCTGAACGTAGCCCTGTGAACGGTACTGGCACAGCGGCATGTGTTTCGGACCGGCAATGCAGGCAATGCGCTGATGCCCGAGCTTAAGCAGATAATGCACGGCTTCGAAGGCGGCGGTCAGGTTGTCGATGTGTACGGTCGGCAGCTCGAGTTCCGGCGCAAATTCATTGGCCATCACCATTGGCGGCAAATTACGTTGTTCTTCTTTGCTGGCGTCGAAAGGTAAATCGGAGCCGAGCAGAAGCATGCCGTCAATTTGTTTGGTGATGATCAGATTGATGAAGGTTTTTTCCTGCTGGTTCTGATGAGCGCAGTCACCGATAAGCACCAGATAGCCACTTTTCGCCGCCGTATGCTCGATCCCCTGGATCAAATCGGCAAAAAACGGATCGCAGATATCCGGGACGATCACCAGAATCGTGCGTGATTCGTTGCGTTTTAAATTGCGTGACATGGCATGAGGGGAATATCCCACGGCCATGACCGCCTGATCCACTTTCTGACGGGTGGAAGCGGAGACTTTTTCCGGATTCATTAACGCGCGGGATACCGTTGCTGTTGAAACGCCTGCCTGTTCAGCCACATCTTTCATTGTCGCGGCGGGTAATTCTTTCTTGTGCTCCAACGCATCTCTCCTTGCAACTGCATCAAACGGACACGACAACATCAACCTTCCTTACCTGCTACGCCTGCGTGCTGTGTAGCTCATCACATTCTAAACAGAATGTGAGTAGGATTTGTTACCTAATTTGCATGAAAAGTGTGATGCAGATGCTTTTTTTCGATCCATCACGCAGAAATCCCAAGGTTTTATAGGAATTAGCTGTCGATGGGATCCACATCCAGCGTCCATTTCACCTTTCTGGCCTGCGGCAGGCTTGCGATAAGCGGCTGAGAACTCTTGATCAACTGCTGTAAAACGCGACGGGAAGGATGCTGCAATAACAGCTGCCAGCGGAAGCGGCCGTTGCGTTTAGCCGCGAGTGCGGGAACCGGCCCTAAAATCCACAGCGAATCATCTTTCAGCGGGCTGGATTCCAGCAAATTACGTAACTGCTGGAGGAACAGCGGGGCTTGCTGATTATCGTGATCTTCAGAGCGGATCAGGATATGGCTGGTGTAAGGCGGTAAAAAGACGCTTTTGCGCTCGGCGAGCGTCTGCCGGGCAAATTCGTCATAACCTTTTTGCAGTAACACCTGCAACAGCGGATGTTCGGGATGGTGGGTTTGCAGCACCACTTCGCCCTGTTTACCGGCTCGGCCTGCGCGGCCTGACACCTGTGTATACAGCTGGGCAAAGCGTTCTGCCGAGCGGAAATCCGCCGAGAACAGCGCGCCGTCGACGTCCAGCAGTGACACCAGCGTAACGTCGGGGAAGTGATGACCTTTCGCCAGCATTTGCGTGCCGATAAGAATACGGGCACCGCCGCGGTGGATCTCGTTCAGATGCAGTTCCAGCGAACCCTTACGGCTGGTGGTATCGCGGTCGATACGGGTAATCGGCGTATCCGGAAACAGCGGCGCGAGTTCGTTTTCCAGCTGTTCTGTGCCGACGCCGACGGAAACCAGTTGCGTCGAGCCGCAGTGCGGACACTGATGCGGCACCGCACGCTGGCTGTCGCAGTGATGACAGCGCAGCTGGCGCTGGTTCTGATGAATTGTGTAATAGTGATCGCAGCGCTGACACTCGGCTATCCACCCGCACTCATGGCACAGCAGGGCAGGCGCGTAGCCACGACGGTTGAGGAACAGCATGACCTGATTATCGGCTTTCAGATGCTCATGCATTTTTTGGATCAGCGGCTGCGACAGCCCGACTTTCAGCTGTAACCCTTTCAGATCAAGCAGATTCTGCCGGGCGAGCTTAGCGTTACCGGCGCGCTTGGTCAGCTTCAGCTGGCGATATTTCCCCAGTTCAACATTATGTAACGTTTCCAGCGCGGGCGTCGCCGAGCCCATGATAATCGGAATGTTTTCTGCGTGAGCGCGGTACACCGCCAGATCGCGGGCGTGATAGCGCCAGCCTTCCTGCTGCTTATAAGAGCTGTCGTGTTCTTCATCGATGATGATCACGCCAAGGCGGGCAAACGGCGTAAACAGCGAAGAACGCGTGCCAATCACAATACCCGCTTCGCCGTTGCGGGCGCGCAGCCAGACGGCGAGACGTTCGCTGTCATTTAGGCCGGAATGCAGGACATCCACAGGCGCACTAAAACGTTCGCGAAAGCGGGCGATAGTCTGCGGCGTCAGGCCGATTTCCGGCACCATCACCAGCGCCTGCCGCCCCTGTTCGAGGATGTTTTCCAGCACGCTGAGATACACTTCTGTCTTGCCCGAACCGGTTACACCGGCCAGCAGCCAGGCGGAAAATTGCTGATCTTCACTGCGGATTGCCCCAACGGCAGTGGCCTGTTCAGTGTTCAGACGTAAACGCTCGCCGACGACCGAAAAATCTTTGCGCCAGTCTGCAGCGTCGGGCGCGATGCTGCGTAAATCCGTCAGCCCTTTCGCCCGCAGCGCCTGCAACGCCGTATCGGTGAGATCCAGATCCACGACCTGATGACGGTAAACCGGTTTTTGCATCAACGCGGCCATCGCCTGCTGCTGTTTTGGCGCACGCTTGAGCGAATCGAGCGGCGTCGCGCGCCCCTGCTCGGTGGCGAGCCATTGCCACAACGGCGTCAGCTCGGCGGGTTTCCCCTGTCTCAGCAACACCGGCAGCGCGTGGAACAGCACTTCACCAATCGGGAAATGGTAATAATCGGCGGCCCAGAACAGGATGCGCCACAAATCGGGGGTAAAAAGGCTGGTGCGGTCGAGCACATCGCGCACGGGTTTCAGCTTCTCCAGACCGAATTCGCTGGAGTCACTGATCTTCGTCACAATACCAATCGCGTCGCGTTTACCAAAAGGCACACTGACCCGACAACCCTGCGTCACCTGCATTCCGGGTGGCAGTAAATAATCGAAAGTACGGGCAAGCGGAACAGGTAAAGCAACGTGGGCAACAGGCATCGGGGGTCCAGACTTTAAAAAAATGACGAGATAGTGTACACTGAGTCCTTCGAAATGCATGAACATCATTGCGCGGCTATCAGAGATTCTGTATGATTCGCCGCCTTTAGTGCATTTCGTACTAAAGCCTATCATCCACTACGCGTGGTGTCTGACGGAACAGGGTTGGATAGCGACGCGGCCTTAAGAAGAGGTTTTCCCATGAAACAAGGTATTCACCCTAAATACGTAGAAATTACTGCAAACTGCTCATGCGGTAATGTTATCAAAACTCACTCAACTGTGGGTCACGACCTGAACCTGGACGTTTGTGGCGAATGCCACCCGTTCTATACTGGTAAGCAACGTGAAGTCGCTACCGGTGGCCGTGTTGACCGCTTTAACAAGCGTTTCAGCGTGCCAAGCAGCAAATAATATTGCTGGCTTGAGAGCAAAAAAAGGCGCCGATGGCGCCTTTTTTGTTGCCTGTCGTTTTACATCCCGCCAGACAAATCTTCCTGATGAAATCCTGCGTTAATCATCCGATACACTGAAACCCGCACAATCATCCGCACGGGATTTTCAGCTGTAATCAGCTCATCAATATTCCCAGGTATCAGGATCCACACCCAGTTCACGCATCAGGATCTTCGCCGCTTCCGGGATTTCGTCACTGCGTTCTTTACGCAGGTCTTCGTCATTCGGCAAAGGCTGACCGGTAAAGGCATGCAGGAAAGCCTCACACAATAATTCACTGTTGGTCGCATGACGCAGGTTGTTGACCTGACGACGGGTGCGTTCATCGGTGAGAATTTTGAGGACTTTCAGCGGAATGGATACCGTGATTTTCTTAACTTGTTCGCTTTTCTTACCGTGTTCAGCGTAAGGGCTGACATATTCGCCGTTCCACTCAGCCATGGGACACCTTAAATTTATCAAAAAATAAAATTCTGAAAACCCGGCGATTATGCCCGATTTTCACTGTTCTCACTAAGTAAATGTCCGTATTTAACAGGGTTATCTCACGATTTTCCCTGCGGCATTGTGCATTTTGTCGTCTGACGCAGGCTTGTGTTCAGTGGCCTGTGCGTCCGCGATCGGCCAGACATTCTCATAACGCCATAATTTTAGCGGGTATTGCGCCGTTGCTCAATCTATACGCAAAGAAGTTTAGATGTCCAGATGTATTGACGTCTATAACAGCGGGCGTTACTCTTTATCTCCTCACCCTTCGCATATCGCAGGAAGAAAAGACTATGACGCACAAGCAAGCCACCATTGCCGTGGGCAGTGGCCTGAACAATGATCAGCAGTATGGTTGTGTAGTTCCGCCCATCGCGCTTTCCAGCACCTACAACTTTGAAGACTTCAATCAGCCAAGAGCCCACGATTATTCACGCCGCGGAAACCCGACGCGTGATATCGCTCAGCGTGCACTGGCGGATCTGGAAGGCGGCGCGGGCGCGGTACTGACCAGCAGTGGCATGTCTGCGATTCATCTGGTGTGTACGGTCTTTCTGAAACCTGGCGATTTACTGCTGGCCCCGCACGACTGTTACGGCGGCAGCTATCGTTTGTTCGACAGCCTGAGCAAGCGCGGCGCGTATCGCGTGCGTTTTGTCGATCAGGGTGATCAGCTGGCGCTGGCCGAAGCGCTGAAGGAAAAACCGGCGCTGGTGCTGATCGAAACCCCGAGCAATCCGCTGCTGCGCGTGGTGGATATTCAGGCGATTTGCACGGCATCTCATGAAGCGGGTGCGTTGACGGTCGTTGATAACACCTTCCTCAGCCCGGCGCTGCAAAACCCGTTGAAGCTCGGTGCGGATTTAGTTGTTCATTCTTGTACTAAATATCTTAACGGCCATTCTGATGTGGTCGCCGGTACGGTAATATCTAAGACCGCTGAACATGCGACGGAACTGGCCTGGTGGGCAAACAACATCGGCGTCACCGCCGCCGCCTTTGACAGCTATCTGTTGCTGCGTGGTCTGCGCACGTTAACGGTTCGCGTGAAACAGCAGCAGGAAAATGCACTGGCGATTGTGGCTTATTTACAACAGCAATCGCAGGTCAAAAAGCTGTATCATCCGTCGCTGCCGGAAAACCAGGGGCATGACATTGCCCGCCGTCAGCAACGTGGCTTTGGCGCGATGATCAGTTTTGAATTTAACGGTGATGAAGCGCAGCTGCGTCATTTCCTGAAAGAATTGAAGTTATTTACCCTCGCAGAATCCTTGGGAGGTGTCGAAAGCCTGATTTCTCATACCGCCACCATGACGCACGCCGGTATGGCGCCTGAGGCGCGTAAAGCCGCCGGGATTTCTGACAGCTTGCTCCGTATTTCTGTAGGTCTTGAAGACAGTGAAGATTTGATTGCTGATCTGGAACACGCATTCCAGTCAGTGGCAACGAGGTAAGTATGAATGCAATAGCGGTCGCAGCACCGGCGGGAAGCCGGCAGTTGCACAAATTTGGTGGCAGCAGTCTGGCCGACGTGAAATGTTATCTGCGCGTCGCAGGCATTATGTCCGAGTACGCCAAACCCGGCGACATGATGGTGGTGTCGGCGGCGGGCAGCACGACGAACCAGCTGATCAGCTGGTTGAAACTGAGCCAGACCGACAGGATTTCCGCGCATCAGGTCCAGCAGACACTGCGCCGTTATCAGAGTGATTTGATTTCCGGTCTGCTACCTCCGGAAATGGCTGAGCCGCTTATTGCTTCCTTTATTCACGATCTCGAACGTCTGGCCGTGTTGCTCGACGGTAAGGTTACCGACGCGATTTATGCGGAAGTGGTCGGGCACGGCGAGATCTGGTCGGCCCGCCTGATGTCGGCGGTGCTGTGCAAGCTGGAGCTTCCGGCTGCCTGGCTGGACGCCCGCGAATTCCTGCGTGCCGAACGCGCCGCGCAGCCGCAGGTGGATGAAGGCCGGTCTTATCCGCTGCTGCAACAGCTGCTCGCGCAACATCCTCAGCAATATCTGGTGGTGACCGGCTTTATCTCGCGCAATGACGCGGGCGAAACCGTGCTGCTTGGCCGTAACGGCAGCGACTATTCCGCCACCCAGATTGGCGCACTGGCCGATGCCAGCCGTGTAACAATCTGGAGCGACGTTGCCGGTGTGTACAGCGCTGACCCGCGTAAAGTAAAAGATGCGTGTTTGTTGCCGTTGCTGCGTCTGGATGAAGCCAGTGAACTGGCGCGTCTGGCCGCTCCCGTTCTCCACACCCGTACTTTGCAGCCGGTCTCCGGCAGCGACATCGATTTGCAGCTGCGTTGCAGCTACCAGCCGGAGCAGGGCTCGACGCGCATTGAGCGTGTGCTGGCGTCCGGTACCGGCGCCAAGATTGTCACAAGTCACGATGATATTTGCCTGATCGAAGTGGCGATCCCGTCCGGTCACGATTTTGGTCTGGCCCACAAAGACGTCGAATTGTTGCTCAAGCGCGCGCAGGTCAAACCGCTTTGTACCGGCGTACATCCTGACCGCAATTTGCTGCAACTTTGCTACACCTCCGAAGTGGCAGGCAGCGCATTGCAGGTGCTGGAAGAAGCAGCGCTGCCGGGGCGTCTGACGTTGCGTGAAGGGCTGGCGCTGGTAGCGCTGGTCGGTGCGGGCGTGTGTAAAAACCCGCTGCACAGTCACCGTTTTTATCAGGAAATGAAAGATCAGCCGGTGGAATTTATCTGGCAGGCCGAAGACGGGATTAGCCTGGTCGCGGTTCTGCGCATTGGCCCGACGGCGCACCTTATTCAGGGGCTGCACAAAACCCTGTTCCGCGCTGAAAAACAAATCGGCCTGATGCTGTTTGGTAAAGGCAATATCGGTTCGCGCTGGCTGGAGCTGTTTGCCCGCGAGCAAAAAAACATTTCCGCCCGCAGCGGTTTCGAGTTTGTGCTGGCCGGCGTGGTCGACAGCAAACGCAGCCTGCTCAATTACGACGGGCTGGACGCCAGCCGTGCGCTGGCCTTCTTCGATGACGAATCACAGGCGCACGACGAAGAGTCGCTGTTCCTGTGGATGCGTGCGCATCCTTACGACGATCTGGTGGTGCTGGATGTCACCGCCAGCGCCGAACTGGCCGATCAGTATCTGGATTTCGCCAGCTATGGATTCCATGTCATCAGCGCCAACAAACTGGCGGGTGCATCTGACACCAATAAATACCGTCAGATCCGCGATGCATTCTCCAAAACCGACAGCCACTGGCTGTACAACGCTACCGTTGGCGCGGGTTTACCGGTGAACCATACAGTGCGTGATTTACGCGAAAGCGGCGACAGCATTCTGGCGATCAGCGGGATTTTCTCCGGCACGTTATCCTGGCTGTTCCTGCAATTTGACGGTACGCTGCCATTCACCGAACTGGTGGATCTGGCGTGGCAGCAGGGGCTGACGGAACCGGATCCACGTGATGATTTATCGGGTCAGGACGTCATGCGCAAGCTGGTGATTCTGGCGCGTGAGGCCGGTTATGACATCGAGCCGACGCAGGTTCGCGTGGAATCGCTGGTGCCGCCAGCTTGCGCCACCGGTTCTGTCGATCAGTTCTTTGAAGACGGCGAGGCGCTGAACCAGCAAATGTTGCAGCGTCTGGAAGCGGCCCGTGAAATGGGGCTGGTGCTGCGCTACGTGGCGCGTTTCGATGCCAATGGCAAAGCGCGCGTGGGTGTCGAAGCGGTGCGTGAAGACCATCCACTGGCGGCTCTGCTGCCGTGCGACAACGTCTTTGCCATCGAAAGCCGCTGGTACCGCGATAACCCGCTGGTCATCCGCGGACCGGGTGCCGGGCGCGATGTCACTGCTGGCGCATTACAGTCTGACCTTAACCGCCTGACGCAATTGCTTTAATTCTTTGCGCCTTCCCCCGCTCATGAGGGGAAGGCGCTTATTCCCCGCAGCAAAATTTCACCAAGATGAAATTCTTTCAGTTTGCGTGAAGATTAATCATCCCCCGACATCATTTTCACGTTGACAGGTTGCCTGCTTTCCGTCATTTTCTATCTATACGTTTAGACGTCCAGACGTTCATCATAAAAAATCATAATGAAAACGCAGTGTTCTATGAGGTAGTGTTATATGAGCTTTTTCCACGCTAACCAGCGCGAAGCGCTGAATCAAAACCTGGCAGAGTTGCAGGGTCAGATTAACGTCTCTTTCGAGTTTTTCCCGCCGCGTACGAGCGAGATGGAAGATACGTTGTGGAGCTCTATCGACCGTCTGAGCAGCCTCAAACCTAAGTTTGTTTCCGTCACCTACGGCGCAAACTCCGGCGAGCGCGACCGCACGCACAGCATCATTAAAGGCATCAAAGAGCGTACCGGTCTGGAAGCCGCCCCGCACCTGACTTGTATTGACGCCAATCGCGACGAGCTGCGTCAGATTGCACAGGATTACTGGCAGAGCGGTATTCGTCACATCGTGGCGCTGCGCGGCGATTTGCCTGCGGGCAGCGGCAAGCCGGAAATGTACGCCACCGATCTGGTGCATCTGCTGAAAGAAGTCGGCGATTTTGATATCTCTGTTGCGGCTTACCCGGAAGTTCACCCGGAAGCGAAAAGCGCGCAGGCAGATCTCATCAACCTGAAGCGTAAAATTGATGCCGGCGCCAACCGTGCTATCACACAGTTTTTCTTCGACGTGGAAAGTTACCTGCGTTTCCGTGACCGCTGCGCCGGTCAGGGCATTGATGTGGAAATCGTGCCAGGCATTCTGCCGGTCTCTAACTTCAGGCAGCTGACGCGCTTTGCGACCATGACCAACGTCCGTGTACCGCACTGGATGAACAGCATGTTTGAAGGGCTGGATGACGACGCCGAGACCCGCAAAATGGTCGGTGCCAATATCGCGATGGACATGGTGAAAATCCTCAGCCGCGAAGGTGTGAAGGACTTCCATTTCTATACCCTGAACCGTGCAGAAATGAGTTATGCGATTTGTCATACGCTGGGGGTTCGCCCTGAAATTGCTGTCCCCGTTCGTGCCTGATTTATTGCATCAAAAATGCTGAAAACAAAAAACCCGCGAATTCGCGGGTTTTTGCTTAATTGCTGTCAGACAGGGCTAGCCGGTATTGCGCATACCCGCTGCCACGCCGGCAATCGTCACCATCAGTGCCTGTTCGATATTAGCATCCTGCTTGCCATCCTTTTCCAGCTCGCGTGAACGGTGCAGCAGTTCAGCCTGCAGGACGTTCAGCGGATCGGTATAGACGTTACGCAGTGCGATGGATTCAGCAATCCACGGCAAATCTTCCATCAGGTGATCGTCGTTGGAAATCGCCAGAATCACTTTGATGTCGCTGGCCAGCTGATCGCGCAGTTGCTGGCCGAGCGGCCACAGTTCTTTTTCCACCAGACGGTGATCGTAGTATTCCGCCAGCCACAGGTCGGCTTTGGCAAACACCATTTCCAGCATCCCGATGCGGGTGGAGAAGAACGGCCAGTCGCGGCACATGGTTTCCAGTTCATCACGTTTACCGTCATCCACCACGGCCTGCAAACCGGCACCGGCGCCCAGCCAGGCTGGCAGCATCAGACGGTTTTGTGTCCACGCGAAGATCCACGGAATGGCGCGAAGGCTTTCAACGCCACCGCTGGCTTTACGTTTCGCAGGGCGTGAACCCAGCGGAAGCTTAGCCAGTTCCTGCTCCGGCGTTGCGGCGCGGAAGTAAGGCACGAAGTCTTTATTCTCGCGGATGTAACCACGGTACATCTTGCAGGACACGTCGGACAGTTGTTCCATGATGTCCACCCAGGCTTTTTTCGGCTCCGGCGGTGGCAACAGGTTGGCTTCCAGAATGGCGGAGGTGTACAGCGCCAGGCTGCTGATGGTGACTTCCGGCAGGCCAAACTTGAAGCGGATCATCTCGCCCTGTTCGGTTACGCGCAGGCCACCTTTCAGGCTGCCCGGAGGCTGAGACAGCAATGCCGCCTGCGCCGGTGCGCCGCCACGGCCGATGGAACCGCCGCGTCCGTGGAACAGAGTCAGAGCAATTCCGGCTTTCTCGCAGGTTTTGATCAGTGCATCCTGCGCGCGATATTGCGCCCATGACGCCGCCATCACGCCTGCGTCTTTCGCGGAATCGGAATAGCCAATCATCACCATTTGTTTGCCCTGAATGAAACCGCGATACCAGTCGATGCTCAGCAACTGCTTCATCACGTCGTCCGCGTTGTTCAGGTCGTCCAGCGTTTCGAAAAGCGGCGCGACCGGCATCGGGAACGGACAACCTGCTTCTTTCAGCAGCAGATGCACAGCCAGCACGTCAGACGGCGTGCGTGCCATGGAAATCACATACGCGGCGATAGAGCCTTCCGGCGCTTCTGCGATGACCTGACAGGTATCCAGCACTTCTTTGGTATCGGCGCTCGGTTCCCAGTTGCGCGGGACCAGCGGGCGCTGAGAATTCAGTTCGCGGATCAGGAACGCCTGCTTGTCAGATTCTGACCAGCTTTCATAATCGCCCAGACCCAGATAACGGGTGATTTCTGCGATGGCGTCGGTGTGACGGGTACTTTCCTGGCGCACGTCGATGCGCACTAACGGCACGCCGAAGCAGCGCACGCGACGCAGGGTATCGAGCAACTGACCGTTGGCGATGATCCCCATGTTGCAGGCTTGCAATGACTGATAGCAGGCGTACAGCGGTGCCCATAGCTGGTCATTTTTCACCAGCAAATCGTGCGGACGCGTTACACGTTCGCCTTTCAGACGCGCTTCCAGATAGACCTGCGTGGAGGTCAGCTGCGCGCGCAACTGCTTCATGATTTCGCGGTATGGCTCGAGGATATCCGCGCCGCCCGCCAGTTCACGCAGTTCAGGCGTACATTCGGTCATCGACAGTTCCGACACCAGCACGGCAACGTCGCGCAGGAACAGATCGGTCGCTTTCCAGCGGCTCAGCAGCAGCACGTGACGGGTAATATCGGCGGTCACATTCGGATTGCCGTCGCGGTCGCCACCCATCCAGGAGGTGAAGCGTACAGGCACGGCTTCTACTGGCATTTTGTAATCCAGCGACGTTTCCAGCTGCTCGTTGAGTTCGCGCAGGAAAGCAGGAACGCCTTCCCACAGGCTGTTTTCAACGACCGCAAAACCCCATTTGGCTTCATCCACCGGAGAAGGGCGGTTCTTACGGATTTCATCGGTGTGCCATGACTGCGCGATCAACTGGCGCAGGCGGCGCATAATCTGTTTGCGTTCGTAATCGGCCAAATCGTTGTGGTCGAGCTGCTTGAGGCAGTTATTCACTTCGACCAGTTTATGGATCAGCGTGCGACGGGCGATTTCGGTCGGGTGCGCGGTCAGGACCAGTTCGATGGAAAGCTGTTCAACGGCGTCACGTAATTGCTGATCAGAGAGATTTTTGGATTTCAGACGGTCGAACAACAACGCCAGCGCTTCGGGATTGCTGGCCGCCTCGCCGTGCGGCGAAATACTGTGATATTGCTCAGCCACGTTGGCTAAATTCAGGAACTGGCTGAATGCGCGGGCAACCGGCAGCAGTTCATCATTTGACAGATTTTGCAGCGTTGACAGTAATTCCTGACGATCCGCTTCGTTTCCGGCGCGGGAGGATTTCGACAGTTTACGAATTTGCTCAACACGATCGAGGATATGTTCTCCCAACGTATCTTTGATCGTATCGCCCAGCAGTTTACCTAACGTACTGACATTACTTCGCATTGCGGAATATTGTTCGTTCATATCACCTCTGACCCGTTCTCTCGTTTAATTTTTATATTCTGTAAATAACTTTCACCCGTCAGGCATTCTTGCCCCGTTCACCCTGCCAACCTGGCCCTACTTTTCAAAAGCAGCCCCTGTTTTAACCCAAAAAGCCCCGATCACTCACGTGAAAAATGGTCTTTTTAGCAATGTCGCTGAAATTTAATTACAACCGCGACGATATCAGTTTGGCTAATCCACTTTTGCGAACTCGTTTTGTACAGTAGCAAAGGGCGCCCCGGAGCGCCCTGATTGTTTCTTCATCAACCCTGATTCAGGATCAGTGATAACAGAAGTGATGCACAACCTGAGATATCAGCTCGCGTGTCGGTTTAATGAACGCGGTATCAATATATTCATCTGGCTGATGCGCCTGATCGATAGAACCGGGCCCAAGCACCAGTGTCGGGCACAGTTCCTGAATAAACGGCGCTTCGGTGCAGTAGTTAACGATTTCCGTTTCAACACCCAGCAACTTCTCTACCACCTGTACCAGTTGATGGTCCGGCGGGCATTCATAACCAGGGATCGGCGGATGCAGCTCTTCAATCACGATACGCCCAGGCCAGCGTTGACTCACTGGCTCCAGCGCTTCGTTTAGCAGGCCGTTGATTTCGGACAGTGTCAGACCCGGCAGCGGGCGGATATCCATATGCAGTTCACAACAGGCACAGATGCGGTTTGGCGCATCGCCGCCGTTGATATGACCGAAGTTCATGGTCGGATAAGGGATCACGAAACCACTGTGGTTGTATCGGGTTTTCAACGTATTGCGCAGGGTCATTAAATGGGTAATCGACTCGTGCATCAGCTCAATGGCGTTCACGCCGCGTGACGGATCGCTTGAGTGGCCGGACTGACCGGTGATGCGAATGGCGTTCGATAAATGACCTTTATGCGCACGAACCGGCTTCAGCGAGGTTGGTTCGCCGATGATCGCGCAGTCAGGGCGGATTTTCGCATTTTTAGAAAAATAGCTGGCACCGGCCATGGTGGTTTCTTCATCGGCGGTCGCCAAAATATACAGCGGTTTAGTCAGTTTTGTCAGATCGACGTCGCGCAGCGAATCGAGGATAAACGCGAAGAAACCTTTCATGTCGGCAGTACCCAAACCATAGAGCTTATTTTCGTGCTCGGTGAGGGTGAAAGGATCACGCGTCCAGCGGCCATCGTCGAACGGAACGGTGTCAGTATGACCGGCCAGCAGTAAACCGCCCGCACCTTCACCGGTACTGGCTAACATATTGAATTTGTTTCGGGTTCCCGGCACTGGCTGCACTTCGACTTTAAAACCTAAATCACCAAACCAGCCTGCCAGTAAGTTGATTAGCGTTTCATTGCTCTGGTCCAACGCGCTGTCTGTGGCGCTGATGGAAGGGGTTGCGATTAACGCCCGATAGAGCTCAATAAAAGGAGGTAATTTCATCTTCACTGTTGACAGCCTTTAGTTAGGGTAGTATTCATATTCATGCAATAATTGTGAATAAAAATACAATAAGCCAGCGCGTAAGGAAACCGGAAAAAATTCCGGTAAGGTAAAACGACACGGCTGAATCTCGCGGGTGAGCGGCGTACAACGCAGTGACCACCTGTTACCTGTTGAAGTCCCTGTATCGCAAAGCCATACAGATAAGTTGAGAAGGTGAACAGATCCTATGTTGAATACGCTGATTGTTGGTGCCACAGGTTATGCCGGAGCTGAACTCGCTGCCTACCTGAATCGCCACCCACATATGAACATAACCGGTTTAACGGTTTCAGCGCAAAGTGCAGATGCAGGAAAATTGCTTTCTGATTTGCATCCTCAATTAAAAGGTATTGTCGATTTGCCTGTTTTGCCGCTGACGGATGTTGCCGAAGCTGCAAAAGGCGTCGATGTCGTGTTTCTGGCGACCGCGCATGAAGTCAGCCACGATTTAGCTCCGCAGTTTCTGGCGGCGGGATGCGTGGTGTTTGACCTGTCCGGTGCCTTCCGCGTCAAAAAACCTGAGTTTTATACCGAATTCTACGGTTTCGAGCACCAGCACCTCGAGCTGCTGGATAAAGCCGTGTACGGCCTCGCCGAATGGCAGGCGGACAAACTGAAAGAGGCGCAGCTCATCGCCGTGCCGGGCTGCTATCCGACCGCGTCGCAGCTGGCGCTCAAACCGCTTATCGAAAGCGGTTTGCTTAATGACAGCCAGTGGCCGGTGATCAATGCCACCAGCGGCGTCAGCGGCGCAGGGCGTAAAGCCACGCTGGGCAACAGCTTCTGCGAAGTCAGCCTGCAACCTTACAAACTGTTCAGCCATCGTCATGAACCTGAAATCGTTGAGCACCTCGGCGTGCCGGTGATTTTCACGCCGCATCTGGGCAACTTCCCGCGCGGAATTCTGGCGACCATCACCTGTCGTCTGAAAGCGGGTGTAACGCAGCAGGAAGTGGCGCAAGCCTTTCATAATGCGTATCACGATAAACCTCTGGTGCGTCTGTACACCAAAGGTGTACCGGCGCTGAAAGACGTGGTCGGGCTGCCGTTCTGCGATATCGGTTTTGCCGTGAAAGGCGAACATCTGATTGTGGTGGCGACGGAAGATAACGTGCTGAAAGGCGCGTCGGCGCAGGCGGTGCAGTGTATGAACATTCGCTTTGGCTTCCCGGAAACGCAATCACTACTTTAATAATCAGTCAGATTGTCAGCAAACAGAAAACAACCGTCCCTGAGCGTTTATTCAGATGCGCAGGGATGTTAGATTAAATTAAACATATTGTTATTCATTAACATAAACAATCGGTCGAGGCGCAAACAGCTATGAATCCGTTAGTCATCAAATTGGGTGGAGTGTTGCTGGATAATGAAGAAGCGCTTGAGCGCCTGTTCATGGCGGTCGTCGCTTATCGTCAGGAATATCAGCGCCCGCTGGTGATCGTTCACGGTGGCGGCTGCCTGGTTGATGAGCTGATGAAAAAGCTGAATCTGCCGGTCGTTAAGAAAGCTGGCCTGCGTGTCACGCCTGCTGACCAGATTGACATCATAACCGGCGCACTGGCCGGAAGCGCCAACAAAACCCTGCTGGCGTGGGCCGTCAAAAATCACATCAACGCGGTCGGCCTGTCACTGGCAGACGGTGGCTCAGTCAGCGTAACGCAACTGAGCGAAGAGCTGGGCAACGTCGGCAAAGCCGAAGCGGGTAACCCGGCGCTGATTAACACCCTGACCGGCGCAGGCTACCTGCCGATCGTCAGCTCTATCGGGATCACGGCAGCCGGTGACTTAATGAACGTCAACGCCGATCAGGCCGCGACAGCTCTGGCCGCCACGCTGGGCGCAGATCTGATTCTGCTCTCCGACGTCAGCGGCATTCTTGACGGCAAAGGTCAGCGCATTCCGCAAATGAGCGCGGAAAGGGCTGAACAGCTGATCGACCAGGGTATTATTACCGACGGCATGATCGTCAAAGTTCACGCCGCGCTGGACGCCGCACGCACTCTCGGACGTCCGGTGGATATCGCCAGCTGGCGTCACGCCGAGCAATTACCGGCACTGTTTAACGGCGTCGCAATCGGAACACGTATTCTGGCGTAACACCTTTCGGCAGACACTTTCTAGGGCGCAGCGTAGTGCGCCCTTTTGCATAAAAATTTCAGGAGCGGGAACATGGCACTTTGGGGCGGACGTTTTACTCAGGCGGCGGATCAGCGGTTTAAAGAACTCAATGACTCACTGCGTTTCGATTACCGGCTGGCAGAGCAAGATATCGTCGGTTCGGTGGCGTGGTCGAAAGCGCTGGTCACCGTTAACGTACTGACGGCTGACGAGCAGATTGAGCTCGAAGGCGCGCTGAACGTCCTGCTCGAAGAAGTCCGTGCGAATCCCCGCGCTATTTTAGCCAGTGATGCAGAAGATATTCACAGCTGGGTCGAAGGCAAACTGATCGACAAAGTCGGTAACCTCGGCAAAAAACTGCACACTGGCCGCAGCCGTAACGATCAGGTCGCGACTGACCTCAAGCTGTGGTGCAAAGCGCAGGTGATTGAACTCGGCGGCGCACTGCATCATCTGCAACAGGCGCTGGTCGCGACTGCAGAAGCCAATCAGGATGCCGTAATGCCGGGTTATACCCATCTGCAACGTGCCCAGCCGGTGACTTTCGCGCACTGGTGTCTGGCGTATGTGGAAATGCTGGCGCGTGACGAAAGCCGCCTGAAAGATACGCTGACCCGTCTGGACGTCAGCCCGCTGGGTTGTGGCGCACTGGCCGGTACGGCGTATCCGATGGATCGTGAACAGCTGGCCGGCTGGTTAGGTTTCGCTTCTGCAACCCGTAACAGCCTCGACAGCGTGTCAGACCGTGACCACGTGCTGGAGTTACTGTCCAACGCGGCCATCAGCATGGTTCACCTTTCGCGTTTCGCCGAAGATCTGATCTTCTTCAACACCGGTGAAGCGGCGTTTATCGATCTGTCTGACCGCGTGACTTCAGGCTCTTCACTGATGCCGCAGAAGAAAAACCCGGATGCGCTGGAGCTTATTCGTGGCAAATGTGGCCGCGTACAGGGCGCACTGACCGGCATGATGATGACCATGAAAGGCCTGCCGCTGGCCTACAACAAAGACATGCAGGAAGATAAAGAAGGGCTGTTCGACGCGCTCGATACCTGGATGGATTGCCTGAATATGGCGGCACTGGTGCTCGATGGTATTCAGGTCAAACGCCCGCGTGCGAAAGAAGCCGCGCAGCAGGGCTACGCTAACTCCACCGAACTGGCGGATTATCTGGTCGCCAAAGGCGTCCCGTTCCGCGAAGCACACCATATTGTGGGTGAAGCGGTGGTGGAAGCGATCAATCAGGGCAAAGCGCTGGAAGCGCTATCGTTGCAGGATTTGCAGAAATTCAGCAGCGTGATTGGCGACGATGTTTACCCGATCCTTGAACTGCAATCCTGCCTCGACAAACGCGCAGCCAAGGGCGGCGTTTCTCCTCAGCAGGTTGCACAGGCGATTGCTGATGCGAAAGCGCGACTCGGGATGTAAATCTTTTCGTTCTCCCCCTGCGAAGGGGGAGATTGAGAGGGGTTTTACAAACGACGGCAGTTCTACAAACAAATGTCTTTCCACGCTCTCGGGCTTTGCGTCAGCACGTCGCTGCCGCTTTCTGTGACCAGAACATCATCCTCAATTCTCACGCCGCCAAGACCCGGAATATAAATTCCCGGCTCGATGGTGATCACCATCCCCGGTTCCAGCGACTGCGTGTTTTGCGGGCTGAGCGCGGGGGCTTCGTGGACATCCAGCCCTAAACCGTGACCAAGATTGTGACTGAAGTAGCCGCCGTATCCGGCTGCCGCGATAATGTCGCGCGCCACGGCGTCGAGCTCCTGACAGCGCATTCCTGGTCTGACGGCGTCACGGGCGGATTGTTGTGCCGTCAACACCGTGTCGTATAACGCTTTCAGCTCAGGGTTGACGTTACCCAGCGCAAATGTCCGGGTCATGTCGGAGCAGTAATGCTGATACACCGCGCCAAAATCAATCGTCACTATTTCTCCTTCCGCCAGCTTTTTATCCGTCGGACGCCCGTGCGGCAACGCGCCGCGTGTGCCGGATACCACCACGGTATCAAACGACGTTTTACTGCCACTGGCCTGACGCACCGCCATTTCGAGATGATCCGCCAGTGCCTTTTCGGTTATACCGGGCTGAATCCGCGGCATCACGGTTCGTAAAGCCTCGTCAGCGATAGCCGCAGCCTGGCGGATTTTCGCGATTTCATCGGGATATTTATGCACGCGCAGAACCGACGCATCCCAGTGTTGCAGCCGTACGCTGCACTGCTTTTCCAGCGTTTGCCATGCCAGATGAGACAACGCGCTGGCATCGGTAAAGAGCGTGCCATGGTCGGAAAGATGCTCTGCCAGCGGATGTTCGGTGGTGAGCGTGATGACGTCTGTGCCGGGGTTATTGAGACGACATTCAGCGCTGTAGCGACCATCGACCAGCATCAGCAGTTTGTCATCGGTGACCAGCACATAGCCGGATGCGCTGTAGAGCTCGGTCAGCGCATATTTGCTGAATCTGTCGGTGAGCAGAATGGCGGGTATTTGGCATTCGGCCATGCGCTGGCGCAGAACGGTAAGACGTTGCTGACGGCTCATGGTTCCTCCCGTGAGCATGTCAGGGCGTGGGTGCGCCCTGAGGAGATGAAGGTCAGGCGACTTCGAGCAGACCTTTTTTGATCAGACGGTTGCGATAGAACACGCAGGTCACGGCGATAAACAGCGAACCGCCAAGCAGACCGATCAGATAAGCCGGAATGTTGGTGATGAGCGGCCATGCCCAGATGGCGGATTCCGGGAACCATTGCACCGCGCCCAGCGAAACCCCGAGCAGTGCGCCGATGATCGCGCCTGTCACGTACACCGGAATCACGAATCCCGGACGTTCCAGCGCGAACGGAATCGATCCTTCTGAAATTCCCATAAAACCGAGGAAAATCGCAGTGCGGCCAATCTGATTGAACTGACGGTCGTACACCCGGCGGCCTACCAGCCATTTGTCGATCACCGTCGAAAGGCCGAGGCCGAACGACGGAATGACCACGGCCAGACAGCGCGCGGTGATCGGCAGCACTTTCTCGGTCGTGAAGCCGAGAGCGACGAATCCTGCGGCTTTGTTTACAGGCCCGCCGAGGTCAAACGCCGTGGCGGCGGCCAGTAACGTGGCGTAGAAATAGGTGCCTGCTGCGCCTGCGGCCTGCAACGCTTCTTTGATAAGCGTATTCAGCCAGCCGCCAATCGGCGTGATGAGAAATACCATCAGAAGCATTGCGACAATCGCGGAGATCAAAGGAATAAAGAAGGTCGTTTTGAACGCCAGCCAGTTGTGCGAAACCTTGATGGCGTTGTTCAGCCAGCGGACGAAATAGCCCACCACGAAAGCAATCACGATTGCGCCGAGGAACCCGGAGGCGACGGGCGCAACCGCTGACCATTCACCGCCGAGAAGCGTGGGAACCGCCACCGGTTTGATCGCCACGTATCCGCCGATAAATCCGGCCGCCAGCGCGGTTTTCCCCCCGATGGAGTTGGCGGTAAATGCGGCGAACATCGGAATAGCGAAGCCAAAAAGTGTGAAACCGAAGCTTTCCATGATGCTGGCGATTTGCAGCATCCAGACAGAACTGCCGCTGTAACGGCCGCTGTTGAGCGCCGCCATGATGGATTCATCCGGCGACATGCCGAGGAAAACATAGGGAATGATTTGCGACAGCGCGCCAATCAGACCGCCCATGATAAGCACGGGGATCATGTAGGAAATGCCGGTCATGATGTGTTTGCTGAATTCTTTCCAGGCATGGCTCTGGCCTTTGCCTGATGCCCCGCCAGAAGGCGGCGGGGCGTCGGATGTCTGACTGTGACCGGTATTAATAACTCTTTTTCTTATCGCCACGGAAAACTCCTTGCGCTTAAAAAAGCAAAAGTGGGATCACTGCGCCTGATCTTCTTCGATCTCGTCGATCAGCCCGCCTGCATTTTTTACGGCGTCTTTCAGCTCGACTTCATACACAGCCAGCCCGTTGAAACGCTCAATGTTTTGCGGCGTGATGCCGGTGGCGTGGATGATCACCGTGGCCTGCGCGATGTCTTCCGCCGTCAGTTCGTTCTGGATGCCATCGGCGCCCTGGGTTTCGATTTTTACGTCATAACCGCGGGCGCGGGCGGCGACTTCAATGGCTTCGGCGGCCATAAAGGTATGAGCCAGACCCATCGGACAGGCGCACAGCGCAATCAGTTTTTTTGCAGACATGTTCAATGACCTCGTTTTTCAGAAGATGCGGCGGGCAGGTTTGCCAGCCGGTAAAGGGCTTCGGCGTAGATGCCGATGGCGCTGATAAAGCGGCATAAGCTGCCGTATTCGTCCGCGCTGTGGGTGTTGCCAGAAGAACCGTCGGGAAATTCGCAGCCATAAATCACTGCGTTTTGCATCGCGCTGGCGTAGCTGCCAGCACCTGTGGTGCGCGACGGATGGTTTTTATCGCCGGTATGACGGGTGTAAATCTCATGCAGCGTGTGTACCAGCGCGCTGTCCGGCGGGTAGAGACTCGGCAGTTTGACCGGTTCAGCCTCAATGCGGCTTGAAGGCCAGTCGCGGTTCCAGTGCGACAGTTTTTCGCTGATGTCTTCTGCGGTCAGGTTTTCGGGATACCGCACGTTCAGCGTCAGCATCATCAGTCCGTTTTCAATGTTCAGGACGGTCGGTACCAGCAGGATCTGCCCGCACTCGCCCGGCGCATCCAGCGCAAAACTCACGCCGCTCTGGCCGGACCTGGCGTCAGTGATCTCGTAAAGTTGCTGCGTCCAGGGTGTATTGAATTGCTGATGCAGCAACTGTGCGGTGGCGGCAATTGGATTGAGGCACATTTCCGGTTTCGAAGAGTGGCCGCCGCGCCCGTAAAGCTGCCAGCGATCAACGTGTCCCGGCTCCGCCAGCAGTGTAAAACCGTCATCCAGCGTCCAGTTGCCGCAGGACAGTGACAGCCCGCGCAGGTGTGCCACATCAGGAATGCTATTTACCACGTCGCCACAGGAAACCTGCAGATCGGATTGTCCGGTGGGTGAGGTCAGCGTTATCAGTAAGGAGCCTTTTTCGCCATAAATCACCGGGAATTTTCCGTCAGGCGTGAAGGCGAAAGCCGGTTGCGGCTGTTTTTCAAAATAACGGCGAATACAGCGAAACCCCGTTTCTTCATTGCCGCCCGCCACCAGCCTGATGCGGCGGCTAAGCGGAAGTTTCAGCTCACGCAGAATATCCAGCGCCAGCCACGCGGCAATCATCGGGCCTTTGTCATCCACCACGCCGCGGCCAATCAGTTTGTCTCCGAGGCGGGAGACCTGATACGGCGGGAAATGCCAGCCTTCGCCGGCAGGTACGACGTCGGCATGACCAAACACATACACGATTTCCTCGCCGCTGCCGTATTCGATATGTACGGCATGATGATCGACATTCAGTGTATTCAACCCGGCGTTATCACCGAGTTGCTGCCACCAGCCGAGTGCGTCGGCGATGCCCCGGCCAAAGGGCGCATCCGGTTGCACCGTCGCGCTGTCGTACGGCGAAGGGATCGCCACCCATTGAGCGAGTAATGTGAGGAATTGATTCGCCCGATCCCGGGCGTGTG
Organism: Rahnella sp. 1L-D-7-B-C2; assembly: GCF_057290995.1. Lineage (NCBI taxonomy): Bacteria > Pseudomonadati > Pseudomonadota > Gammaproteobacteria > Enterobacterales > Yersiniaceae > Rahnella > Rahnella sp. 1L-D-7-B-C2. The sequence goes on along the minus strand of NZ_JBXAVQ010000018.1, from coordinate 13,417 downwards.
CTGCGAAGTCGATCATTGACGTTAATCCTCCGAAAACAATGGTCTTAGCATTGAGGCTGGAGGAAAAAGCGTCAAAAGGCAGGGATCAGAATTGATAAATAAAACGGGTAAATTTTTTCGCCGGTTTTTTTAACCCGCCTTCAACGTAGCGCAAAGCGAGGGGGAAATACCTGTCGGAGCGACCGTGAGGCGCGGATCGTCTGGCAATAACGGATCACCGGCAAGTTGCGCGTGCAGGCATTCTATCGCGCGCGCGGTTAACGCATCGTGGCAGGGGATAATTTGTGGTAGTGACTGTTTCACCAGTTCTTCACACTTACCAAAACCGGCCAGCACAATGCGGCGCGAAAACAGCCGCCATTTAGAGGTTTGTAATCCCTCCGCCAGCGCATAATGTGCGGCCAGCAATACTGTCGGGTTGTCGCACAGGATGGCGGAAATTTTGGGGTTTTGTTTCAGCAACTGCGCGGTGGAGCGAAAACCGTCTTCAAAGGTTGCCGCGCACGGCTGGCTAAGCGATGGCGAAAACGCCACGCCGGATTTACCGAGTGCGAGGGAAAGGCCGCCCAGCCTTTCAGCGCGCACCAGCGAATGGCTTTCACCCCCGAGATACGCAATGTGGCAATGTTGCTGATGAAGGAAGGCTTCCACCGCCTGATGCGCGGCCTGCGCATTATCCGGGTGTACCGTTGTGACCGGCCCCGGGTGATAATGTTCTCCGACGCCGATAAGTGCCACATGACGCGCAATCGCCCGGGCACTCAGAGCTTTCAGCATTTCCGGGCTGGCATTAAGTAATTTTCCGCACACAATGATTCCGCGTACGTCCTGCGCCAGAAGTTGCCCGGCATGTTCCAGAAGTGTCTGGGAGTTTGCGTAGGAAAGTAACAGTGAGAATCCGGCCCCCTGCAATCTCTGTGAAAGATCCGGGAGCAAATCTGTCGCGAACTGACAACCCGGCATCAGCAAAACACCAATCCGTGGAAGGGGCGTGACGGAAGATGACGATGGCGACCGGTAACCGAGCTGGTCGATGGCATGATAAATACGCTCCACGCCTTGCGGCGAGATGCGTCCTTTTCCGCCGAGCACCAGTGAAACCGCCGCGACGGAAACGCCAGCCAGGCGCGCGACATCCTGCTGAGTGATTCTATTGCGCGGTTTTTGCGTCATCATCTTCCTGCCATCAATAATGCATTAACCGCAAAGTGTGGCAGGAGAGGGGCATGAAAAAACAGGCGAGGATCTCAGAACGCGGGATTGATGAAGCAAAAAAAGGCGGACCCAAGGTCCGCCGAAAGTTCACGTAGTCTAACTTTGCTTTTTTGTTGGTAATGCAGGGACTCTTGTCTTACTTCTTACTCTGGGTATTCACTCAGACTTATTGTGCAACTTCGCATACTTCCTGGGTTTCTGAATGCAGGTAAACGTCCAGATCGTCGCTTCCGCCGATGTGGCGTCCACCGATAAAGACCTGCGGCACGGTCGCACGGCCGGTAACGGCGCGCAGGCTGACGGTGGTCGCGTCTTTACCTAATACAATTTCTTCGTACTGAATACCGCGCTCCTGCAGCATCTGTTTGGCTTTAGCACAGAACGGACAGCCCGGTTTAGTGAAAATGGAAACGGACTCCTGCACTTTATATTCTGGTGCCAGGTACTTCAGCATGGTGTCTGCATCAGACACTTCAAACGGGTCGCCCGGCTTGTTTGGCTCTACGAACATTTTCTCGACCACGCCGTTACGCACCAGCATGGAATAACGCCATGAACGCGGACCGAAGCCTAAATCCGCCTTCTCGACCAGCATGTCCATGCCTTTAGTGAACTCACCATTACCGTCCGGAATGAAAGTGATGTTGGCGGCGCTTTGTTCTGCTTTCCACGCATTCATCACGAAGGTGTCATTCACGGAGACGCACAGAATGCTATCTACGCCGTGGCTTTTGAACACCGGAGCCAGCTCGTTGTAACGTGGCAGGTGGCTCGAAGAACAGGTCGGGGTAAATGCACCCGGCAGTGAAAAGACAATCACCGTTTTATTTTTGAACAGCTCATCCGTCGTCAGGTCTACCCATTTGTCGCCCTGACGGGTGTGAAAAGTAACTTGCGGTACGTGTTTCCCTTCCTGGCTTGCAAACATGAATAACCTCTTAATTAATCTATAAAATGAACAATATTTTCGGCGGTGCCGTTTCGATGGGGGGCATTATTAACGATTGTGGTTGATAGATATAATCGTTGGTTGCTATCTTATCTATCGTTAACGGCTATCGCATTGCCTATGAGGGACTGGGGGAAAAATGAACATTCGTGATTTAGAGTATCTGGTGGCACTGGCTGAGTTTCGCCATTTCCGCCGCGCCGCAGATTCATGCCATGTCAGTCAGCCAACGCTGAGCGGGCAAATCCGTAAGCTGGAAGATGAGCTTGGCGTCATGCTGCTCGAAAGAACCAGCCGCAAAGTACTGTTCACCCAGGCCGGTCTGCTGCTGGTGGATCAGGCGCGCACGGTATTGCGCGAAGTAAAAGTGCTCAAAGAAATGGCGAGCCAGCAGGGCGAAGCGATGTCCGGGCCGATGCATATCGGTCTGATCCCAACTGTCGGGCCTTACCTGCTGCCGCAAATTATTCCAACGCTGCACAAAACTTTTCCGAAACTGGAAATGTATCTGCACGAAGCGCAAACCCATCAGCTGCTGGCGCAGCTTGACAGCGGAAAGCTCGATTGTGCCATTCTGGCGCTGGTGAAAGAGAGCGAGGCATTTATCGAAGTGCCGCTGTTTGACGAGCCGATGAAGCTGGCAATTTACGATGACCATCCGTGGGCATCGCGCGATCGTGTGGCGATGGCCGATCTGGCCGGTGAGAAACTGCTGATGCTGGAAGATGGCCACTGTCTGCGCGATCAGGCGCTCGGTTTTTGCTTCCAGGCGGGTGCGGATGAAGATACCCACTTCCGCGCCACCAGTCTTGAAACGCTGCGTAACATGGTGGCGGCAGGGAGCGGGATTACGTTACTGCCATCACTCGCTGTGCCGCGCGAGCGCAGCCGTGATGGTGTGACTTATCTTACCTGTGACAAACCGGAACCGCGCCGTACGATTGCGCTGGTCTATCGTCCCGGTTCGCCACTGCGCGGGCGTTACGAACAGCTTGCCGAAGCCATCAAAGAACATATGCAGGCTTACTGGGATAACGCCGCTGCCTTAAAAAAGGCGGTTTAATCCGTTAAGCGCAGCCACGCGATAGGCTTCGGCCATGGTCGGATAGTTGAAGGTGGTATTGACGAAATACTCGATAGTATTACCTTCACCTTTCTGTTCCATGATCGCCTGCCCGATATGAATGATTTCGGCGGCACGTTCACCGAAACAGTGAATGCCCAGGATTTCCTTGGTTTCGCGATGGAACAGCAATTTCAGGCTGCCCACGTTCATGCCGGCGATTTGTGCGCGAGCCAGATGCTTAAACTGCGCGCGGCCAACTTCGTACGGGACTTTCATCGACGTCAGTTCCTGCTCGGTTTTACCCACCGAACTTATCTCCGGAATGGTGTAAATCCCGGTCGGAATGTTTTCGATTAAGTGGACTTTGGCTTCGCCCTGGATCATCGCCTGTGCGGCAATGCGTCCCTGATCGTAAGCCGCTGAGGCCAGACTTGGGTAACCAATCACATCACCAACAGCATAAATGTGCGACAGTGCGGTCTGATACATGCTGTTTACTTTCAGCAAGCCCCGGCTGTCTGCTTCCAGTCCGATGTTTTCCAGACCCAGTTTATCCGTGTTACCGGTGCGACCATTGGCGTACAGCAGCGCATCAGCTTTCACTTTCTTACCGGATTTCAGGTGCATAACCACACCATCTTCCACACCTTCAATCTTCTCGAACTCTTCGTTATGGCGAATAACTACGCCGTTATTCCAGAAGTGGTACGAAAGCGCGTCTGACATTTCCTGATCAAGGAAAGACAACAGCCGGTCGCGGGTGTTGATTAAGTCCACTTTGACGTTCAGACCACGGAAGATCGACGCATATTCGCAGCCGATCACGCCCGCACCGTAAATAATCACGTGGCGCGGTTCATGGCTGAGTTCAAGGATTAAATCGCTGTCATAAATGCGCGGGTGACCAAAATCGACGTTGGCCGGGCGGTAAGGGCGCGATCCACAGGCGATGACGATGTTATCCGCGGTGATCTGCTCATGCGTGCCGTCGGCGTAGCGGATGCTGATGGTATTGGCATCGACAAAACTGGCGTCGCCGGAAAACAGCTGGCACTGGTTTCTTTCGTAAAAACCCTGGCGCATGCGGGTTTGCTGATTTATGACCGAATCCGCATGACGCAGGATATCGGGAAAGCTGGAGCTCATGGTGCGCGAGTTATCGCTGTAGAGCGGATTTTGGTTAAATTCGATGATTCGGCTGACGGCATGACGCAGTGCTTTGGAAGGGATGGTGCCCCAATGTGTACAACCGCCACCGACGTTGTTATAGCGTTCGATGACAGCAACTCTGGCGCCTTGTTTAACCAGTCCCATCGCGGCGCCTTCTCCGCCAGGGCCTGAACCAATGATGATGGCATCAAAATGTGAGTGCTGTTGCATTGTTCGAAACCTATTTTTATACAAAATCACAACGAGAAAGTAACATATTACACCTATTTACCCCGCATGCAGTTGTCATTTAATGGGAATGTCGCAACATTCAGACCCATTTTATGCTGCTGTTTCTATGACTCGGACCGATAAAAATTTTGGTATAGTGAAACCATGTCGGGCTAACAACTAAAAAGAAGAACACTATCCGGATGAAGGTTATGGGAGTCAGAGCACAACAAAAAGAGCGTACGCGTCGCACGCTGATTGAGGCGGCTTTCAGCCAGCTCAGCGCTGAGCGCAGTTTCGCCAGTCTGAGTTTGCGTGAGGTCTCGCGCGAAGCAGGCATTGCGCCGACGTCCTTTTACCGGCACTTCCGTGATGTGGATGAGCTCGGTCTGACGATGGTAGATGAAAGTGGTCTGATGCTGCGCCAGCTAATGCGTCAGGCGCGCCAGCGAATTGCCAAAGGCGGCAGCGTCATCCGCACCTCGGTCTCGACGTTTATGGAATTCATCGGCAATAACCCCAACGCATTCCGGCTGTTGCTGCGCGAACGCTCCGGGACGTCTTCGGCGTTTCGTGCCGCTGTCGCCCGTGAAATTCAGCATTTTATTGCGGAACTTGCCGACTATCTGCAACTCGAAAACCATATGCCGCGCAGTTTTACTGAAGCGCAGGCGGAAGCCATGGTAATCATCGTGTTTAACGCCGGGGCGGAAGCGCTGGATGTTGACCTCGCGCAGCGCCGTCAGCTCGAAGAGCGTCTGGTACTGCAACTGCGGATGATTTCTAAAGGCGCGTATTACTGGTACCGCCGTCAGCAGGAACGCACGGCGGTGACACCCATTAATAAGAACCGAGGTAAAGAAGATGATCGAACAAGCGAACCAGGATAATGGCACTCTGGTTTTGTCTTTAATTGCCGGGCTGTCGATCAGCGGCACATTTGATGCGTTATTCAGCTCTGTCGTCGCGTTTTCGATATTCCCGATTATTGCTCTGGTGTTAGCGGTGTACTGTTTGCACGTTCGCTACCACAAAGGCGAAATGCCCCAAGGATTACCGGGCATGGCCGCGGCCTGTTTCCTGCTGGGTCTGCTGTTGTACAGTACGATTGTCCGCGCTGAGTATCCTGAATTAGGCTCGAATTTCTTACCGTCGCTTATCTGCGTGGCGCTGGTATTCTGGATTGGTATAAAACTGAAAAAGCGCAAATCGTCTACGTAACGCGTTTTCTGTTTCATGTTTTTTGAAGGCAATCTGCGGATTGCCTTTTTTATGCGCCCTCGCTCGACTTATTCCCTCCGCTAAGCATTTCCACTCCCATTTAATGAACTGTCATTTCATTAATATCAAACCCATGTTCATTATTTAGATGTAGATCGCCCACTTCTTTATTTCTTTGCCATAAAGTGCATCCGGGTGGCAAAAACCAAAAGGTTTTCATGTCGGCTCCTCGCTAATTTGAATCATGGCCGGACGACGCATTTTCGTTCGCATTCAGCCTACGCCTAAAGGTGATTAACAGGGGCAACACGGCAATGAAAACACGTAAGATAGGATTCTTCACTTATATCGCTTATGGCTCCGGGGATTTCCTCGGTGCAGGCACGACCGCGTTGACTGCGGCCTGGTTGTTGTATTTCTACACGACGTTCTGCGGGCTTTCGCCCATTCAGGCTACGTTCATTTTCGCGACCGCACGCGTCGCCGATGCGGTGCTCAGCCCGCTGATGGGGTATCTCACCGATAACTTCGGCAATACATGGCTCGGCAAGCGCTTTGGCCGCCGTAAGTTCTTTATTCTGCTGGGTATTCCCTGCGTCTTCAGTTACAGCTTTATGTGGGTGGGCGAAATGGGATACGTCTATTACCTGCTGACATATCTGCTGTTCGATATCGTCTACACCATGATTTTGGTGCCGTATGAAACACTGGTCCCGGAAATGACCGATGATTTCAAACAGAAAACCAAATTCTCAGGTGCGCGCATCGCGCTGGCGCAGTTGTCAGCGATTCTGGCAGCGTTCCTGCCAGGCATTCTGTTACAGCATTTCGGCAAAGATAACGCCATCTCCTTCTTCTATTCGAGCCTGGTCTTCGCGGTGATTTGTTCACTGGTGCTGACGCTGGTGTATTTCTTCACCTGGGAACGGCCGGAAGAGCTGAAATCGGAAGCAACTAAGAAAATTGAACGTGAGCGCCAGCAACTGACGCTCGCGCAAAGTCTGAAGCGTCTGAAAGTGGAATTGTCTTCGACGCTGCGCATCAAGATTTTCCGTCAGCATCTCGGCTTGTATCTGGGGGGCTACATTGCACAGGACGTCTTCAACGCGGTATTCACTTATTACGTTGTCTTCGTGCTGATGCAAAGCGCCTCCGTGGCTTCAAACCTGATGGGAATGATGGCGATCCTGCAATTTGTCGCGGTTATCGGGATGATCCCGCTGTGTATCCGCTTCGGACCTGCACCGTCTTACCGGCTGGCGGTGACGCTGTTCGGGTTGGCCGCTCTTTCGTACGGCGGTCTGTATTACGCCGGTATGAATGACTCTATGTCACTGTTGTTGCTCATTTCTGCGCTGGCCGGTCTGGGACGCGGCGGGATCAACTATGTGCCGTGGAATATCTACACCTATATCGCTGACGTTGATGAAACCATCACCGGTCAGCGCCGCGAAGGGATTTTTGCCGGCGTGATGACGCTGACCCGCAAAGCTTCACAGGCCGGTGCCGTGATGCTGGTGGGGATTATCCTGCAACTCGCCGGGTTTGTTTCCGGCCAAAGCCAGCAGGTACCTGCGGTCGGTCATACCATTCTGGGCGTTCTGGTGGTCGGTTCGCTGCTGATGCTCAGCATGGGCTTTATCATCTCGCTGTTCTTCCGCCTCAATCAGAGAACGCACGGCGTGCTGACCCGCGAAACGCACAGAATGCGCGAAGCTAACCGCATCGTGCCGGAACAAATCACGCCGGAAGATCGCGCGACTGTCGAAATGCTGACAGGGATGAAATACGAATCTCTGTGGGGCAATAACAATATCGGTTATCTGCATCGCAATAACCCGCCACCTGAAAAGCTGACCCGAGAAAATACCGCCGAAGTGCCGGTCCAGGGACGTTTGTAATCCATTTACAGGAGAACGTTATGAAAGTATTTGAAGTTAAACACAGTGCCTTGCTGCGGCAGCCGGAGCATTTCATCTCACGCAACGAACTGAAGGCGCTGATTCACAATGTGACCGACAATCTGGTGAATATCGAAGATAAAACCGGTGAGTTCCTGTTGCGGCTGGACGATGGCCGCGTCATCGACACCAAGGGCTGGGCGGGCTGGGAATGGACGCACGGTATCGGGCTCTACGGTATCTATCAGTATTATCAGCAGACCGGCGATGAAAAAATGCGTGCGGTGATCGATGACTGGTTTACCGCACGCCTGACGGAAGGCACGCCAACCAAAAACGTTAATACTATGAGTCCGTTCCTGACGCTGGCGTATCGCTATGAGGAAACGGGGAATGAAGAGTGGCGCCCTTACCTTGAGCGTTGGGCCGAATGGGTGATGTACGAAATGCCGCGCACGGATAAAGGCGCGATGCAGCACATTGTTTATAACAATGAAAACCATCAGCAGATGTGGGACGACACGCTGATGATGAGCGTCCTGCCGCTGGCAAAAATTGGTAAACTGCTGGATCGCCCTGAATTTATCGAAGAAGCGACGTATCAGTTTCTGGTCCACGTGCAATATCTGATGGATCGCCAGACCGGCCTGTGGTTCCACGGCTGGACGTTCGACGGTCACCACAACTTTGCACAGGCACGCTGGGCGCGGGGCAACAGCTGGCTGACGATCGCCATTCCTGAATTCCTTGAACTGGTCGATTTGCCGGAGAATAACGCGACCCGCCGTTATTTATTGCAGGTACTGGAAAGCCAGGTCAGCGCGCTGGCGAAATGTCAGGACGACAGCGGCTTATGGCATACGCTGCTTGATGACCCGCACTCTTATCTTGAAAGCTCGGCCACGGCGGGTTTTGCGTACGGTATTCTAAAAGCGGTGCGGAAGCGTTATATCGATGCGTCTTATGCGCCGGTGGCGGAAAAAGCCATTCAGGGCGTGATTAAGCATATCAATCCGGCAGGTGAACTGACGCAAACGTCGTTCGGTACAGCGATGGGTTCAGACCTCGAGTTTTACCGCCAGATTGCACTGACGTCGATGCCTTACGGGCAGGCAATGGCGATTCTGTGTTTGTCTGAATATCTGCGCGTGTACTTATAATTATTTTACGGCAGGAAAAAGAACGGGCACGCTGAAGTGCCCGTTTATTCTTTTAGTTTTCGCCGATCAGATCTTTTCCAGCAGAACACCGGATTCCATATGGTGGGTATACGGGAACTGGTCGAACAACGCGAGGCGCGTGACTCGGTGCGTCTGGCTCAGCGTTTCCAGATTCGCGCACAGCGTTTCCGGGTTACACGAGATATATAAAATACGGTCATAGCCTTGCACCATTTTCACGGTTTCATCATCCAGCCCGCTGCGCGGTGGATCGACAAAAATCGTATTACATTCATATCCGCTTAAATCCACATCCTGCAGACGACGGAATTCACGTACACCGTTCAGTGCCTGCGTGAAATCTTCAGCCGCCATTCGGATGATTTGCACGTTATCGATATGGTTCGCCGCAATGTTGAACTGCGCTGCCGCCACTGACGGTTTGGCAATTTCTGTTGCCAGCACCCGGCGGAAGTTGCGCGCCAGCGCCAGAGAGAAATTGCCGTTGCCGCAGTAAAGTTCCAGCAAATCGCCGGTCGAGTTTTGCGTGGCATTCAGCGCCCACTCCAGCATCTGAATATTCATCTCGGCGTTTGGCTGCGTGAAGCTGTTTTCCACCTGGCGGTAAATCATGTCGCGGCCTGCAACCGGCAGGACTTCATCAATATAATCCTGATCGAGCATGATTTTGGTTTTGGCTGCGCGGCCAATTAGCTGGATATCAAACCCGTCTGCGCGCAGTTGGTCACGGAGAACTGTGGCGGCCTGCTGCCATTCTTCATCAAGCTTACGGTGGTACAGCAAAGAGGCGATGATTTTACCGCTGCGGGTCGAAAGATAGTCGATCTGGAAGATCTTACGGCGCAGTGCCGGATCTTGCTTCACCGCGGCGATCAGCACAGGCATTAGACGGTTAATCAGCTCGCTGCCAGCCGGGAACTGGTCCACACGCACGCGGGCTTTGGTCTGCTGATCAAACATAATATGGTACAGGTCGCCCTCATCGTGCCAGACGCGAAATTCGGCACGCATACGATAATGGCTGACCGGAGAACGGAAAACGTCAGGCTGCGGCGCATTAAAAGGTGACATCATCGCCGTGAGACGTGCGGTCTTTTCCGCCAGCTGGTCGTCGTACTGTTCAATGGGCAGGTTTTCAGGCGTCATCGGTTATCTCGTCTAACTGGGGGTAAATGGACAAACTTTTGGGGGATTCTAGGGAATCACACTGCAAAGTCCAGCTTTCCCCGTCGTCCTGAACGTTATAACGACGTTTGCTGCCTTGTTCTAACGTCAATGACTTTGGGGAAATATGGGCAGTCATTACGGATGTCTGGATTTCCAAATGGGTTGATCGTAGGATTGCCGCTCGGCCTCGTGACTGAGTTAAAAGGGAATCCGGTGTGAATCCGGAACTGGCGCGCAGCGGTATGGGGAAATCACGGCGATCGCATTCTTTATAATGCAGACACTGTTTCTTCTTTCTATATAGATAAGAAAGAGGGAATGGGAAGTCATCGCCCGGTGTGGGTTATCTTAATTACTTCTCTTGTAATCAATAAGCCTGCAAATCCTAAGTCCGAAGACCTGCCGATGTTACGTCGCATTAATCATCGTCGTCGCGAAATACCGTCGGTGATCCTCTGCGGCATCCGCCAATTAAGTTTGGATGCTCGATTCATGACAATTAAAAAGCACGTGCTGTTGACGGCATTATCCGTCACGGCTTTTTCAGGGTGGGCGCAAGACAGTACTTCCACAGACAACAGCAGCGATAATCTGGTCGTCACGGCTAACCGTTTTCCACAGCCGGTGTCTTCCGTTCTGGCACCGACCGATGTGGTGACGCGTGATGATATCGACAGATGGCAGTCAAAATCTGTCGCCGATGTATTACGTCGTTTACCGGGTGTCGATATTGCTCAAAATGGCGGACTGGGCCAGCAGACGTCTTTATTCGTTCGCGGCACCAATTCCAGCCACACGTTAGTTTTAATCGACGGTGTGCGTCTTAATCAGGCTGGTATTTCCGGCGCGGCGGATATCAGCCAGATCCCACTTTCACTGGTTCAGCGTATCGAATTTATTCGCGGACCGCGCTCTGCGGTTTATGGCTCGGATGCGATCGGTGGCGTTGTTAACATTATCACCACGCGTGATAAAGATGGCACGACGCTTGGCGCAGGCGTGGGTTCCCACGGTTACCAGAACTATAACGGCTCCACACAGCAAAAGCTGGGCGAAAACACGACGCTGACGGCGGCCGGAGACTACACCTATACCAGAGGCATCGACGTTGTTGCGGATGGCAATACCGGCGGCGTACCTCAGCCTGACCGCGATGGCTTCATGAGCAAGACGCTGTATCTGGCGTTGCAACACCAGTTCAATCAGGAAATCAGCGGCTTTGCCCGTGCGTACGGCTACGACAACCGTACCGCTTATGACGCCTATTCTTCGCCGGGCAGTGCGCTTATCGATACCCGTCAGCTCTACAGCCGCACGTATGACACCGGTTTGCGTTACGAAAATGGTATCTACGCCACGCAGCTCATCGGCAGCTACAGTCACGTTAAAGACTATAACTACGACCCGAAATACGGCCCGTACGACTCTTCGGCCTCGCTGGATGACTCCGATCAGTACAACGTGCAATGGGGCAACACATTCCAGATCTGGAAAGGCGAAGTCAGCGCGGGCCTCGACTGGCAGAAGTTGACCACGGAGCCGGGTACTAACTATCTTGCCGACGGCTATGACCAGCACAACACCGGTGTCTATCTGACGACTCAGCAGAAAATCAGTGATGTAACGCTCGAAGGTGCGGTACGCAGCGACGATAACTCTCAGTTCGGTCAGCACACTACCTGGCAGAGCAGCGCGGCATGGGAATTCATCGATGGATATCGTCTGATTGGTTCTTACGGTACGGCCTATAAATCTCCGAACCTGGGGCAGCTTTATAGTGGCTTTGGCGGCAATCCGGACCTTAAGCCTGAAGAGAGCAAGCAGTGGGAAGGGGGACTGGAAGGTCTGACCGGTCCGCTGGACTGGCGCTTGTCGGTGTATCGTAACGACATCGACCAGATGATCGCTTATGACAATTCAACCTTCGGTTATTACAACATCGGCAAGGCGACCATCAAAGGCGTTGAATGGACCGGCTCATTCGATACCGGCCCGTTGCAGCACCAGATTACGCTTGAATATCTCGACCCACGAAATGCCGAGACCAACGAAATTCTGGCGCGTCGGGCCAAACAGCAGGTGAAATACCAGATTGACTGGAATGTGGCGGACGTTGACTGGTCCATCAATTACCAATATTTGGGACAACGTTACGACACCGATTACGGATCGTATCCTTCTCAGACTGTTAAGCTTGGCGGCGTAAGCTTATGGGATCTCGCTGCATCATATCCCGTAACCTCACATCTGACTGTTCGTGGTAGAATTGCCAACTTGTTTGATAAAGATTACGAGACGGCTTATGGCTATGCCACACCAGGACGTGAGTTCTACCTTACTGGAAGCTATACCTTCTGATACAACCCAGGTTCCTGACCGCCCGACGGTGCTGGTTTTCGATTCCGGCGTCGGTGGGTTGTCAGTTTATCAAGAGGTCCGGCAGATGTTGCCGGACCTGCACTATATCTATGCCTTCGATAATGTCGCTTTTCCTTACGGCGAGAAATCTGAAGAGTTCATCGTCGAACGCGTGGTCGAGATTGTCAGCGCCGTCGCGAAACGCCATCCCCTCTTTATTATCGTCATTGCCTGTAACACGGCCAGCACCGTCTCACTTCCTGCATTGCGCGCAAAATTCAGCTGCCCGGTGGTTGGCGTTGTACCTGCGATCAAACCTGCTGCGAAATTGACGCGTAATGGCGTTGTGGGATTACTGGCAACGCGCGCAACAGTTCAACGTCCTTATACGCATGATCTGGTGGCGCGGTTTGCGACGGATTGTCAGATTCTGATGCTGGGCTCGGCGGAGCTGGTTGAGTTGGCAGAAGCGAAACTGCATGGTGAAGAGGTCTCACTGGCGGCACTGAAGAAAATCCTCCATCCGTGGCTGCGTTTGCGCGAACCGCCGGACACAGTAGTATTGGGTTGCACACATTTTCCGTTGCTTTCCGAAGAGCTCGCGCAGGTTTTGCCCGATGGCACACGTATGATCGACTCCGGCTCTGCCATTGCCCGCCGTGCACATTGGTTAATTGAGACCTCTCACGTGCCTATTCCACAGAAAAATGCAGGCGTGCAAATAGAGAGTGTCGCCTATTGCATGGCGATGACCGCAGAGGCCCAAAGTTTACTGCCTGTTTTACAGTCATATGGCTTCAGAAGTATCCAGGAATTGCCGCTTTAAACGGCATTTGGTGAAAGAATCAGCGGTCGGAAAATTATTTGTATTTTAGGGGTTGCGGCCTTCTGAGAACTCCCTATAATGCGCCTCCACTGACCGGGAACAACGACTGAGAAGTCGCTCGGACAGGAAGAGAAAAAGATGAAAGTTCGAATG
>NZ_JBXAVQ010000017.1:0-91649 GCF_057290995.1 Rahnella sp. 1L-D-7-B-C2 | reverse complement strand
GAGGCGCGAGCGGGAATATACAAGGGAAGTGAGAGAAAAAAGGTCGAAATATCCCTTAAAAAACAATGCCGGTCACCTTAAGTGACCGGCATTAGGCTAGTGCCCTGTTTTTAACTCCTCCAGCAACGGAGGGAGTGAAATTAGTTTTGAGACGCGTACGCCAGGTTAGCCGTACCGACCTGAGTGATACTGGTCAGAGAACCATTGGCACCCTGAGAAGCCTGCGCATAGTTGCCTGAACCATTCTGGGAGACCAGAACCTTACTGCCGTTTGCGCTTTGCGCCACGTTAGTATTGTTATAGTCACCTTTCTGAACCACGCTGATCAGGCTGCCATCACCGGTCTGATTGGTGCCGGAACTGTTTCTGTATCCATCCTGATTAACCGCAGTCAGCGATTTTTGAGCCCCTGTCTGAGTGGCATTCGCGAGATTTGCAGTACCCTGCTGGTAAATCTGAATTTCAGAATTCCACTGGGTCGCCGTAAACGTCGGCACTGTTGATGGAGGAGTAGACGGACCGCCACCACCACCACCGCCGTGATTGCTACCGGTTGCGAATGCACTGCCACTGACGACTAAAGCGGAGACTGCCACAATTTTCCAAAGTTTCATGATGCTACCCCATTAGTTAAATATCGGATGTCATAAGAACGTATGTTTTTAATGCTGTGTCACTCTAATCGCCATTCCTGACGAGTTTTGTACAACACCGCTGGTCTGGTTCGTACCATTCTGGCGTATCTCAGTTACACTCCGGCCTTTTTGCAGAATGTAAGCCGTGTTACCAAAATTTTGTTGCGTAATGGATGAATTCCCGCCGCCGGTTTGCGATATATAGGCAAAATTATCGCTGCCGCTTTGAGAAATATCCGCGTTATTTCCATTACCTCTTTGTTTTATCAACGCGGTATTGTCTGAGCCCGACTGCCGGATAACGCTGGAATTGCCATTACCCGTTTGATTGCTGTAGGCCGCATTACTATTACCGTTCTGATAAATCATTGATGTATTCCCTGATGAACTTCCCGCACCGGTATAATATTGTTCGGCGCTACCGGAGTTTATCTCCGGGAAAGCCATATCATATTGTTGTGCGTGGACGGCCCAGGATGCTGAAAGTAACGCCAGGGTCAATAAAATCTTTTTCATTGCGTCACCCTGTATTAAAGCCGGAAACCAATTTCTTGCTGACCGGTTTTATTGCTGTTGACGAATTGATTATGGAGTTAACGGCAAATAAGAAACTCACCCGCACGGCGTATTTTAATTTTACAGTTCATCAAAAAGTATGAGTTATCCTGTCTCATGCGGATTGACCAGACGATTTCGACTAAAGGTCAATATCGCTAATCTGCCGTATGGCATTAATCCTAAAGTAACGAGAAAGAGTCGTTTAAATAATCACACAAATGCAACTATTCTTAATGTTTAGGGAACGTTCCCTTTTCAAATAAAGCGATCTGCACCACACTTCCGACGCATAGCAGGGACGGCAGAACCCCACCCCAGCGCCACTTTCAGCGTTTTTCACCCCATTTGACGAGCTTCTCCTACCCGCCACCTAAGTTAAATCGATAATTAGCAGGGCCGGTATTTGCGTTATTAAAGAAGAAACATGCAGCGTATTGCAGTTTCAGGAGAATTTTTCGGGCCAGCATAAGGTTAAAATTACAGGCTTAACAACGGCAAACGTTAAGATTATGTAAACCCAGTTACTTAAATTTAATTTAACAGGCTCACAGAGAATATTCGCAATACATAAGGAAAACTTCATACATTTCGCGTTACATTTTGAAACACAAATGAGCCTTGCGTAAGAGGGGCCAAACGCTAAATTGAGTCTGTACCGCACATAAAACGACCTGAATTATTATGTGCACCAGGTTGTGTTTATTTTGTCTTTTTAGATATACACAGCAAACAACCAGCTATAGATTTAGCAAAATAAGTTATCGGCCTATTTTCTGCATCCCTATAACGGATGGCAGCAGGCCGTGGCGATAAAAATCAGGGCAGGGTTTGATTATGCTTAATGAAGCGGCGATCAATAATAATATCCTTTTATTAGTGACAAAACCGTCATTACAGGCCAGTGCTTTATTGCAACAATTGAAACAGCAACTTTGTGTCAACACGCGACTTCACAACATTCATAAATCCTTAGAGGATCAATACCTTCATCAGACATTAATTCTCTTCGATATGATGGAAGCCGATCGTCGCACGATTGATCACTGGCAATCAGCATTACATCATTATAACGATAGCGTGAAGTTATTATTATTAAACACGCCTGACGAATATCATTTTCGGGAAATTGAAACCTGGCCCCGGATAAGCGCAGTATTTTATCTCTCGACCGATGAAAACAATCTGGTGGAAGGAATTAAAAGCGTGATCCGCGGAGAGTGCTACTTCTCGCAGGGCTTCGCCAGCTATCTGATCAACCAGTCCGGTGCCTTTCGCCACCTGCATTCTGAGGACACAGGACTGACCCATCGTGAAAAAGAGATCCTTAATAAATTACGCGTTGGCGCCTCGAACACTGAAATCGCCCGGTTGCTGTTTATCAGTGAAAACACCGTGAAGACGCATCTCTATAATTTATTTAGAAAAATCTCGGTTAAAAACCGCACTCAGGCGGCGTCCTGGGCCAACGACAATCTCAAGCGCTGACATCATGACACTTTGCAGGAAGACCTTCTGGCTGTGGCTGGCGCTGCTCTGCGCCTCCTGCCTGCATGTTCAGGCAGCAGATGTGAAAGACCCCGGCCTGATTACCGACCACACGGTAACCTCGGTCGGCCATGATTTTTATCGCGGTTTTACCGATAAGTGGGATCGCAACTACCCGGAAACCATCACTATTTCCGAAAGACCCAGCGCGCGCTGGGGCAGCTGGATCAGCATCAAAATAGGCCAGGACACGCTCTATCAGACGCTGTTGTTCCCAAACCGTCGCAATTTTAATCAGGACGTCAACACCGCCATAGATGGCGTCACCGAGGCGCTTTCACGTCGCCAGTTAGACAAGGCGTTACTTGGCACCGGGGATCTTGCCCATGATGAATTTTAATGCACAGCCTCTTGTAAGGAGAGCATCGTGAATATTCCAGTTTCAGTCCCCCGCTCGGTGATGCTGCTGGCGTTGCTGACGGCGTCCCCACTTTCCTGGGGCGGCAATATGGTGTTCCAGTTTGTGAATCCGAATTTTGGCGGTAACCCGAATAACGGCTCGTTTTTACTCAACGAGGCGCAGGCGCAGAACTCGTATAAAGATCCTGACAGCTATGACTTTGGGTCATCCGGCACCTCGGCGCTGGATAACTTCACGGCATCGATTCAGTCACAACTGCTGGGCAGCCTGATGGGCAACATCAATCAGGGCAAACCGGGGCGGCTGGTGACGCAGGACTTTATAGTCGATATCCAGAATACCGACGGGCAGCTGGTGATGAATGTCACCGATCGCCAGACCGGCAAGGTATCCACCATTCAGGTTCAGGGTTTGTCTTCTACGACGAACTAATACCGAAGAACAAAATCCCCAAAATAATTCGATATGAAATCGAAATAAGAAGGGAAAAATGGGAATCAGATCATGCGCAATTATTTATTACTCATCGCAGTTTTTGTGTTGAGCGGGTGCCTCACAGCAGCACCTAAAGAAGCCGCAAGACCGACATTATTACCGCGTGCGCCCAGCTACACCGACCTGACACACCTCCCTGCCCCGCAAGGCCGGATCTTTGTCTCTGTGTATAACATTCAGGATGAAACCGGGCAGTTTAAACCGTATCCGGCGAGTAACTTCTCGACGGCGGTGCCGCAGAGCGCCACGGCGATGCTGGTCTCCGCGCTGAAAGATTCGAAATGGTTTATCCCGCTGGAACGTCAGGGGCTGCAAAACTTGCTCAACGAACGCAAGATTATCCGCGCTGCGCAGGAAAATGGCAGCGTCGCCATCAACAACCAGCGACCGCTCTCTTCGCTGGTGGCAGCGAACATTTTGATTGAAGGTTCAATCATCGGTTATGAAAGTAATGTGAAATCAGGGGGAATTGGCGCGCGTTACTTCGGGATCGGCGCCAGCACCCAATACCAGTTGGACCAGATAGCCGTGAACCTGCGCGCTGTCGACGTCAATACCGGGGAAGTTCTGTCGTCAGTAAATACCAGTAAGACGATATTGTCATATGAAGTGCAGGCCGGGGTGTTCCGCTTTATCGACTATCAGCGTCTGCTTGAAGGCGAGCTGGGCTATACCACCAACGAGCCGGTGATGCTTTGCCTGATGTCAGCCATTGAATCCGGGGTCATTTATCTGGTCAATGACGGCATCGACCGCAATCTGTGGCAGTTGCAGAATCCTTCAGAGATCAATTCACCGATTCTGCAACGCTACAAGAACACTATTGTCCCTGCCGAATCCTGATGAGAGGCAGTTGGCGAAAGATAGCCGCTGGTTGAGGCGGCTATCTTTCTTTTTTAACGTCAGGCTTTATTTTCCTCCGTTTTCACCACCTGCCGGTAATTATTGACGCGTTTTTTGTCCTCAAGATTGAAATCAGGATCGAGATAAATACTCACCCGTTTAATCAGTAACGCGTCAAACTCAAACACCGTACAAAAATGATGACTGCCGGTTTGTGAGGTCGGCCAGCGATCGCCGTTTTGCATCACCCCGCGCATCTGGCCTTCCAGCACGAGGGTATCGCCATCATAGACAAACCGGAACTCATCTTGAATGTGCTGAATTTTGTCGATCTCCAGCGCGAAACGCTTACCTAACTCTCCCAGTGAGGATTTGCCCTGAGCGGTGCCAAACTTAGGAAAGAACAGCTGCACGTCTTCCGCAAAAAGATCTAATAAGGAAGCATCTGCCTGATCCAGTTTGGCGTAAAAATTCTTCACAACGTCGATACGTTTATCTTTCAATTGTTGTTCTGTCATTTTCACCTCGAATTCTCTCCCCCAGCCTCAAGCCTAGTGACTGTCGCTGAATTTGCCAGTTATGCAGCCTGGGTCACAAAATGACAGCCGGGCCAGATTAAAGAGTTTTCTGCACTCCTTCGCGGAACCCATTACACTGGCAGCACTTTTTAATTTACTTGCCCTTACATCTTGGAGAGTCACGGATGTCTCAGTTCACCCGCGCAGGTAGCGTTATGCCACCTGTTCCCTCTGCCGCCCGCGCATTGATCCTCGCGATTTGTGTACTCCAGGGGCTGTTGCTGTATTTCTTCCTTTCGTACCACGCATCACCCGCGCTCGAATCCCTTAGCCATAATATTTACGGCCAGACGATGGCATTTACATTACCGGTGCTGATTTCTTTATCGGTGGTGCGACTGAATGATCGTCGTTTTTGGGGCTGTATCGCAGTGCTCACGCTGCTGCTGGCGGGCATGTCGGCATGGGTTCAAAGTAACAGCACGGCAACGCCGGCGGACTCGCTGCTCCTGCCTTTCTATCTTTCACTGATCCTGCTTATCTATTTTGTGCTGCCGTGGTTGCAGGTGCAGTCTTTCCCGTCGGAGACGCGCTACCGCTATGCCAATCTGGCCGCCTGCTACTCGCAAAACACGCTGTGCCTGATGTTCACCCTGCTGCTGATGCAGCTGACCGTGGGCGTGCTGGCTCTGTGCAGCGCGTTGTTCCGGCTGATTGGCATTGATTATTTCCACGAGCTATTCTTCAACACGCCGCTGTTTATGTGGTTGGTTTACGGTGTATTGCTCGGGATCAGTATTGTCACCTGTCGCACACAGCCGTCGCTGATGAATGTCACTAAAAATATCATCCGCCTTATCCTGAAATGTCTGCTGCCACTGGTCGCGTTCGTTGCACTGATCTTCCTTTGCACTCTGCCGTTTACCGGCCTGAGCGCCCTGTCGACGGCCTGGTCTGCCGCCAGTCTGCTGACAGTGATGGCGATGAGCATTCTGATACTGGTCAACGTGGTGCGGGAAACGGACAGTCCGGTGAAGCCTTATCCGCGCATCATACGCCTGATGGTCAATGCCGCTATTCTGCTGCTGCCGGTGTATACCGCGCTGGCGATGTACGCGACCGGGCTGCGCATCGCGCAGTACGGCTGGACGCCGCAGCGCATGTGGGCGGTACTGACCATCGGTGTGACGCTGGCGGCCTCGGTTTGTTACAGCCTGTCGGTTATCGATAAACGCCCCGAGTGGTTGCCGCACATTACGCAGTTCAACAAACCGCTTTCGCTGCTGGTAGTGCTGCTGCTGATCGCCGTAAACAGCCCGCTGCTCGATCCTTATCGCATCAGTGTGAATAATCAGATTGCCCGTCTAGACGAAGGAAAAACCCAGGCGAAAGATCTCGATCTGCGCATGCTGCGCTTTGACACCGGTCGTCGTGGAAATGAGGCGCTGAAAAATTTACAGCAAAACCCGGCGTTTATGACCGATCCACGCCTGATGGCAATATTGAAAAATACGATTTCTCAGACGTCGCGCTGGGGATCTTACGGCGTGGAAGATGCCGCTCAGGCGGCAAAAAATTATCGTCCGGAAAACGCGAAGAAAATGTTTCAGCTGGCGAAAGGCTCGGTTTCACCCGAAGATGCCTGGTGGAACAGCCTGCCGGAGCTGGAGAAATACAGCAGCACGTTGCGCGATTGTCTTGGCCTGCAGGGCGCATGCATCCTGAATACGCTCGAGCTCAATAATGACAAACAGAAAGAAATTTTCCTGTGTAATACGCTCAATACCGTTTCCATCAACTGCCGTATTTACGCCAAACAGGCAGGCAAATGGCAGCAAGCCGGCGAGCTGTATCTTTATGATGATAAGGATAAAAACGGGCTGATTCAGGCTCTGCGCAACGGAGAAGTGAAACCGGTCCAGCGCAGATGGGCGGATGTGCAGATTCAGGGAAAACGTCGGGTGATCCATTACAGCAGCGAAAACGAGTAATTCTTTATGTTATTCACCGGCAGGCACCCGCCTGCCGGTTTATCAAAATTAAGGCGTCATGCGTAACAGCGTATCGTCTTTACGAACGTAATGATGATAAATCGCCGCCAGCGCGTGTAAGCCAATCAGGTAATAACCGCAGTTCGCCAGAAACTCATGCGTTGCTTTCACCGCACTGCGCGTATCGGGATCCGGCGTCACAAACTGCGGCACCTGCCAGCCCAGTAAAAACCACTCTCTTCCGCCAAACTCCAGCGTCAGCACGCCCAGCACCGGTAACGACAAAAACAGCAGATATAAAATGCCATGAACGGCGTGCGAAGCGGCATTTTGCCAGCGCGGCAACGGTGGCGTAACCGGAGGCGTGGCGTGGCGGGTGCGCAGAAAAATACGCGCAAACATCAGCAGCCAGACGCAAATCCCAAAATTGAAGTGCAGCAGCTTTACCAGCGGCTGATTATCTTCCGGGAAATAATCGCGGGTAAGCATCGCGGCGTAGGTCAGGATAATCATCAGCAACGTCGCCCAGTGCAGGCTTATCTGAGACAGCGAATAACGGGTTTTCATAGTCATTTCCTGGGCAGTGAACACAATAAATACAGGGGTATCGGAGTGAGTATAGGGCGGAAAGATGCAGACTTTATGAAAACAAAAGATAAAAAACCGGGACCAGCCCGGTTTAGTGCAGAAGGGGTAGCTTACGGATTGGCTGCCGGATCCTGTTCCAGGGGAGATTCTCCGGCGGTTTTCTTCGGCGGCAGCAAACCGTCTGCGCGGAACATTGCTTTGATGCCGCGAATCGCCTGACGGATCCTGTCCTGATTTTCGATCAGCGCGAAACGCACGTGGGTATCGCCATAATCACCAAAACCGATGCCCGGTGACACGCAGACTTTGGCCTCTGCCAGCAGACGTTTGGCGAATTCCAGTGAACCTAAGTGAGCATACGCCGGCGGGATTTTCGCCCAGACATACATCGATGCTTTCGGGTTTTCCACCATCCAGCCCGCTTCGTGCAGACCGCGTACCAGGACGTTACGACGCTGACGGTACTGCTCGGCGATATCTTTCACACACTGCTGATCGCCTTCCAGCGCGGCAATCGCGGCGACCTGCAACGGCGTAAAGGTGCCGTAATCATGATAACTCTTGATACGTGCCAGCGCGCTGACCAGCTCAGGGTTACCCACCATAAAGCCGATGCGCCAGCCCGCCATGTTGTAGCTTTTCGATAACGTAAAGAATTCCACCGCGATATCTTTTGCGCCAGGCACCTGCATGATCGACGGTGCTTTCCAGCCGTCATAGACGATGTCGGCATACGCCAGATCGTGGATCACCAGCACGTCGTACTGTTTCGCCAGCGCAACCACGCGCTCGAAGAAATCAAGTTCCACGCACTGCGCCGTCGGGTTAGACGGGAAACCAAGGATCATCATTTTCGGGCGCGGGATGGTTTCGCGAATGGCTTTTTCCAGCTCAGCGAAGAAATCCACCCCCTCGGCCAGTGGCACAGAGCGCACTTGCGCACCGGCTATCACCGCACCATAGATGTGGATGGGATAACTTGGGTTTGGCACCAGCACGGTGTCACCGTGATCCAGCGTGGCCAGCATCAGATGCGCCAGACCTTCTTTCGAACCGATGGTAACGATGGCTTCGCTTTCGGGATCAATCTCCACCTGATAGCGATCCGCATACCAGCGGGAGATGGCGCGACGCAGACGCGGGATACCGCGTGAGGTCGAATAACCGTGAGTATCTTCACGTTGGGCAACCTGCACCAGTTTTTCAACGATGTGCGGCGGCGTCGGGCCGTCGGGGTTACCCATACTAAAATCGATGATGTCTTCGCCGCGATGGCGTGCAGCCATTTTCAGCTCAGCGGTGATGTTGAACACATAAGGGGGAAGACGATCAATGCGTGAAAAACGACGTGGTGAACGTGAGTCAGCCATAAATTCCTCGAGGATACGTAAGCGCCCGGACCGTCCGAGCGACGCTGGCCGCTTTGCGGCCTTCCACGAACATATCGCAGTCGCAAAAAACTGTCGAGAGAGTGAGCAACATTTTTTTAACTAAGGGCGCGGATCGCTTTTCAGCAGCCCCAGTAGCCAGTCGTTCTTCCACTCTTCCCCGATGCGGTAGCTGTCACGCAACAGCCCCTCCATCTGGAAACCACATTTCTCCAGCACGCGGCGCGAGGCGTGATTGCCTTCCAGCACGTTGGCCTGTAAGCGGTGAAAATCGCAGTGATCGAAGGCGAAATTCAGCACCTCACGCAGGGATTCCACCGCATAGCCTTTGCCCTGATGTTCAGGTGCCAGAATAAACCCCACCTCCGCCTGCTGATAGGGTCGCCAGTCGGGGAAGAATCCGGTCAGCCCCACAGCAGCACCGGTCTCTTTTTCGCGGATCAGTAAGCATAGCCAGAAATCACAGTAGCGATCCCAGTTACCCAGACGCTGCTCAAACCGGCTGTGGATCTGCGCAGGGGTTTCGAGATTACCGATAAAACGCATGACGTCAGGGGTCTGATACAAACGCAGGAAAAAAGCCCAGTCATCGGCCAGAAGCGGCTGCATCACCAGCCTTGAGGTGGATAACGAAATCATGTCGAAAACTCCCTTGCAGTCTGATCACTGTCCCTGATTTTATCGTGCCATCACAGACTACGGAGGGTCTGTCCGGTGGTTAATCGCGGGCCTTTTACTTATAATAAACCACGAATTAATTTAGCGTGATTATACAATGTCGCGCAGAGAACCTGCCATGCAACACATGTTCGATATGCTGCTGGCGGTCTTTGACCGCGCAGCGCTGATGCTGATCTGCCTGTTCTTCCTCACGCGTACCCCGCTGTTTCGCAAACTGCTGCATAAAGAAAACGAAAACCACACTGCGCTTGAGCTGGCGGCGGTCACGGCAATTTTCTCGCTGTTTGCCATTTTCGGTACGCTCTCGGGTATCAACGTCGAAGGATCGCTGATTAACGTGCGAACCATCGCCATTATGTCCGGCGGGATCCTCTTCGGTCCGTGGGTCGGCATTATCACCGGCGTGATTTCCGGTACGCACCGATTTCTGATCGACATTCACGGCCCGACCTCCATTCCTTGTCTGATCACCAGCATTACCGCCGGGTTTCTCTCAGGCTACATCAATAAGAAAGTCAAAAAAGCGCTGCACTGGAAGGTGGGGATCCTCGCCGGAATGTTGTGCGAAACGCTGACTATGGTGCTCATTCTGCTGATGGCACGCCCTTTTTCACTCGGGCTGGATATCGTGATGAACATCGCCGCACCGCTGATCCTCGGTGCCAGTTCTATCGGGCTAATCGTACTTCTGGTACAAAGCGTCGAGGATGAAAAAGAGGTGATTGCCGCCCGGCAGGCAAGGCTGGCGCTGGATATCGCCAATAAAACGCTGCCCTATTTTCGTAATATAGGAGGCCGCGATATCAACGCCAACTCGTTAGCCAGCATCTGCCGGATTATCCGCGATGATATCGACGCCGATGCCGTAGCGATCACCGACAATAAAAACATTCTGGCGTACGTCGGGGTGGGCGCGGAAGAATACAATATCGGCCATGAAACGCTGAGTGACATGACCAAAGCCACGCTGGAAAGCGGCGAAATCACGGTCAGAAATAACGACGAAATGGACCGCACGCCGCAAATCCACTCACTGATTATCATTCCGCTGTGGGAAAAAGGGGAAGTGACCGGTTCGCTGAAAATCTATTATTGCGACCCGCACCGCATCACCTATTCACTGAAAGTCATGGCGATCGGGCTTTCGCAGATTATGTCGACGCAGATGGAAGTGTCCCGCACCGAACAGCTGCGCGAAATGGCGAACAAAGCTGAAATGCGCGCGTTGCAGAGCAAAATCAATCCGCACTTCCTGTTTAATGCGCTGAATGCGATTTCCTCATCAATCCGTGCCAAACCTGACGTCGCGCGCCAGCTGGTGATCAATCTCTCCCGTTATTTGCGTTATAACCTGGAGCTGAACGACGAGCTGATCGACCTGCGCAAGGAACTGCATCAGGTGCAGGATTACATCGCCATCGAACAGGCGCGTTTTGGCAGCAAACTGACGGTTATCTACGATATTGATGATGATATTTCGGTTAAAATTCCCAGCTTGCTGATCCAGCCGTTGGTGGAAAATGCCATCGTGCACGGCATTCAAAAATGCAGCGGCAAAGGCGTGGTGGTGATTTCAGTCAAGCACCATGCAAAGGGTATCTGGGTTTCTGTGAAAGACACCGGCCACGGGATTAATCAGGAAACCATTGACCGCGTGGCGCGTAATGAAATGCCGGGCAATAAAATTGGACTGCTGAATGTGCATCACCGCGTCTCTTTACTGTATGGTCAGGGGCTGGTGATCCGCCGTCTGGAACCAGGCACCGATATTTCGTTTCTGATAACCCAATCCCCGGCAAAAGTCACGGCAGCCCTCGAGAGCGATATAGCCTGACCCCGTCGAGGGAAGAACTCTTTACACATTTTACTCACGTCCGCTTTTCGGGCGTTCGCACGGGGGATAATTCCATGAACGCTATTATCGTCGAAGATGAAGTGCTGGCTCAGGAAGAGCTAAGTTACCTCATCAATACGCACAGCAGCATCAAAATTGAAGCCACGTTTGACGACGGGCTGGACGTGCTCAAATATCTGCAAACGCATGAAGTAGATGCGATTTTTCTTGATATCAGCATACCTTCTCTCGACGGCGTGCTACTGGCGCAGAACATCAGTAAATTCGCCCATAAGCCTTACATCGTGTTTATCACCGCCTACAAAGAACACGCTGCCGAAGCCTTTGAAATCGAGGCGTTCGATTACATTCTCAAGCCGTATCACGAGTCGCGCATTGTAACCATGCTGCAAAAGCTGGAATCGCATTTTGCGCGCGATAAGCAGAGCGTGAATAAGCCGGAAGACGTTCAGCCGGCTCAGGGCAGCGCCACCCGCATGAGTCACAGTATCAATCTGATTAAAGACGAACGCATTATCGTCACTGACATCAACGATATTTATTACGCCGCCGCGCAGGAAAAGGTGACGCAGGTATATACCCGCAAAGAAGAATTCACCATGCCGATGAATATTACAGAGTTGTGCAACCGCCTGCCGGAAGAGCATTTTTTCCGCTGCCACCGGTCGTATTGTGTGAATTTGTCAAAGATCCGCGAGATCGTGCCGTGGTTTAACAACACGTACATTTTGCGGTTAAGCGATCTGGATTTTGAAGTGCCGGTGAGCCGCAGCAAAGTGAAAGAGTTCAGGCAGTTAATGCGTTTTTAATAGGATTCCCTCCCCTTCTCAGGGGAGGAAATAAAATCAGATGGTCATACCCATCGACTGCCTCAGATACGCTCCTGAGCCTAGCAGTCCAGGCTGATCGTGGGTGATCAGGAACACCGGAATATCCATCAGGTAATCTTTGAAGCGGCCTTTATCTTCAAACGCGGCGCGGAAACCTGACGCTTTGAAGAATTCGAGAAAGCGCGGAACGATGCCACCCGCGATGTACACACCACCGAACGTGCCCATGTTCAGCGCCAGATTGCCACCGAAACGTCCCATGATCACACAGAACAGCGACAGGGCGCGGCGGCAGTCGACGTTTTCATCTGACAGCGCCAGCTCAGTCACGTCTTTGGGTTTGAAGTTCTCGGGGATGCGGTTATCGGATTTCACAATTGCACGATACAGATTCACTAATCCCGGACCAGAGAGAATACGCTCGGCAGAAACGTGTCCCATTTCAGTACGCAGTTGCTCGAGGATGATGTCTTCTTCTTCACTGTTTGGCGCGAAATCCACATGACCGCCTTCGCCCGGCAGGCTCAGCCATTTTTTATCGGCATGGATCAGGTGCGCGACGCCAAGACCGGTGCCTGCGCCGTAGATCACCGACGGTTTGCCATCCACCGCTTTCTTACCGCCAAACTGCAACAAATCTTGTTCTTTCAACATCGGGATTGCCATGGAAACGGCGGTGAAGTCGTTGATGACTTCCAGATGCTGCAGGCCGAGGCTTTTTTTCATTTCGGCAATGGAGAACGCCCACGTATGGTTGGTCATCGCCACCCAGTCACCGGTGATCGGACAGGCAATAGCAATACACGCATCCTCAACCTCCTGATGCTGCTGCGAGAGATACTCACGCACTGCCGCTTCGAGGCTATCGTAATCGAGCCCGGAAAAGGTTTGTGACTGTGAAATTTCGCCGCTGTCTAAAGCGCAAAGCGCCAGACGGCAGTTAGTGCCCCCGACATCGCCCACCAGGGAGTATTTGGTCATGTTATTCTCCACGAAAATAATGTAGTTATACTGCGCACCCGCGTCAAAACGGCTGGGCCAGAGAGTACGCTGCCAGACGTCACGATGTAAGCGGTATTCATCAATGATTGCGACTGGCTAAAGCCTGCTAACAAGGCTATACAAGGTAAAAGTGCTTACATAATCGTGTGGGCAAAATAGCCGTATTTGCTATACGCTGCAACGCAGTTTTGAACCAACGTACATTTATGCGGCATGTCACGCAAAATAATGTCGAAGATCCGCAACCCGACCGCGCTTAGATTCATCGGAACTATCAGATAAGTATAACTATAAGGAAATATTTGCATGTTTCATCCCCGCGCCAGAATCATGCTGGCTTTTGCCCTGCCTGCTCTCATTATCGGCGTGTTATCGAGCCTGATTCTGGTGGCGGTCATGATGATTGCCGGAGCGCTGCAAACTTTGCTGTGGCAGCACATTCCCGCCGTACTGCACCTGAATACGCAGTCTGCCAGCTGGACGTTGTTCATGCTGACAATGACCGGGATCGGCGTTGGCGCGCTGATTAAGTATATGCCAGGACACGCCGGGCCGGATCCGGCGGCGGAATCGCTGATTGGCGCGCCAGTCACGGTGAATGCCTTACCCGGTCTGGCACTGGCGCTGATGCTCGGTTTAGCGGGCGGTGTCAGCCTCGGCCCTGAATATCCGATTACGGTGATCAATATCGCGCTGGCCGCAGCCTTTGGCGCGCGGTTTATGCCGAAAGTGCCGACCACCGACTGGGTGATTCTGGCAGCGGCGGGCACCATCGGTGCGCTGTTTGGCACACCGGTTGCCGCAGCGCTGATATTCTCGCAATCGCTCGGCACCAATAAAGACGTGCCGCTGTGGGATCGTCTTTTCGCACCGCTGGTCGCGGCAGGCGCAGGGGCGATCACCACCGATCAGTTCTTCGAACCTGATTTCTCCCTGAGCATTCCCGCATATGACAGTTCCCGTCTCATCGACATTTTCAGCGGTTCCGTTGTGGTGCTGATCGCCGTCGCGCTGGGGATGATCGCCGTCTGGCTGTTCCCGCACCTTCACCGGCTATTTAACAGCATCCATAATCCGGTGCTGAGACTGGGTATCGGCGGGTTTGTGCTCGGCCTGCTGGCGCTGATCGGCGGGGAAATCACGCTGTTCAAAGGGCTGGATGAAATGAAGGAACTGGCGCACTCCAACCAGCTGTTTGAGATGGGGCCGCTGCTGGCGATCACCCTGACCAAACTTGCGGCTTTAGTGGTCGCGGCAGCCTGCGGTTTTCGCGGCGGGCGTATCTTCCCGGCGGTGTTTGTCGGCGTCTCGCTCGGCCTGATGCTGCATCAATACGCGCCAGATGTGCCGGCGGCGGTGACGGTTTCCTGCGCTGTGATGGGCATGGTGCTGGTGGTCACGCGCGACGGCTGGCTCAGTTTGTTTATGGCCGCCGCCGTGGTGCCGGGGCTGAAATTACTGCCGCTGCTGTGCATCGTGATGCTGCCAGCCTGGCTGATGCTGGCTGGGAAACCGCTGATGCTGGTGGCAAAACAGCAGTTGCGCCGCCAGCCGCCAGATCCTGAGTTGTAATATTTAAGTACCGTCGTTGAGAGAGA
Organism: Rahnella sp. 1L-D-7-B-C2; assembly: GCF_057290995.1. Classification (NCBI taxonomy): domain Bacteria; kingdom Pseudomonadati; phylum Pseudomonadota; class Gammaproteobacteria; order Enterobacterales; family Yersiniaceae; genus Rahnella; species Rahnella sp. 1L-D-7-B-C2. The sequence goes on along the minus strand of NZ_JBXAVQ010000017.1, from coordinate 76,761 downwards.
ACTCCGCCGCCGCCAGCGCATGAATGGCGGTGGTGTCGAAGACCGGCACGCTGGCGTCTGCGACACCGACCAGCAAGGTGATTTCAGTACACCCGAGAATAATGCCTTCAACGCCCTGCTGTTCCAGTTTGCCAATGATCCGCCGGTACTCTTCCCGTGACGCGTCATTAATGATCCCCAGACACAACTCTTCGTAGATGATCCGGTGGACAATTACGCGGTCGGCTTCATCCGGCGTCACGACCTCAATCTGATGAATATCCTGCAAACGCCCGCGATAGAAATCCTGTTCCATGGTGAAACGGGTGCCAAGCAGGCCGATTTTTCGCAGCCCCTGCCCTTTAATTTTTTCTGCCGTCGCATCAGCGATATGCAGTAACGGCAGGCCGCCGATGCGTTCGATATCTTCCGCCACTTTATGCATGGTGTTGGTACAGACCACAATCACTTCTGCCCCGGCGCGGGCCAGCGCATTGGCTGCATTACCGAGGAGTTCGCCCGCCTGCTGCCAGTCTCCGGCCATTTGCAGTTTTTCAATTTCATAGAAATCGACGCTGTAGAGAAACAGTTTGGCTGAGTGTAAGCCGCCGAGCTGCTGCTTTACATGTTCGTTGATCATACGGTAATACGGCACGGTGGATTCCCAGCTCATGCCGCCAATCAGCCCTAAGGTCTTCATGTTCGCCCCTGAATGTGTGTGATGTGCAAAACCATAACCGACAAAAAGCCCGCAAACAAAGGAAATGTATGCGGGCTTTTCGGGATGACATCACCGCGCCGATCAATGCTTCGCCGGGCAATCCTGCATTGTCTGACGACGGCTTATCCAGCGATGACGCAGGGTGTCGTAGATCCAGTTGTATGCCACGGTGTACGGCAGGAAGAACAGGAAGAACCCGATTTCCAGCATGAATGCGTCCAGCAGGCTGATACCCAGCCACAGCGCGGCAATCGGCAGACCGATAAGGATAAAGCCGCCTTCAAAGCCCAGGGCGTGAGCCACACGGACTTTAAACGTCCGCACCACGCGCGATACAGGCCAGAACCGGTCAAAAATGGTGTTGTAGACGATGTTCCACACCATCGCCGTGGTCGACAACATGATGGCCAGCGCGCCCATTTCCCAGACCGGTTTATTTAACAACCAGGCCGCCGCCGGGGCTGAGATCAGCACGGCCAGCGTTTCGAAGCCCACCGCATGAAAAATGCGCTCGCCGAAGGTTTTCTGAGAAATGTTCCGTGTTTGCTTAGACATAAAAACCTGCATGATTCCTGAATGTTAATGGGTGACGGTTGTCACAGGCAGGCAGTATCATCATAAAATGAGATAGATAAAAGATAGTAAGTATCGATAAAATAGATACTTCAATATTTAGGAGACTGATCATGCGTTATTCGCCGGAAGCCCTGATGGCCTTTGTGGAAGCCGCCGACGCCGGATCCTTTTCTGCCGCCGCCAGAAAGTTGCGCAAAAGCCAGTCCACCGTCAGTACCGCCATCGCTAATCTGGAAGTCGATTTAGGCGTGACGTTGTTCGACCGCCAAAGCCGCCATCCGGTGCTGACACCCGCCGGACAGCGCGTGCTGAGCCACGTTCAGGCGATCCTTGCCGCCAGTGAACGCCTCGACGAACTGGCGGTGCGGTTATCCACCCAGGTGGAAACGCGCCTGACGTTTGTCCTTTCAGATACGTATCAGCCGACCCATCATGAAGCGCTGCTGCGCCGGTTCGAACGGCGTTATCCCGATATCGAATTTGAGTGCCAGATAGCGGAAGACCAGGACGTCATTGATCTGTTGCAGTCGGGCCGCGCCCATATCGGCATGGTGGAAGTTCAGAAGAGCTATCCGCCGGACATCGGTGTGGCGCGACTGCCGGAGCAGACGGATATGTCTATTTTTTGCAGCAAAAACCATCCGCTGGCAAAGATCCCGCAGCTGCAACCCGAGCAGTTACACACCTTCCGCGAACTGTGTCTGCAACCTTACAGCCGCCGGGAAATGCCGCGCGCACAGGGACAGATCTGGTCTGCGCCGAGCTATCTGATGCTGCTGGAAATGGCGGAACAAGGATTTGGATGGGCGACGTTACCCCACTGGCTGGTGCAGCAGTTCGGGCATGACAAGCTGATCGCCCTTCCACTTCGCGGCTGGCCCAAAAAGATTTCGGTGGATGCGGTCTGGAGCAAGAATAATCAGCCCGGACCGGCGGGAAGCTGGTTCATCGACCAGCTGACTGACCCGCCGTCGCCGGATGCGGACTTACTGCCCTGAGTTACGTTTCGCCAGCGATTTGGTGACAGAATCGAGCAACTCAGGAATGTCCATTTTCGGCAAGATCACCTCAATCCACGCCATCCGCCGTTCGGCGCTGGCCTGTTCAATTGCCGCTTTCAGCGCCTGCGGGGAATCTGCCCGCGCGCTGAACACGGTTTTACCGCCGAACGCCGCCGGAAACTGCGTCCAGTTCCACTGCGCGATATCGTTGTAGCGCTGCGTCTCACCGTGGATCGCCCTTTCTACCGTATAGCCTTCATTGTTGATCACGAAAATCACCGGCGGCAGTCCGTAGCGGATCGCTGCGCCTAAGCCCTGAAGCGTCAGCTGCGCCGAGCCATCGCCGATAAGCAACACCACACGGCGATCAGGCACCGCAATCTGCACCCCAAACGCGGCAGGCAGCGTAAAACCGATCGACCCCCACAATGGCTGGACGACAAACCGGCAGTCCTGTGGCAGCGTCAGCGCCGCCGCGCCGAAACAGGATGTGCCCTGCTCGGCTACCAGCACGTCGCCGGGCCGGAGGAAGGCCTGAATCTGTTGCCAGAAGGCATGCTGATCGAGCGTGCCATCCGCCGGTTGAGGAAGCGTCATGCGCTTCACGGCATACGGCGGCCACAGGGAGGCCAGTTCAGCCGTCAGCCGGTGCAGCACGCTGACGGTTTTGGCGACCGGCAGGTGATGGAAGATCTGATTACCGACGCGGGCGGAAAACGGCTGGAGATCGATACATTTTTCGGCGGGAAGTTGCTGGGTGAAACCGGCGGTGATGGTGTCAGTGAATTTAACGCCAACGGTAATCACCACGTCAGCGCCTTCAATCGCCTCTTGGGTGGAAGCAGCGCTGGCAGCGCCGGAGTATGTACCGGCAAAATTCGGCTGCTGTTCGTTGAATAATCCTTTGCCCATCAGCAGCGTTGAGTGCGCCAGCGGCACTTCTTCCATCCACTGTTCCAGTGCGGCCTGCACGCCAAAACGGTCGGCGAGAAAATCCGCCAGCAGGGCAACGCGTCCTGCACGACGAAGTTGAGCATCGGCGGCCGCCACGAAGGCTTCCAGCGAAGACGCCGAAAACGCCGGTTGCCGTGCAGGGACGGCGTGCGCCCGCGTGCTGACCGGCATGGCGGCGACATCGCTCGGCAACAACAGATAGCCGGGACGCGAAGTGTAGATCACTTCCTCAATAACGCGGTCGATTTCGGTCAGCGCATTTTCCGGGGTCAGCGAGCCGAGTGCCACACTCACCGGCTGCGACATGCGCATGAAATGGCTGAAATCGCCGTCGGCCAGCGTGTGATGCAGTAATTCACCTTTACGCTGTGCAGAAAGTGGTGGTGCGCCCACGATGTGGATCACCGGAACATATTCGGCATAACTGCCCGCAATGCCGTTCAACGCGCTGAGTTCACCGACGCCAAAGGTGGTCAGCAGCGCGGCTATGCCTTTGGTGCGGGCATAACCGTCCGCGCCATAGGCCGCATTGAGCTCGTTGGTGCAGCCAACCCAGGTAATTTGCTGATGGTTGATGACGCTGTCGAGAAATTGCAGATTGTAATCGCCCGGCACGCCAAACAGTTCGGAGATACCGCTAAAGGACAAGCGATCTAAGAGATAGTCACCTACGGTGTATACATTATCCATGACGATCCTCTGTTAAATAGAATGTAAACAGTTAATCCCACTAGCCTAAGTATTACGCCAAAACAGGGAATAGGATATTTATTATCCGAAATAAGACGTGGCAACGCAGAGTTACAGCATTGCACTGAGATCTCGCAACGGTGCAGATTCAGCAATAAAAGTAATGGACGATGATAATAACTCCGCTTTTCAACGGAAACGGAAAGTAAGGATTGTTCTGGTTGTGATCGGAGTAGCTGGAATTGCGAGTGAAAACGCATACACTAAAACAGCATTTACCTCATCCTTACATTATTTCTACCTCAATCAGAAAGGTTCTTATGCCGTATCTTGCCAGTCAAAACCGTTACGAAAAGATGGAATATCGTCGCTGCGGCCATAGCGGCCTGAAACTGCCCGCCGTTTCCCTAGGCCTGTGGCACAACTTCGGCGATAACGCGCATTTTGAGAATGGCCGCAAACTTATCCGCCATGCTTTTGACCACGGGATCACCCACTTCGACCTCGCCAACAACTACGGGCCACCTCCGGGTTCGGCAGAGCAGCATTTTGGCCGCATTTTGCAGGAAGATTTGCTGGCGTACCGCGACGAGCTGATCATCTCCTCAAAAGCCGGTTACACCATGTGGGACGGCCCTTACGGCGACTGGGGTTCCAAAAAATATCTGGTCGCCAGCCTGAATCAGAGCCTGAAACGTATGGGCCTGGACTACGTGGATATCTTCTATCATCACCGCCCTGATCCCGACACACCGCTGGAAGAAACCATGGCCGCGCTGGATTTGATCGTGCGTCAGGGCAAAGCGCTGTACGTCGGGCTGTCCAACTATCCGGCTGACCGCGCCAAAGAAGCGTTTGAAATCCTGAAACAGCTCGGTACGCCATGCCTTATCCATCAGCCGAAATATTCAATGTTTGAGCGCTGGGTGGAAGCTGATTTGCTGGAGACGCTGGCAGATAACGGCGTCGGTTCAATCGCCTTCTCTCCTCTGGCCGGTGGCGTTCTGACTGACCGTTATCTGGCCGGCATTCCTGAGGATTCACGCGCCGCCAGCGGCAGTAAATTCCTCACTACCGATTCGCTTACTGAAGAAAAACTGGCGAAAGTCCGCAAGCTGAATGACATCGCGCAGGCGCGCGGGCAGAAGCTTTCGCAGATGGCGCTGGCGTGGGTGCTGCGAGGCGACCGCGTGACCTCCGTACTGATTGGTGCCAGCAAAACCAGTCAGATTGATGACGCCGTTGGCATGGTCGCTAACCGTCATTTCACGCAGGAAGAACTGGCGGCGATTGAAGCGATTTTAGTGTAAACGTTTACGCAAATGAGCAAAAAATGCGCCTTTATGGAGACTGAGTAAGGATTCCGTTAAGGCGCGTAAATCAATCAAAACAGGATTGCGACCAATAGAATAGAGGGCCCCTTAGCCTTATAACTGTCAGCATAAATTATAAGGAATCTGGGGGCATTATGATTAAGCCTTTACTGTTCGGTACATTATTGTTTGCACTGCTTCCTGCTGCGGCTCCCGCTGTGCAGGCCAGCAGCTTTAGCCTGAGTACTCCGGGGCTTTCAATCAATATCGGTGACCGCGACCGTCGTGGTTATTACTGGGATGGGTATGACTGGCGTGATGCCGGCTGGTGGAACAATCACCGCGGGCGTTACTACGGCGAACGCAGCCATCGCGGCTATTACTGGGATGGCGGCCGCTGGCGCGATCGCGGCTGGTGGGACAACCGCTCTCATCATCGTCCGCCTCCGCCGCGCTATTACGGGCGTCCGCATTATGATCATCATGGTCGCGGGCCGGACCGGGGTCATGGTCACGACAGAGGGCGTGGCCCGGATCGCGGACATGATGACCACCGGGGTCATGGCGATCACCGCCATTAATCCGCGAAGAGTTGAGATAAAAAAACGGGACAGTTTGCGCTGTCCCGTTTTTTATTACGCCATCGCTGCGGTTATTTCAGCATCCCGATCAGCAGATAAAGGTTAAGGCTGACAACAATCAGCACGATAAGCCGCCCCGCCCATTGAACGGTTCTGGTGTTGGTCATCTCGCCCATCAGGCTGCGGTTGCCGGTAAACGCCAGCAGCGGCAACAGCGCCAGTGCAATCCCGAAACTCAGCAGCACCTGGCTCATCACCAAAATTCGTGTGGCGTCCAGCCCCATCAGGATGACAATAAAGGACGGCATCATAGTGACGACGCGACGCACCCAAATTGGGATATAGAACTTCACAAAGCCCTGCATGACCACCTGTCCGGCCAGTGTTCCGACGACGGTTGAAGATAATCCGGCGGCGACCAGACTCAGGCCAAACGTGGTGGCGGCGGCGTGGCCGAGTAAAGGTTGCAGCGTGAGATAAGCCTCATCCAGCTCGCTGATTCCGCTGTGCCCGCTAAAGTGGAAAGCCGCAGCGGCGGTCGCCATCATCGCCAGATTCACGAAACCGGCGATGGTCATGGCGATACCGACATCCAGCTTGGTGGCAGAATAACGTTGCGCTTTCGACGCCTTGCCCCCGCGCTGGGTCAGCGAAGAGTGCAGATAGATGACGTGCGGCATAATGGTCGCACCCAGCACACCGGCGGCCAGATAAACGGAATCACTGGTCGGCAGCGCCGGAATTAACATCCCTTTCCCCAGCGCGACCATGCTCGGCTGCGAGAAGAATAGTTCGACAATATAGGCGGCAGCCACGAACAGCAGAAGACCGGCGATCACCAGTTCCAGCGGCTTTTGTCCGCGCTTTTGCAGGGCAAGAATAATGAAGGTGGCGATGCCGGTCAGCACTGCGCCCTGAAAAAGCGACACGCCGAGCAGTAATTTGAAGCCGATGGCCGCACCGATAAATTCCGCCAGATCGGTGGCCATCGCAATGATTTCTGCCTGCACCCAGTAAGCCCAGACGGCGGGACGCGGGAAGCGATCGCGAATGTGTTCAGCGAGGTTTTTACCGGTGGCGATGCCAAGCTTGGCAGAAAGAAGCTGGATCAACATCGCCATCACGTTGGCCCAGACGACGACCCACAGCAGCTGGTAGCCGTAAGAGGCACCGGCCTGGATGTTTGTCGCGAAGTTACCCGGATCGATATAACCGATGGCGGCGATAAAAGCCGGTCCCATCAGCGAAAGCTTCATCTTTCTGGATGCGCGGCCTGAAGATTCGGTCCGGCTGTTCAACATAAAGTGTTAACCCCTACAATTATTGCGCTTACACAAATATCGTCTAAATGATAATGATTATCAAGTGCATTTAGATAAATTTGAGCGATGATTCTGATAGGCAGTAAGCGACGACGTGATAACTGTGTGGTTATTCGCCCGCCCGGCTTTCTCAATCCGGACGCGCGCGCTTTCCTAAAACAGAGGCTATTTGACCAGATTTAGAACGCATTACGGCACATGATAAAGCTAGCACAGGAAAGCAAACTGTGCCTATTTTTCTTAACATCTTGATTTTTTGTGTGGTGGAATGGGATTTGTTGCAATTCGTGTCTGCAATTTCTATATTTGCAAGCGACTTCACGTTTTAAATGTACGCGTTACATAGAATGTCCGTCGAAATATAGCCTGCCTCTAATTTGGAGCACCCATGTCTAACATTTTGCACTTTGTATTAGCGTTGGCCGTTGTCGCAGTACTCGCTTTACTGGTGAGCCGTGACCGTAAAAGCATCCGTTTACGGTTCATCGTTCAGCTGTTAGTGATCGAAGTCCTATTAGCCTATTTCTTCCTGAACTCCTCTATCGGTTTAGGTTTTGTGCAAGGCTTCTCAAACATGTTTGAGAAATTATTAGGCTTCGCTGCGGAAGGAACCGGCTTCGTATTTGGGGGCATGAGCGATAAAGGATTAGCGTTCTTCTTCTTGAAAGTCTTGTGTCCGATCGTGTTCATTTCTGCACTGATCGGTATTTTGCAACACATTCGCGTACTCCCTTTCGTCATCCGTATCATCGGTACGGTACTGTCGAAAATTAATGGCATGGGAAAACTGGAATCTTTCAACGCCATCAGTTCCCTGATTTTGGGTCAGTCAGAAAACTTTATCGCGTATAAAGATATTCTGGGCAAAATGTCTGAAAAACGTATGTACACCATGGCCGCTACGGCAATGTCGACAGTTTCTATGTCGATCGTGGGTGCGTACATGACCATGCTGGAACCGCGCTACGTTGTCGCTGCGCTGGTGCTCAACATGTTCAGTACCTTTATCGTACTGTCACTGATCAACCCGTATAAAGTGGATTCAGAAGAAGACCTGCAGATCGGTAACACGCATCAGGGCCAGAGCTTCTTTGAAATGCTGGGGGAATACATCCTCGCTGGCTTCAAAGTCGCTATCATCGTTGCAGCCATGTTGATTGGTTTCATCGCACTGATTTCCTGCCTGAATGCGCTGTTCGACGTGGTATTCGGTATCACCTTCCAGGGTGTGCTGGGTTATGTCTTCTATCCGTTTGCATGGATGATGGGCGTTCCTAGCCACGAAGCCTTGCAGGTCGGCAGCATGATGGCAACCAAACTGGTTTCCAACGAATTCGTTGCGATGCTGGATTTGCAGAAAGTTGCTACAGAGTTGTCACCACGCAGCGTCGGTATCCTGTCCGTGTTCCTGGTGTCCTTCGCTAACTTCTCCTCGATTGGTATCGTGGCAGGGGCTATCAAAGGCCTGAACGAACATCAGGGCAACGTGGTTTCACGCTTCGGCCTGAAACTGCTGTACGGCTCAACGCTGGTGAGCGTGTTGTCTGCTTCTATCGCGGGTCTGGTACTGGCGTAAGTAAGCGAACGACAGAACGACAAGAAAGGCGCTACGGCGCCTTTTTTTATGCCTGCAATGGGTAAATATCGGGAGTAGAGCACGCAAAAGTAGGGAAATGCAGAAAGCAAAAAACCCGCCGAAGCGGGTTTCTTTAATATTTGGTGGAGATAAGCGGGATCGAACCGCTGACCTCTTGCATGCCATGCAAGCGCTCTCCCAGCTGAGCTATACCCCCACACGAGGTACTTCTTTTTTCACTTCACGTTCACATCTCTGTTTCCCTTTGAGGAAACGACCAACTTACTCTGGAAAGGAAGTTGGTGGAGATAAGCGGGATCGAACCGCTGACCTCTTGCATGCCATGCAAGCGCTCTCCCAGCTGAGCTATACCCCCAATTCAAACCAGTAAAAACCGGTGAACGGGGCGCATGATATGAAACCGTGTCTACCCTGTCAACGGCTAAATCCGTTTATGTAACCAAGCGCTGAAAAAGCCGCCAAATACCCCATTTGGCTGGAAAAAAACCTCTGCCCTTAAGCAAATAATCAGCAGGATGCTTTGTTTTATCATCTCCCCGGCAGCCCGCACTGTGACTAGCTTTATGATCAGCCTACACATTTCTTTAACAAGCAGGATTTAATGATTAATGAAATGTTAGCAGACTATTAAAATCGCCTTGTTTTGAGAGAAATCTCAGAATAGACTGCTCGCGCAATAATCATAATCCATTACTTCGAGCAATCTCATGTCCTTGTATTCACCTAAAGAAATCGCATCCATCGCTGTTACGGCAGGCATTAATAAAAGCCATTCCTCCGTGTTGAATTTGTTAATTTTGGGTTTCCTGGCGGGCGCATTCATCGCCACCGGTTTCCTGCTGGATCTGCACGTAATAGGGACGTTACCTGCATCCTGGGGTTCTTTCAGTAATCTGCTGGGCGCGGCCGTATTCCCGGTCGGCATTATTCTGACCGTCTTAGCAGGGGGAGAACTGCTGACCGGAAATATGATGACCTTACCGATTGCCTGGTTCGCCCGTCAGATAAGCCTGTTCGCCGTGCTGCGTAACTGGTTCTGGGTCACACTGGCTAACCTGCTGGGCAGCCTGGCCGTGGCGTACTTTTTCGGCCATGTGTTGGGGCTGACCGAAGGCGCATTCCTGAGCAAAACGGTGGCCACTGCGACTGCGAAAGTGAACGCCGATTTTATGCACGCGTTCATTTCTGGCATCGGCTGCAACTGGCTGGTGTGTCTGGCGATCTGGCTGGCTTTCGCCAGTAAAGAACTGGGCGGTAAAGTGATCGGGATGTGGTTCCCGGTGATGGCATTCGTGGCGATCGGCTTCCAGCACGTGGTGGCAAACATGTTCATCATTCCTGCCGCGATTTTTGCCGGTGCGCTGAGCTGGTCTCAGTACTTCCCGAACTTCGTTGCCGTATTCCTCGGTAACGCTGTCGGCGGTGCGGGCTTTGTCGGTCTGATGTATTTTCTGGCTTACCGCCCTACCGTGGCCGCGCCTGCGACCGAACAACGTTAATCCTCGTCCTTTAACGTAATAAAAAAGCCAGCGCGGGAAACCGGCTGGCTTTTTTTACGTCTGAACGATGGAATTACTGCTGTTGCGTTTCACGCTCAGCAATAAAAGCCAGCGCCTTATCGATACGCGCCAGCACACGGCTCTGCCCGATAGCGTGAACGGTGACGTCCACACCAGGAGACTGGCCCGCGCCGGTGACGGCTACGCGCAGTGGCATGCCGACTTTACCCATCCCCACTTCCAACTCATCCGCCGTGCCCTGAATGGCATGGTGAATGTTTTCAGCCGTCCAGTCAGTGATGGCAGCCAGTTTAGCGCGAACCACTTCCAGCGGCTGACGGGCAACCGGACGCAGGTGTTTCTTCGCCGCATCGGCATCAAACTCTGCAAAATCTTCGTAGAAGTAACGGCAGGATTCCGCCATTTCTTTCAGGGTCTTGCAACGCTCGCCCAGCAGGGTCACGATTTCAAACAGCTGCGGGCCGTTGCGGGTTTCGATACCAGCCTGCTCTACGTGCCACAGCAGGTGCGTTGCCACATATTGCGGATCCATCGAGTTGATGTAGTGATGGTTCAGCCATTGCAGTTTTTCAGTGTTAAATGCACTCGCAGACTTGCTGACGTTTTCCAGTGAGAACAGCGCTTTCATTTCATCGCGACTGAAGATTTCCTGATCGCCATGAGACCAGCCCAGACGAACCAGATAGTTCAGCAGCGCTTCCGGCAGATAACCATCATCGCGATACTGCATCACGCCGACCGCACCATGACGCTTGGACAGTTTTTTGCCATCGTCACCCAGAATCATGGAAACGTGCGCGTAAACCGGTACTGGTGCGCCCAGTGCTTTCAGGATGTTGATCTGACGCGGGGTGTTGTTGATATGGTCTTCGCCACGGATAACGTGGGTAATTTCCATATCCCAGTCATCGACCACGACGCAGAAATTATAAGTAGGAGAACCGTCGGTGCGGCGGATGATCAGGTCGTCCAGTTCGTCGTTGCTAAATTCAATCGGCCCACGGATCTGATCATCAAAGATAACAGAACCTTCCTGCGGGTTACGAAAACGCACGACGCACGGCTCATCAGCGGCGTGATGTTCGTGGCTATCGCGGCAACGGCCGTCATAACGAGGCTTTTCGTTATTCGCCATCTGATGCTCACGCAGCTCTTCCAGACGTTCTTTAGAACAGTAGCATTTATAGGCGGTACCGTTTTCCAGCATTTCGTCAATCACGCTGTTATAGCGGTCAAAACGTTTGGTCTGGAAATACGGGCCTTCATCCCAGTCCAGATTCAGCCAGTTCATGCCATCCATAATCGCGTCGATCGCTTCCTGAGTGGAACGCTCGAGATCGGTGTCTTCGATACGCAGCACAAACTCACCGCCAAGGTTGCGGGCAAAGAGCCAGGAATAGAGTGCGGTACGGGCGCCACCGACGTGCAGATAGCCGGTCGGGCTTGGGGCAAAACGGGTTTTGATTTTCATCCGGGTGCAACCTTAATCATGCAACGCTACGAAACGCTGCTATCAATTAACAAAAAGTGGCTGACATTCTACCACTCTGCCCTGAATCCTCAACGCCGATACACGGTAAGGCGACCGGTTTAAGACCATGAATGCGTAAAGAATCGACTACGCGGGCGAGAAACACGTCATGTTGTCTAAAAATAAGCCGAACGATCATTTTTGTTTTTAAAAAGCGTTGACGTAATTTCAAGTATCCCTATAATGCGACTCCATCACGACGGGGGCGATTAGCTCAGTTGGTAGAGCATCTCCTTTACACGGAGGGGGTCGGCGGTTCGAACCCGTCATCGCCCACCACTCTTAGAGTGGACGCGTTGTGATAGTAAGCAGGAATGAGAAATGGGCGATTAGCTCAGTTGGTAGAGCATCTCCTTTACACGGAGGGGGTCGGCGGTTCGAACCCGTCATCGCCCACCATTTCTCAGCAGTTTCTGACTTACGTTGTGGAGTACCCAGAAGTGGGCGATTAGCTCAGTTGGTAGAGCATCTCCTTTACACGGAGGGGGTCGGCGGTTCGAACCCGTCATCGCCCACCACTTCTGCGGGCCGTTAGCTCAGTTGGTAGAGCAGTTGACTTTTAATCAATTGGTCGCTGGTTCGAATCCAGCACGGCCCACCAATTCAGAGAAAAGCGCCTTTTGGCGCTTTTTTCGTATGTGAAATTCGGAATCACCCCGTGATGGAGGCCGAATCAATCCAGCACGGCCCACCACTCTTTATTGATAAAGAAGAGAGAAAAGCGCCTTTTGGCGCTTTTTTCGTATGTGAAATCCGGAATCACCCCGTGATGGAGGCGAACCCGCTGCTGGTGCTAATATCTCCTCCTTCCTACTTCAGGGTAAACATCGGCACCACTTTATTGTGCAGCGCCGGATTATCGCTTTCGTCTTTCAGATTCACGCCGGACAGCTGCCGGTGGAAAGATTGTTCCAGCAACCAGGCGAGCTTAAACGCGGCCTGCGGGTAATCCAGGCCTTCCGGTCGCACGTTCGAAATACAATTGCGCTCCGACTCCAGCCTTTTGGTATGCGGCCCCCAGGTCATGTAGATGCCTAAACTGTCGGGTGAGGACAATCCCGGACGTTCGCCGATCAAAATCGCCACTGCCTTTGCTTTCATCAGCTGCGCAATATCATCCCCCAGCGCCACGCGGGACTGATGCGCCAGAACCACCGGCCCTAACGTCAGCTCCAGCGCCGTCAAATACGGCAGCAGCGCTTTAATCAGCGGCACGGCCTGACGATGAACGGCTTTGGAAGATAATCCGTCAGCAACGACCAGCACGATATCCGACGGCTTCAGCGCGAAGCTTTGTAGCGACTCACGGCTTTCTTCGGAAAGTTTGCGCCCCAGATCCGGACGGCACAGATAAGTTGCCCTGTCCGGCGCAGCACTGGCGACGGTCAGCGTTTCCAACCCCATCTGATGAAGTTCGGTTTCCAGCGCATCACTGTCGAAAGGCTGATGCACGGCGTCACGCGCCTGCGCATGGGCTAATCCGAAACGCAGCAGTTCATCCGTCGGCAGACTAGAGCCGGTTCGCCCCAGCGCAATGCGTGCCGCGGTAAACTGCCGCAGCGTTTCCCACGGATTGTTATGGACCAGCGGCGACAGCCCTTTGTCTTTATCGGTCACAGACTTTCCTCAGCTTAATTGCGGCAACTGGCGCAGTAACGGATGCGACGCGCGGGTATCCTGCAATGCACCCTGCGGATCAATAATTTTCATTTTCTCCAGCCAGACGGCAAATTCCGGCGCGTGTTTAAGCCCCAGCAGCTCGCGGATATATAACGCGTCGTGGAACGACGTACTCTGATAGTTCAGCATGATGTCATCCGCGCCCGGCACGCCAATCAGGAACGTCAGCCCGGCGGTGCCCAGCAGCGTCAGCAATGTGTCCATATCGTCCTGATCGGCTTCGGCATGGTTGGTGTAACACACATCGCAGCCCAGCGGCACGCCCAGCAGTTTCCCGCAGAAATGGTCCTCCAACCCGGCGCGGATGATTTGCTTGCCGTCATAGAGATATTCCGGCCCGATAAAGCCAACTACCGTATTGATCAGCAGCGGCGAGAATCGTCGGGCGATGGCATAAGCGCGCGCTTCACAGGTTTGCTGATCGACATCGAAATGCGCATTGGCAGACAAACAGCTCCCCTGCCCGGTTTCGAAATACATCACGTTATCGCCAAGCGTCCCGCGTTTCAGGCTCAGCGCCGCCTGTTGCGCCTCCTCCAGCAGCGCCAGATTGATGCCAAACCCGCTGTTGGCGGCCTCCGTTCCTGCGATCGACTGAAACACCAGATCGACCGGCGCGCCGCGTTCCACCAGTTTGATGGTATTGGTGACGTGAGTCAGCACGCAGGACTGCGTGGGGATTTCAAAGCGCGTGATGATGTCATCGAGCATGTAGTTGAGATTTTCCAGCAGCGGCAGGCTGTCGCTGGCCGGATTGATGCCGATAACCGCGTCGCCTGAACCGTACAGCAAGCCGTCGAGCATACTGGCGGCGATGCCCTGCAAGTTGTCCGTCGGATGATTCGGTTGCAGGCGCACGCTCATGTGCCCCGGCAGGCCGATGGTGTTACGAAATTGAGTGATCACCCGGCATTTTTTAGCGACCAGAATCAGATCCTGATTGCGCATCAGCTTGCTGACTGCCGCCGCCATTTCCGGTGTAATTCCCCACGCGACCGCCGCCAGTACCGCGCTGTCCGTTTTTTCGCTCAGCAGCCAGTCACGAAAATCCCCCACGGTGAGATGTGAAATCGCGGCAAATGCCGCGACGTCGTGGGTATCGATAATCAGCCGCGTGACTTCATCATCTTCATACGGCACCAGCAGCTGTTGCAGGAAGGTTTTCAGCGGGACGTCGGCCAGCGCCATTTTTGCCGCCATCCGCTCTTCCGCGCTGGTCGCCGCCACTTCAGCAAGATAATCCCCCGACCTCGCGGGGGATGCTTTTGCCATCAGCTCACGTAAATCCTTAAACCGGTAGCTGCGATGGCTCAATGTGGTTTGAAACATAACGCTCCTTAGCGAACCGGGTTATTTGCCAATTTTGGCCGATGCCGGTCGCAGTCCACGTAACTGCGGGTCTTCCGCTGCATCGGTACGCGCCTGATGTGTCAGCAGGAACCAGGCGTAGGCCAGCAGCATCATGGCGGCAAAGATCAAAAACAGCAGTGTGTTGTAATAGATCATAGCCCCCAGGCACACCACCGCCAGCACCAGAGCCAGCGCCGGTGCAAAAGGATAGAGTGGCGCACGGAATGGCCGGATCAGATTCGGCTCGCTGCGGCGCAGTTTGAACAACGCCGCCATCGAAATGATGTACATCACAATCGCACCAAACACCGACATGGTCACGATATTCGCGGTCAGCGGCTGTCCGCCGATCACGATCAGTGAATCCGAGAAAATCGCCGCAATGCCTACCAGGCCACCGGCGATAATACCCAGATGCGGAGTCTGGAAACGTGCATTCACCGTAGCCAACCGTTTGGGCAGATACCCTGCTCGCGCCAGCGCAAATATCTGACGGGAATAGCCCATGATGATGCCGTGGAAAGACGCAATCAGTCCGAACAGCCCCAGCCAGACCAGCATATGCAGCCAGCCGCTGTTGCTGCCGACAATCAGTTTCATCGCCTGAGGTAACGGATCGTTGATATTCGACAATTTGGTCCAGTCGCCCACACCGCCGGCAAATAACATCACGCCCAGCGCCAGCACGGTGAGCGTCAGGATCCCGCCGATAAAGGCTTTCGGAATGGTACGCTGCGGATCTTTGGCTTCTTCAGCGGCCATTGATGCGCCTTCAATGGCCAGGAAAAACCAGATGGCAAAAGGGATCGCCGCAAAGATGCCGGAGAACGCCGCCGGGCTGAACGTATCGCTGCCGGCCCAGCCTCCGTGCATGAAGTTTGACATCTGGAAGCCCGGTGCAACCACGCCCATAAATACCAGCAGTTCAAAAATCGCCAGCAACGTCACCAGCAGTTCAAATGTCGCGGCAATGCTGACGCCGAGAATATTCAGTACCATGAAAACAATGTACGCGCCGACTGCCACCCATTTCGGTTCGATGGAAGGAAACTGCACGTTGAGATAAGCACCTATAGCCATCGCAATCGCCGGTGGCGCAAAAACAAATTCCACCAGCGTGGCGAATCCCGCGACGAATCCCCCCGTCGGCCCGAAGGCGCGATAGGCGTAGGCAAATGGCCCGCCCGCATGAGGAATTGAGGTGGTGAGTTCGGTAAAGCTGAAAATAAAGGCGCAATACATGGCGGCAATCACCAGTGCGGTGATAAGAAAGCCCAGCGTACCGGCCTGCGCCCAGCCGTAGCTCCAGCCAAAATACTCGCCGGAGATGACCAGCCCGACGGCGATGCCCCAGAGTTTAAAACTGCCCAGCGTCCGCTTTAATACGGGAGTGACTTTCGTGGTTTGCATGTGTGATCCCCTGCCCGGTGATAACTCAATTTTTGTTGGAAAAGAGACTGCCGCAGCTCTGCCCTATTTTTCTGCGGTATGACCCATCCTGCAAAGGCTGTACCACTTAACCAATCCAGCAAATATGCGGCCTGACACCTTTCAGCCGGGTGGTTTGCTTCATTTTGGCGCGTCCGGGTTGCAGCAAAATCCGAAACGGTGCGTTGACGCGCTGTCATCAAGTTTGGCTACAATGAGATCCCATTCCTGTGGAGAACCGTGCGTGAAAGAGATGGAGCAGCAAATTATCACCTGGCTCAGCGACGAACCGATGCATCTGCGGGCGCTGAATGAAGTGCAAAAACTGGGGCTGAACGATGCGTGGCTGGCGGCGGGTTTTGTACGCAATCTGGTGTGGGACCGGCTGCATGGCTATCCGCACACCACACCACTCAACGATATCGACGTGGTGTATTTCAATCCGGCTGAGTGTTCCGTGGCGACAGATGAGCGGTTAGAGCAGCGTTTGCGTGCAGCCGCGCCTGAACTGCCGTGGTCAGTGAAGAATCAGGCTCGAATGCATGAACGTCACGGCCATGCGCCTTACACTTGCAGCGCGCAGGCCATCAGTTACTGGGTAGAAGTGGAAACCGCCATTGGCGCGCGAATGAATGCTGAGGGACAGATCGAACTGAACGCCCCGCTCGGGCTGGAGAATCTGTTCCACTTAACTATCACGCCAAATCCGCGCCACGCGATCCCGGCAGTATTTGCTGAACGCGTGAGCAATAAAGGCTGGCTGAAGCTGTGGCCAAGGCTTGAAGTACAAGAAATGCGTTAACACTGTAAGGAATATGCAAAAACAATAAAGCCGGGCCAATCGCCGCCGATAACGCTTAAGCACCCTTACGTGCAAAATTTATTCACACTAAGCGAGGCTATTATGAGCACTATCAGTGCCACCGGCAGTGCAGTGAGTTCGTCTTCAAGCAGTGATGCGGGCAGCAGCAGTCAGATTGCACAGTTGACTAAACAGATCCAGAAACTGACCGAACAGGTCAAGAATCTGAGCAATTCAGGCGGCGACTCTGAAGACGTGAAACAGCAGCAGGAACTGTTGCAGCAGCAAATCGAAATGCTGCAACAACAGATCGCACAAATCCAGCAGCAGCAGGCGGAGAAAGCGCTGGAGCAGCAGCAAAAAGCTGAAGCAGCCACTGACATTAAAAAAGAGGAAGGCGTGAATAAGCCGACCGATACCAATGCGATTGATATTTACGTTTAACCGACTTTCAGCCTGAAACAGCCGGCATGGTGTCAGGGTTTGAACACGCCCTGCTGGCTGCGTTTTTCACTCAGTATTAACGCCTGATCTTTCACCACCTGCCAGATGGCCTGCGCGGCGGGCGACAGCGAACGGTTTTTGCGCTTTGCCAGCATCAGCACGCGGTTGATTTCCGGCTCCAGGGGCCTGATCGCCAGCCTGCTGCCCTGCGGAACGGGCAGCGCCAGCGCCGGAAATACGCTGATGCCGATCCCGGCTTCCACCATCGGAAACAGCGTGGCGGTATGCCCGATTTCCTGGGCGATTTCCGCCTTCACGCCCTGCGATTTCAGCGCGCTATCAATCAGTATGCGGCTACCCGAGGCATAATCCTGTAACACCAGTTTGCAGCCGTTTAGAGCCTGCCATTTCACAGATGTCTGACGGGCGAACGGATGATCTTCCCGGCACATCAGCAGAAAAGGTTCATGCAACACCGGCTCGCAGTCGAGATCGGTATTTTCACCGGGATCGATCACAATACCGAAATCCACTTCGGCATTCCGCACGCTGTTCAGTACCAGCTGTTGCGCCTGATCGCGCAGTAAAATACGGATCTCGGGGTAAAGCTGTTCACCGCTGGCGATGCATTGCGGCATCAGTTGGGCAGAAATGGTCTGACTGGACGCAATTCGCACGCGGCCATTGTGCTGCGTACCGAAACTGCGGGTATCGAGCAGCATGGCGTGCAATTCATCCAGCAGCGGTTCTACACGATTTGCCAGACGACGGCCAGCATCGGTCAGTGCCACTTCGCGCGTGGTGCGATCGAGCAGCCGCACACCCATCTCCACTTCCAGCTCTTTCATGCTGTGGCTGACCGCCGACTGACTCAGGCCGATAGCCTCGCCCGCGCGACTGAAGCTGCCGTGGCGTGAAACGGCGACAAATACGCGAAGCTGTCTGAGGGAGTAATTCATGAATTTTCCGCATCAATGGATTAAATAAATCAATTTTTTAATTGTATCGCAGTCGCTCAGAATAGCGCTCACGATATGATTACAAATCTGAGATATGCTCATGCGCTTCTTACCCGATCGCTTTACCCTTACGCTGATTGCCACCGTGCTGCTGGCGACATTTTTCCCGGCCAGCGGCATGTTCGTTGCGTTCTTCAATAATCTGACCATCTTCGCCATCGGCCTGCTGTTTTTTATGCACGGCGCCAAGCTTTCCCGTGAGGCGATTTTTCAGGGCAGCAATAACTGGCGGCTGCATCTGTGGGTGATGTTCAGCACCTTCATTTTGTTCCCGGTGCTCGGGCTGCTGTTTCAGTGGTGGCATCCGGTGGACGTCAGCCCGCAGATTTACAGCGGTTTCGTCTATCTGTGTATTCTGCCTGCGACCGTACAATCGGCAATCGCCTTCACCTCACTGGCGGGCGGAAACGTCGCCGCGGCGGTCTGCAGTGCCTCGGCCTCGAGCCTGTTGGGAATTTTTGTGTCACCGCTTCTGGTCAGCCTGCTGATGCACGTCCAGGGTACAACCGGTAACGGTTTGGAGCAGGTCGGGCACATCGTCCTGCAGCTGCTGGTACCGTTTATTGCCGGGCATCTTCTGCGACCGCTGATTGGCGGGTTTGTAGAACGTCACCGCAAAATGATCGGCAAAACCGACCAGACATCAATTTTGCTGGTGGTGTATTCGGCATTCAGCGAAGCCGTCACGCAGGGGATCTGGCATCAGGTGGGCATCGGATCGTTGCTGTTTATCGTGGTGGTCAGCCTGGTTCTGCTGGCGCTGATTCTGGTTATCAATACTTACATGGCGCGCTGGATGGGATTCAGTAAACCGGATGAAATCACCATTGTGTTCTGCGGCTCGAAGAAAAGTCTGGCGAACGGTATTCCGATGGCCAATATTCTATTCCCGGTCAGCGCGATTGGCATGATGGTGCTGCCGCTGATGATCTTCCATCAGGTTCAGCTGATGACCTGTGCGGTGCTGGCGAAAAGGTATCAGAAGAAACAGCAGGAAATGGCGCTGGAAAAAGTGCCGGTGACAGACTTGTAGAAACAGAAAAGGCGCTGATATCAGCGCCTTTCTTCATTTTGAGGGCTGACGTTAATCGTCAGTACCACCTAAACCTGGCCCGTTGCGACGCAGCGGATTAATCAGGCTTTGCAGCCCTTCGCTTTTGATGGTCAACGTCAGCTGCATCAGCTCACCGAGTTTGCCCTGCGGAAATTCATCCTTACGGGCGAACCACAGCAAATACTCTTCCGGCAGGTCAATCAGCACCCGCCCGGCATATTTGCCAAACGGCATCACCATGTTGGCGATTTGGATAAGATCTTCTTTTTCCATCGCTTATTCACCCAGCAGGCGGATCATCTCCGCTTCGTCGATAACGGCAATTCCCAGCTCCTGCGCTTTCGCCAGTTTGGATCCGGCCGCTTCTCCGGCGATCACCAGATCGGTTTTTTTCGATACGCTGCCGGAGACTTTCGCTCCCAGCGCCGTCAGGCGGTCTTTGGCCTCATCGCGCGAGAGGACAGACAGAGAACCGGTCAGCACCACAGTTTTACCGGAGAACGGGCTGTCGATTTCCTCAGGTACAATCACTTGCACTTCGGGCCAGTGAATGTTGATTTCCGGACTGAGAAGCTCGTCGATCACCTGCTGGTTATGCTCTTCCGACAGGAAATTCACCACGTGCTTCGCCACCACGTCACCGACATCCGGCACGGTTTTAAGAGAATCAATATCCGCCGCTTTCAGCGCCTCTACAGAACCGTAATGCGCCGCCAGATTGGCCGCCGTCGCTTCACCCACTTCGCGAATACCGAGCGCATACAGGAAACGCGCGAGCGTGGTTTCTTTGGCTTTTTCCAGCGCATTCACGACGTTCTGTGCGGATTTCGGCCCCATGCGATCCAGACCGGTGAGTTTGCCGGCCGTCAGGCGGAACAGATCCGCCGGATTCTTGACGTACTCTTTTTCCACCAGCTGATCGATAATTTTATCGCCCATGCCGTCAACATCCAGTGCGCGGCGGGAAACAAAATGCTTTAACGCTTCTTTGCGTTGCGCACCGCAGATCAGACCGCCGGTACAGCGGGCCACCGCTTCGCCTTCCACACGTTCGACGTCGGAATTACATACCGGACAATGTGTCGGAAACACGACTTCACGGGCATTTTCCGGGCGTTCGTCCATTACCACCCCGACGACCTGCGGGATCACGTCACCAGCACGGCGGACAATCACCGTGTCACCAATGCGCAAACCGAGGCGTTCGATTTCATCCGCGTTGTGCAGGGTTGCATTGCTGACCATTACACCGGCGACCAGCACCGGTTCCAGACGCGCCACTGGCGTAATCGCACCAGTACGGCCAACCTGAAACTCGACGTCTTTTACCAGCGTGATTTGTTCCTGCGCCGGGAATTTAAACGCCGTCGCCCAGCGCGGCGCTCGCGCCACGAAGCCCAGCGTTTCCTGAATATCGAGCGAGTCAATTTTCACCACCACGCCGTCGATATCGAAACCGAGCGTCGGACGGTCAGCTTCCACCTGACGGTAAAATTCGAGCACGTCTTCGCTGCCGGTGCAGACCCGTACACGATCGCTGACCGGTAATCCCCAGGCTTTCAGCTGTTGCAGGCGTTCATAGTGGCTGCGGGGTAATTCACCGCCGTCCAGCACGCCGATGCCGTAGCAGAAGAAGGTCAGCGGACGTTTGGCGGTAATGCGCGGATCGAGCTGGCGCAGTGATCCGGCGGCGGCATTTCGTGGATTAGCAAATACTTTGCCCCCGGTACGGCGCGCTTCTTCGTTCATCGCTTCAAAACCCGGCTGCGGCATAAACACTTCACCACGCACTTCAAGCCTGGCCGGAATATTGTCACCCTGCAAACGCAGCGGGATGGCGCGGATGGTGCGCACGTTGGCAGTAATGTTCTCGCCGGTCGTGCCGTCACCGCGTGTCGCGGCCTGTACCAGTTCACCGTTTTCGTACAGCAGGCTGACGGCTAAACCATCGAGCTTCAGCTCACAGCAAAACCTCAGCGGCTCAGCGGTTTTTAGCCGATCCTGAACGCGCTTGTAAAATGCCAGATAGCTGTCTTCATCAAACACGTTGTCCAGCGACAACATTGGCACCTGATGTTTCACCTGGCCGAATTCAGACAGCGGTGCAGCCCCTACGCGCTGCGTCGGTGAATCGGCAGTAACCAGTTCAGGATGCGCCGTTTCCAGCTCACGCAGCTCACGCATCAGACGATCGTATTCGGCATCAGGCACTTGCGGTGCATCCAGAACGTGGTACTGATATTCGTGATGGCGCAACTGAGTGCGTAAATGATTGATTTGTTCTTCGATAGTGGCCATGACTCACCGTGGAGATAAAAAACCCCCGCAAGCGGGGGTCTTGAAAAGGGGGATGTCACAACTGCCTGAGTCAGGCAGTTGCCTCGAGGACCTCACGGATCCGCGCTTTATAGGTTTCGAGCTTCTGCGGCGTAATCATACGACGCTCATCGTCGAGCACCATCGCACCGACATCGTCTGCAATACGTTGTGCAGACTGCAAGAGCAGTTTGAAGTTCTGATGCGCATCGCCGTAGCAAGGCACCATCATGAACAACGTAATCCCAGGCGTCGAGAAGTCGGACATATTGTCAGGATCGAAAGAACCCGGTTTGACCATATTTGCCAGACTAAACAGCACAGGGCCACTGCCTGCAGGGCTGACATGACGATGGAAAATATTCATGGCACCGAACTGGAAGCCGGACTGAAGCACGCTGTTAAGCAACACTTCACCGCCAATCGCACCCCCCTGATGCGCTGCAACATGCAGCACCAGAACCGTCTCTTTCAGTTTGGCTTTTTCTGCCGGCGCTTCTGGCTCAGCAGGGGCAAACGGTGAGGGTTGAGGCTCTGCTTTTGCCGCAGGTGCTGCGTCCGCATGAATTTCCTGCGGAGGAACCGGAGCCTGCGCTCTCTGTGGCGCTGAAGGGGCGAAATCAACCGCAGGTTCACGGCGGGATCCGGTTTCAGGTTCAGCAGCAGAATACCCGCTTAACAACGGATCCTCTTGCACGGCATGATGTTGAGGCTGAGCAGGCTGCTGCACACGTGCAACAGGCGCTGGCTGCGCAGGGGGTGCCTGCGGCTGACGTGGCGGTGCAGACTGTTCTGGTTCATCGTACTGACCAAAAGTCGGCTCGTCCTGAGAATGAGCAGGACGCACGCGCACCTCTCCCACTCCATCGACAAAATCGTCAGACGGAGACGGGTCCCGTTCTTTTTTCATACGTTTAGCTGGACGATCGCGAAACAGCGAAGAGCGTTCTTTACGGCTGGTCCACAAACCGTGCAATAACAACGCTATTATGGCGATCGCGCCAACAACGATTAATATCAGACGCAAATCCTGCATCATTGCTATCTCTGTTGTTCTAATTCATTGCCACCACGGCAAACATATACATGTTTAACTCTATTTGCCCACGTAGATAAGTGCAAGTCTGGACACTACTTTCTGGTAATAAACATCATAGTTGCACCTTTTTTTGCTGCTTTTTCAGCCAATACGCGGCTAGCCAGTAGAAAATCATACCGATATGATAGTCCATGTCATTCAACTCAGAGAGAAAATTTCTTTTATGACTTCATCGCAAAACGCCGCAACCCATAACGGCGTGCATTATTTCAAACAGGGCTGGACGCTCATTTCCTTATCCGGAATACGACGTTTTGTGATTTTACCCCTCGCGGTCAACATCATTCTGATGGGCGGTGCCTTTTGGTGGTTGTTCACAAAGCTTGGGGAATGGATCCCGGCGATGATGAGCCGCGTGCCCGGCTGGCTAAGCTGGCTGGATTATCTGATCTGGCCGGTTGCGGTAATTTCTGTGGTACTGGTATTTAGCTATTTCTTCAGCACGATTGCCAACCTGATCGCCGCCCCGTTCAGCGGCTTGCTCTCAGAACAGCTCGAAGCGCGGCTGACCGGAAAAGCACCGCCGGATACCGGCATCTGGGACATCATGAAAGACCTGCCGCGCATCATGAAACGCGAATGGCAAAAGCTGGCGTATTACATTCCGCGCGCGCTGGTGCTGTTTGCGTTGTACTTCATTCCGGTGATAGGGCAAACCGCCGCGCCGGTGCTGTGGTTCCTGTTCAGCGCCTGGATGGTCGTTATCCAATACTGCGACTATCCTTTTGATAATCATAAAGTGAGTTTTGCCGACATGCGCCGGTCGCTCGGCAAAAACCGCATCGATAACATGCAGTTCGGCGCGCTGGTCAGCCTGTTTACGATGATACCGGTATTGAATCTGGTGATCCTGCCAGTGGCGGTGTGTGGCGCAACGGCGATGTGGTGCGACCGCTACCGTTCGGTGTACGTCAGAAATAATCTGGACATCAACCCGACACGGGGATAAGCGCCGCAGGCAGTTGTTTTTATTGCTTTTTATCGCCACAGCCGCGTTATGCGGCTGTTGGCTTAGCTTGACTTTTGCTTCTCAAACTTATTTCTTAATAACCTATCGATATACCAAATACCAAAAGCTTACTTCACTGGAAAAGCCGTTCGCGTATGCTTTTCTGATTCCCACTAATTTCATAGTGTTGAAAGCTTCACACCGTGGATATTTCATACAGTTAAAGGACGGGTTATGAGCAAGATCTATGAAGACAATTCATTAACAATCGGCCATACGCCACTGGTTCGCCTGAACCGCATTGGTAATGGTCGGATCCTGGCTAAGGTCGAGTCGCGTAACCCGAGCTTCAGCGTGAAGTGCCGTATCGGTGCCAACATGATTTGGGACGCCGAAAAACGCGGCATCCTGACCAAAGATATCGAACTGGTGGAACCGACCAGCGGCAACACTGGCATCGCACTGGCGTACGTCGCGGCCGCGCGCGGTTACAAGCTGACGCTGACCATGCCGGAAACCATGAGCGTTGAACGTCGTAAACTGCTCAAAGCGCTTGGCGCCAATCTGGTACTGACCGAAGGCGCGAAAGGCATGAAAGGCGCGATTGCTAAAGCTGAAGAAATTCAGGCCAGCGATCCGCAGCGTTATTTAATTCTTCAGCAGTTCAGCAATCCGGCGAACCCGGCTATCCACGAACAAACTACCGGTCCTGAAATCTGGGAAGATACCGACGGCGACGTGGACGTGCTGATCGCAGGCGTTGGCACCGGCGGTACCATCACCGGCACGGGCCGTTATCTGAAAAGCAAAAAAAGCAGCGTGACGCTGGTAGCCGTTGAGCCTACGGACTCCCCTGTTATCACCCAGACGCTGAACGGCGAAGAAGTGAAACCGAGCCCGCATAAAATTCAGGGCATCGGTGCCGGCTTTATTCCGGGTAATCTTGATTTAGACCTGCTGGACCGTGTGACGTTGATCACAAATGACGAATCCATTCAAATGGCACGCCGTCTGATGGAAGAAGAAGGGATTCTGGCCGGGATTTCTTCCGGTGCAGCAGTAGCCGCTGCGGTTAAATTGTCCGAAGAAGCGGACTTTGCTGATAAAACCATCGTCGTGATTTTACCGTCCTCTGGTGAACGCTATCTGAGTACCGCATTGTTTGCTGATTTATTCACTGAAAAAGAATTGCAACAATAATGCTACATCGCTAAAAACGCTCAAAAAAGCACCTTAACGGGTGCTTTTTTGTGGGCTACGTCAAACTTTACACCACTCTGTCATTGATTTTACCCGCCAGTTTTAGTATTTAACCGGACAATTATTTCGGTGCGCGAAATTAATCACTTCCATCCTGCCTCCCGCTGAATCGATTTACCGATTTGTTACATGAGGGAAAAAGACGGCATAATGGGGTGATAACAGGAAAGCCTAGATCTAGGGCAAAGAGTTTTGTCGCAGAGTGCGGTATTTTCTCTTTTCTGTTGCATCAGAACCAGCCCCTGAACCATAGTCAGGCGCGAATCTCTCAGGCCAAAGTGAAGCTAATACGCTAAACTTTAGCTCCACAACATTACTTTAATAAGTTGGGGAAACAACAATGTTCCAGCAAGAAGTTACTATCACTGCACCAAATGGTCTGCACACTCGCCCTGCAGCACAATTCGTGAAAGAAGCGAAAGGTTTCACTTCTGACATTACCGTGACTTCTAACGGTAAAAGCGCCAGTGCTAAAAGTCTGTTCAAACTGCAAACTTTGGGCCTGACCCAAGGTACCGTTGTGACCCTCTCAGCTGAAGGTGAAGACGAGCAGAAAGCCGTTGAACACTTGGTAAAACTGATGGCAGAGCTCGAGTAACAACAAGCCGCTCTTATATCGTTTAAACCAGTCAAGAGAAAGGTAGGGTTATGATTTCAGGCATTTTAGTATCTCCCGGTATCGCTTTCGGCAAAGCACTTCTGTTGAAAGAAGATGAAATTGTCATCAACCGGAAAAAAATCTCTCCTGATCACGTTGATCAGGAAGTTGAACGTTTCCTCACTGGCCGTGCGAAAGCGTCCGCCCAGTTGGAAGTGATCAAGACCAAAGCCGGTGAGACCTTCGGTGAAGAGAAAGAAGCCATCTTCGAAGGCCACATCATGTTGTTGGAAGACGAAGAACTTGAGCAGGAAATCATAGCCCTCATCAAAGACGAGCATGCCTCTGCTGACGCAGCTGCTTTCTCTGTCATTGAAGGCCAGGCGAAAGCCCTGGAAGAGCTTGATGATGAG
Organism: Rahnella sp. 1L-D-7-B-C2; assembly: GCF_057290995.1. Classification (NCBI taxonomy): domain Bacteria; kingdom Pseudomonadati; phylum Pseudomonadota; class Gammaproteobacteria; order Enterobacterales; family Yersiniaceae; genus Rahnella; species Rahnella sp. 1L-D-7-B-C2. The sequence continues at coordinate 50,564 of NZ_JBXAVQ010000017.1, read as the reverse complement.
TACCTGAAAGAACGTGCGGCTGACGTGCGTGATATCGGTAAGCGTCTTCTGCGCAACATTCTGGACATGGCGATTGTCGATCTGAGCTCCATCCAGGACGAAGTCATTCTGGTTGCGACAGATCTGACACCTTCAGAAACAGCACAGCTGAACCTGAACAAGGTACTCGGCTTCATTACTGATTTGGGTGGCCGTACTTCTCACACCTCAATCATGGCCCGCTCACTGGAACTGCCTGCTATCGTGGGTACCAGCGACGTGACCAAACAAGTCAAAAATGATGACTATCTGATCCTCGACGCCGTAAACAATAAAATCTACGTCAACCCGACGGCCGATATTATTGACGAGCTGAAAGCGGTTCAGAACCAGTACATCTCTGAAAAAGACGAACTGACTAAACTGAAAGACTTGCCGGCCATTACACTGGACGGTCATCAGGTTGAAGTCTGTGCCAACATCGGTACCGTGCGTGATGTCGCCGGTGCAGAGCGCAACGGCGCTGAAGGTGTCGGCCTGTATCGTACTGAATTCCTGTTCATGGATCGTGACAGCCTGCCTACCGAAGAAGAGCAATTCCAGGCCTATAAAGCCGTTGCTGAAGCGATGGGTTCACAAGCTGTTATCGTGCGTACCATGGACATCGGCGGTGATAAAGACCTGCCGTACATGAATCTGCCAAAAGAAGAAAACCCGTTCCTGGGCTGGCGTGCAATCCGTATCTGTCTGGACCGTAAAGAAATTCTTCACGACCAGCTGAAAGGGATCCTGCGTGCTTCTGCTTTCGGTAAACTGCGCATCATGTTCCCGATGATCATTTCTGTAGAAGAAGTGCGTGAACTGAAAGCAGAACTCGAGATGCTGAAAGTTCAGCTGCGCGAGAAAGGCCAGGCATTCGATGAAACTATCGAAGTTGGCGTGATGGTTGAAACACCGGCGGCTGCCGTGATTGCTCACCATCTGGCAAAAGAAGTCGATTTCTTCAGTATTGGTACAAACGATCTTACCCAGTATACTTTGGCTGTGGATCGCGGTAACGAGCTGATCTCTCATCTTTACAACCCAATGTCTCCGTCTGTGCTTGGTTTAATCAAGCAAGTTATTGACGCATCTCATGCTGCCGGTAAATGGACAGGGATGTGCGGCGAGCTAGCCGGTGACGAACGTGCTACACTTCTTCTATTGGGCATGGGATTAGACGAGTTCAGCATGAGTGCTATCTCAATTCCACGCATCAAGAAAATTATTCGCAATACAAACTTCGAAGATGTGAAAGCGCTTGCAGATGAGGCTCTGGCTCAACCTACGGCGCAAGAGTTGATGAACCTGGTTAACAAGTTCATTGAAGAAAAAACACTCTGCTAATTGCGCGATGCTGTAAAGCTGCCCAAATTAATGCTTAGGAGAAGATCATGGGTTTGTTCGATAAACTGAAATCATTGGTTTCTGATGATAAAAAAGACGTTGGCACTATTGAAATCGTAGCGCCAATCTCTGGTGAAATTGTCAACATTGAAGATGTGCCAGACGTTGTTTTCGCTGAGAAAATCGTCGGCGACGGTATTGCAATCAAGCCAACTGGCAACAAAATGGTTGCTCCGGTTGACGGCACTATCGGTAAAATCTTTGAAACTAACCATGCTTTCTCAATCGAATCCGACAGTGGCATCGAACTGTTTGTTCACTTCGGTATCGATACGGTGGAACTGAAAGGCGAAGGCTTCAAACGCATCGCTGAAGAAGGCCAACGTGTGAAGAAAGGTGATTTGATTATCGAGTTTGATCTGGCTCTGCTGGAAGAGAAAGCGAAGTCTACCCTGACTCCGGTTGTCATCTCTAACATGGACGAGATCAAAGAGCTGATTAAACTGACTGGTAGCGTGACTGTGGGCGAAACCCCAATCATCCGCATCAAGAAGTAAATCGCTCAGCGATAAAGAAAAACGGCGCTAAGGCGCCGTTTTTTATTGCCCAAAATATCTCTCCCCCAAAATAATTCGAACATCAGGAAGGTGTCAAACGCATCTGCAGCGTGAATTATGACGGGAGATCAGATTTTCCAGTGCGGAACCTGGAGACTAATCACCAGGCCGTGCGGCTGTGCATTTCGGGCATCGACTTTGCCTTCGTGCGCCACCATCACTTTACGGGTGATTGCCAGCCCCAGCCCGTAACCTTTGCCTGACAACGGCGACTTCACGCGAACGAACGGGTCAAAGATGCTCGAGAGCTTGTCTTCTTCCACACCCGGCCCCTGATCGGCTACTTCAATCTGCAAAAAGTCTTCAAGATGGGCCAGCGAAACGGTAATCGTCTGGCCGCGCGCTGAGAAACGCAACGCGTTGCGTACCACATTATCAACTGCACGACGCATCAACTCCGCGTTCCCTTTCACAGTGTAATCCGCGTCATCCGGTGTTTCAGGGTGCATAGCAATTTCCACACCCGGTAACTGCGCTTCATAACGTGCATCATTGACCACCGCTTCGACCAGCCCGAACAGATCGAAATATTCTTCGTCAGGAATTTCGCTGCTTTCTGTTCGCGAAAGCGCAAGGAGTTCACCGATCATCTTATCCAGGCGCCCTGCTTCATGCTCTATGCGGCTCAGAGACGTTTCCACGTTCGACGGATTCTGCCGCGCCAGACCAATCGCCAGCTGCAATCGGGCCAGCGGCGAACGCAACTCATGCGACACATCGTGCAGCAGTTCTTCGCGCGCTTTCACCAGCACCTGTAAACGTTCCGCCATAGAATCGAAATCACGCGCCACTTCAGAAAGCTCGTCATGACGTTTCCCCATACTGGAGAACAGCCGCACAGACAAGTCACCCTGCGCCACGCGTCCAAACGCTTTACGCATTTGCAGCATCGGCCGTGTCAGGTTCCACGCCAGCACGGCGCTGAACAGCAATCCGCCCAGCCCGCCGAGCCACAACAGCGGCGGCGGCATGTTCAGCAGATCTCTGTGACGTTTTGGCCGGTACTCATGCATCAGCCCCTGCACGTCGTAACGCAGGCGATAGCCTTGTCCGTCCGGTCCCTGAACAAATTCGACGACTTCATGGGGAATTTTGCCCGGTTCCAGATCCTGGACGCCACTCCCCTTAGCGGGCAGCAGTGAAGGGGTGACCGAGAAGAGTTTGCGATCGCTTTCCGGCCAGTTGGCCATCATGTCATTGAGCGCGGGCATTCCACCGGTGTGCAGCATCGAGACGGCCGAGTTGATTTGCAACTTAACAAAACGCCGTGCGATACCACTTTCCGGCGGTTCATGCGGATTATAGAAGGCGAATACCACCCAAAGACCCTGGGTGATGGCAACGAAAGTAAACCAAAATCCTAAGAGGATTTTCCAGAACAACCTTCCGCGCATACGTTTATCGGATCCGGTAACCAATACTGCGCACCGTCTCAATAGTCAGAATATCACCACCGTCCAGTGACCCCAGTTTTTGACGAATATTACTGATATGCACGTCAATGCTGCGGTCGTATGCTTCACGCGGACGCCCCAGACCTTTTTCGGACAATTCATCTTTGGACACAACACGCTCCGGGGAACGTAACAGCAGCTCAAGCAAGTTGAATTCGGAAGCGGTCAGATCAAAAGGCACACCGCGCCATTCGCTGCTGCGGGTGGCAGGATTGAGCGTCAGATCTCCGTAGTTGACCGATGAGGAATCTGAGTGTGATTCCTGCTGTTCTTCTACCCGGCGCAGCACGGCACGCAGACGGGCGACCAGCTCCCGTGGATAGCACGGCTTCGGCATGTAGTCATCCGCGCCCATTTCCAGACCAATAACGCGATCGATGTTGTCGCCTTTGGCGGTCAACATGATGATCGGCAGACGGCTGTTTTTACGCACCTGACGCAGTACATCAATACCGCTCATGTCCGGCAACATAATGTCGAGGATCATCGCGGTATACTCGCCAGACATGGCCCCCTCCACCCCGGCCTTCCCGGTCAGCACCAGAGAAGCGTCAAAGCCTTCGGCAATAAGGTATTCGCTGAGCATGGTGCCTAATTCGAGATCGTCATCGACTAACAAAATTTTCATTATTTTTCCGCCTGGCTAAAATTCTGGTCATTTTTACCACTAAGCCTGCATTGCGCAGCCGCTTTTACTCTAATTTTACATTCTACAGATGAATATAGGATCAGAGATCAAAAACGCCAGTCGATAGATAGCGATCGCCGCGATCGCAAATAATGGCCACGACCACGCTACCAGGGTGGTTTTTTGCCACACGTAGTGCCCCCGCCACGGCACCGCCGGAGCTGACGCCACAGAAAATACCTTCATCACGCGCCAGTGCGCGCATGGTATCTTCGGCCTCAGTTTGGCCCATGTCCATAACTTCATCGACCAGTTCAGGTTTGAAAATGCCCGGCAGATATTCCTTCGGCCAGCGGCGAATACCCGGAATACTGCTTCCCTCGGAAGGTTGCAGGCCGACAATCGTGACACCCGCACTTTGGGTGCGCAAATAACGGCTGACGCCGGTAATGGTACCGGTGGTGCCCATGCTGGAAACGAAATGCGTTACGCGCCCGTGAGTTTGCTGCCAGATTTCCGGCCCGGTGGTGGTGAAATGAGCCAAGGGATTGTCCGGGTTGTTGAACTGATCCAGCACTTTGCCCTGCCCCTGCTTTTCCATGTCCAGCGCCAGATCCCGTGCGCCTTCCATCCCCTGCGCCCGGCTCACCAACAGCAACTCTGCGCCGTAAGCCCGCATTGAAGCCTGACGTTCGAGGCTCATGTTTTCAGGCATCAGCAATTTCAGCTTGTAGCCCTTCAGCGCGGCAATCATGGCCAGTGCAATTCCCGTGTTTCCGCTGGTGGCTTCAATCAGCGTATCGCCGGGGCGAATTTCTCCGCGCTTTTCCGCCTGCTCGATCATGAACAGTGCCGCACGATCTTTTACCGATCCGGCCGGGTTATTGCCTTCCAGCTTGACCCAAATCTCGCTGTCCAGACCTTTGGTCAGGCGCTGTAATCTCACCAGAGGGGTGTTACCGATAAATTTTTCGAGCGTACTCACGGGGCTGGCCTTATATCAAAAAGAACTATTGACTGAGAAAAAACGCATAAACAGATATCAGACGAGAAAAAGGGCGGCCCGATGACCGCCCTGTAAACGTGCTGATTAAAAAATATCAGGCACTCTTCGCTAACGCAACGGGTTGCAGTTGTTGATCACCGGCATACAGGCGTCCATTAAGGCCCCCGACGTAGAATCGATCGCCGCGCTGCGGCACGTTGACGCCATAGGTTTGCGTAAGCACAACGGAAAGTGGTTCGTCATGCCAGCCTTCGGCCTGCACGATAAGCTGCCAGAAATGTCCGCGTGGGCTGACTTCCAGTACTTTCACCGGCAGCGGGCAGCGGGCATTACTTTGCGCTGTGATTTCCATCTCCCACGGGCGCAGGAACAGATCAACCGGCCCCTGATGCAGCGGCGGGTTTTCCAGCGGCCAGTGGTGCGCACCGACGTACAGCTGCGAGCCGCGGATGTCACCGCTGATTTTATTCACTTCGCCCATAAACTCGAGTACGAAACGGGTTGCCGGTTCGCGCCAGATTTCTTCCGGAGCCCCGACCTGTTCAATATTGCCCTGGCTCATCACCACCACGCGGTCGGCAACTTCCATCGCTTCTTCCTGATCGTGCGTCACGAACACGCTGGTAAATTTCAGTTCTTCATGTAACTGACGCAGCCAGCGGCGCAGCTCTTTACGCACCTGCGCATCCAGCGCACCAAAAGGCTCATCGAGCAGCAGGATTTGCGGTTCCACGGCCAGCGCACGCGCCAGTGCGACACGCTGTTTCTGGCCGCCGGAAAGCTGGGCAGGATAACGGTTGGCCAGATGCGCCAGTTGAACCATCTCCAGCAATTTAGTGACTTTTTTCTTGATCTCTTCAGCGTTCGGACGCTCGCGACGCGGCAGCACGGTCAGACCAAAAGCGATGTTGTCGAACACCGTCATATGGCGGAACAGTGCGTAATGCTGAAACACAAAACCGACCTGGCGGTCGCGGGCATGAAGACGCGTAACGTCTTTGCCGTGGAAGCTCAGATGGCCAGCACTCTGATTTTCCAGTCCGGCGATAATGCGCAGCAACGTGGTTTTCCCTGAGCCCGAGGGCCCGAGCAGCGCAACCATTTCTCCGGAAGCAATATCGAGCGAGATATCATTAAGCACTTTCGTGCGACCAAAATATTTGTTGATACCGTTAATTTCAATGCTCATGACTTTCCTCCCGCTCAAGACGGTCGTTGTGGCGCTTCAGACGCCATTGCAGGCCGCTTTTCAGAAACAGTGTAACGATGGCCATCAGGGTCAGCAGCGCTGCGGCAGTAAACGCGCCTGCGGTGTTGTAGTCCTGATGCAGTAATTCAACCTGTAATGGCAGCGTATAGGTTTCGCCGCGAATCGATCCGGACACCACCGAGACAGCGCCGAATTCCCCGATAGCGCGAGCGTTGGTCAGCACTACGCCATACAACAGTGCCCAGCGGATATTCGGTAATGTCACGCGGCGGAACATCTGCCAGCCGGAAGCACCGAGTAATACTGCGGCCTCATCTTCGTGGCTGCCCTGGCTGAGCATGACCGGCACCAGCTCACGGATTACAAACGGGCAGGTGACAAATACCGTGACCATCACCATGCCTGGCCACGAAAACATAAACTGAATATTGTGCGCGTCCAGCCAGCCGCCCAGCGGACCGTTGGTGCCGTAGAACAACAGATACAGTAAACCGGCGACCACCGGCGAGACCGCAAACGGAATGTCGATCAGCGTCAGCAACAGCTGGCGGCCGGGGAAGTTAAAGCGCGCCACCAGCCAGGCCAGTAGCGTGCCGAAAATCAGATTGACCGGCACGGTGATAAGCGCCATCAGCACGGTCAGCCAGATGGAGTGCAACATGTCGGAATCCGACAGGTTCTTCCACACAGCGGCAATACCGTCGGAAAACGCCAGCACAAAAATGCTGATCATTGGGATCACTAACAACAGGATACAAATCAGCACACCAGTGCCAATCAGCGCCCATTTCACCCAGTCGATACGCTGGCGGGATGCGCCCGCAAAAGCCGGAACATCAGACATTATTGGCCTCCCAGACGACGGCCGTAGCGGCTTTGTAATGTATTAATGGCGAACAGCAGAATCAGTGAAGCCGCGAGAATGACCGAGGCAATGGCGCTGGCCGCCGGATAATCAAATTCCTGCAAGCGGATAAAAATCATCAGCGACGTTACTTCAGTTTTCCATGCAATATTGCCGGCGATGAAAATCACTGCGCCGAATTCCCCAAGGCTGCGGGTAAACGACAACGCCGTACCCGCCATCAGCGAAGGCATCACTTCCGGCAACACCACGCGACGAAAACTCTGCCAGCGCGATGCGCCCAGTGTTTCGGCCGCTTCTTCATATTCAGGGCCTAACTCTTCCAGCACCGGCTGAACGGTACGCACCACAAACGGGATGCTGGTAAATGCCATCGCCACCGCGATACCAAGCCAGGTATAAGAAACTTTAATATCAAAATGCGCCAGCCACTGGCCGTAAAAACCGGTAGTAGAGAACAACCCCGCCAGCGTCAGTCCCGCTACCGCAGTCGGTAACGCAAACGGCAAATCCATCAGGCCATCGATCAGGCTTTTACCCGGAAACTCATAACGTGTGAGGATCCACGCCATCAGCATGCCAAACACGCAGTTGAACAGGCTGGCCACGCCCGCCGCCAGCAGCGTCACTTTGTATGCGGCGACAACCTGACCGTTAGTTATCACATCCCAATATTGCGACAGCGTCATTTGTGACAGCTGCATCACCAGCGCGCTCAGCGGTAAGAGCAGCACCAGACACACGAACAGCAGGCTGCTGCCGAGGCTCAGGGTGAATCCGGGTAATACGCGTTTGCTCGACAACAACATTACTTGTGACCTTGCTCTAACAGTTTATCCAGCTCACCGCCGGTACTAAAATGGGTGTCCATGACCTGTTTCCAGCTGCCAAACTGGTCTTCTACTTTGAAGAGTTGGGTGTCCGGAAACTGCCCTTTCGCCGCGGCCATCGCCGTTTTGTCATACACGCGGTAGTTAAAGCTGGTGATAATTTTCTGCGCCTGCGGACTCCACAGGTAATTCAGGTAATCTTTAGCCGCTTTCCCAGTGCCATTTTTCTCGACGTTTTTATCGACCCACGCCACCGGGAACTCAGCAAGAATGTCCACCGGCGGAACAATAACTTCGTATTTATCGTCGCCGTACTGTTTGCGAATGTTGTTCACTTCGGATTCGAAGCTTATCAGCACATCACCCAGACCGCGTTCCACAAACGTCGTGGTCGCGCCACGACCACCGGTATCAAAGACCTGCACGTTTTTCAGGAAGCTCGCCATTTTGGCGCGGGTTTTTGCGGTGTCTTTTTTATCTTCAATATTAAAAGCACCCCAGGCGGCCAGATAGGTATAACGGCCATTGCCGGAGGTTTTTGGATTCGGAAACACCAGTTTCACATCGGCACGGGTTAAATCATCCCAGCTGTGAATATTCTTCGGGTTGTCCTTACGCACCAGAAACGCCATGGTGGAATAGAACGGCGAGCTGTTGTTCGGGAGACGTGTTTGCCAGTCGGCGGGGATTAAATCACCACGATCGTGGAGGATCTGCACGTCCGTCACCTGATTGTAAGTGACCACATCGGCCTTCAGGCCCTGCAAAATCGCCAGTGCCTGTTTGGATGAACCGGCGTGAGATTGTTTAATCTCGAGTTTGTCGCCATTATTTTGCTCAGCCCACTGTTTCTGAAACGGAGGATTCAGCGCAGCAAACAGCTCGCGGGAGACATCATAAGAGCTGTTCAGCAATTCGGTGGCGGATGCCGCGCCGCTGGCCAGCAACATCGCCATCACGGAACCTTTCAGCACGTTGCCTCTAAACCACGCTTTACCCAACCCCGTTTCTGCAAACCCGATAGTTTTCATGCTTAGCCTTAGGTGAGTGAACCGATATGCGACGCTGATAAATGCCGCTCAATATCACACAGTGTATTTATAACTGAGGGTCAGGCTGTAACGGTTTTATATACCATTTAGTGATTTTCAAGCATGAAAAGCTATAAGGCATTAACAATCGAGGGGACAAACATGGCGGGCAATAAGGATGAAAGGAATACAGCGCGCCCGGAACGGACGCGCGGGGAGAATTTACAGCGCCAGCAAACGCGTCAGGGAAGGTGCGAAATAATAGCTGCCGGTCACCGGTCGGGTGAAGCGCAACATGGCGTCGCGTTTACCGTCCAGGTCGCCAAACATGCTCAGCAATTGTTTCTCAATGTTCCACAACCGCGCGCAATAACTGATGAAGTACAAACCATGCTCGCCGCTGACGGTGCCGTACGGCAGGCTCTGGCGCAGGATCTTCAGGCCTTTGCCCTCTTCTTTCAGATCAACGCGGCTGACGTGAGAGGTGTCCGGACGCGTTTCTGAATCCAGCTCTTCGTCGGTCAGCTTGGTACGGCCAATCACCTCTTCCTGCTGTTGCACGGAGAAGCGCTCCCACTGCACCAGATTGTGTTTCCAGCGCTGGACCATCACGTAGCTGCCACCGGCATCAACGCTGCCTTCAGGAATGATCGCCACCTGCGCACGGGCATCGGCTTTCGGATTTTCAGTCCCATCGACAAAACCGCTGAGATCGCGCTCTTCGATTCCGCGAAAACCGTGGGTTTCCTCTTCTACCACAATAGATGTCCCGAAGGCTTTCAGCGCTGCCTGCGCCAGCGCAAAGTTCACGTCATGGCGGAGAGACTGAATGTGCAACAACATATCGCGCTGCGTGGCCGGTGCCAGCCCTTTACCGAGCGGCACGAAAGATTTCAGTTCGTCCGCGCCCTGATTACCGGAAAGATCGCGCCAGACGTCGTGACCAAATGCCACCACAGCGCCGAGATGTTGATCAGGAAACTTTTGCTGCAACTCTTCGAGCGCAGCAACAAATGTCCGGCAGCCCTGCCGGAGCGCATCCAGGTCGCCCTGAGCTTTCGCTTCTATGTAAATGGCGAAACGGCAATGTTCGGGCAAAATGCCGCTCTGAACCTGAGTCATGTTTTCATCCTCGTTAATTTGACCGGCGATATCATACCGGATGTCAATAAAAATGCCTTGCGCGAAGGCAAGGCATTGAGGATTTAGTGAGGCAAAAATTCAGGCTTTACTGCGCAGTTGCCGCCGCAGGATCCGCGCGCCAGATAATTTTGCTGACCTTCCAGTCTTTGAGTGAATCATCCGCAGGCATCAGAGAATCCGGGCCGTGCCAGATGCCGCTGAACACGTAGCTGACGTGCGTGCTTTGTGGCGCTTTACACTCAATGTTTTGAGCATCATCGCCCTCACCTTTCACGCACACATCGAACGCCTTGGTGTAAAGATCGCTAAACGGCGTACCGATTTTGACACCCCATTCGCTTTCCACTTTAGGATCCACCACGTCAACACGCTGCACGGAACCCTTCGGCTCGCCGCTGATTGACATTTTCACGTCTTTATCATTCATCGCCTGAAAGAAGCTCAGCATTTTACCGTTGCTCATCGACATGCCGCTGCGCAGGGTGTAATCACCATCGAGCGCGTCTTTAATGGCCTCTTCTGTCAGCGGCGTGCTGGCGGTTATCTCGCCGACACCTTTGTCGGACACGGTCAGGCTGCTGCCGAACCAGTTAAGCGGATTGAAAGATGACCAGGACACGCTCGGCATCGACATATGTGACATTGACGAACAGCCGGTGAGGATCAGAGGCAGCGCCAGCAACATCGGGCGAACCTGTAGGCGAACAGTCATTCAGTACACTCCTTGACGGCCCGTTCCCGTTGGCCGGTGCGGCCTGACGGATAAACCGGCAGCATAAAAATGGGATATTTTTCAGTTATCAGCTTTTCAACATCAGCGCCAGTTCGAGTGCTTTCTTTATGTAAAAGTTCAAAAGCTTCACACCAGCCGTCGCGCGGCATCAAAACAGGCGCGCAGACGGCGGCTCAGCAGCCAGTACGCCAGCGCGGCGGCATCGAGCAGTGCCAGCACGATATCGACACCCGAAATCATATCAGTACTTTGCCACAGCCCGAGCGCCTGCAACGCGAACGTCACGAACATACCTGCCAGCAATAACCAGTAACCGGCCTGCCAGATTCGCGGAAATAAATGACGACGGCCGCTCAGCAGAAAAATCATCGCGGGCGGCAGGCCGAGCAAAATGCCTGACCAGAAACTGCGGGTATCAGGATAGAAAAGCGCCAGCAAATCGCTGCCCTGCTGACGCGACGCGCCTGCCATCACAAACAGTAACCAGGTCCGCGCCTGTAAAATCAAAATCGTCCAGAACCACAGCGGCAATCGCAACATACCGTGGTCGTTATAATCATCCGGGTTCATAAAAGAGGACAACGTTCCTGCATATTAAGGGAAATTAAACAATAATCAGGGCAGCTTAAGAAACCGTTAAGAAGACTCTGTTTTAATGGTTCTCAACGCAGCAACACATCGAAAAGATGCCATAGTTGCTGACACTCACCAGAAACAGTTAATTAAGGAAGACCTATTATGATGAAGAAGATCACTCTGGCAACCCTCATCGCACTTTGTTCAGCGACTGCCTTTGCACAACAGACCGGCGGCTTTAACGGACCTTCGGCGCAGGACGCTCAAACTCAGGCCGCACCGCAGGGCGGATTCACCGGAACCACCGCCCTGAGCACGGTGAAAGATGCGCAAACCATGAAAGACGATCAGTGGGTGATGCTGGAAGGTTTTATCGATCAGCGCATCGACCATGACAAATACATTTTCCGCGACAGCACCGGCACCCTCAACGTAGAGATTGATGGCAAACGCTGGCAGGGACAGAACGTATCGCCAAAAGATAAAATCCGCATCGAAGGTAAAGTCGATAAAGACTGGAACTCTGTAGAAGTGGACGTCAAAAGTGTAAAAGTGATCAAGTAATCACGCCCTGACGTAAAAAAGCCCCGACGGTGAAAGCTGTTGGGGCTTTTTACTGAATGCCTGAGGGGATCAATATTCCTGATCTTCGATCAACCGTTTTCCCAGCAATAACGTATCTGAAATCTCATAGCCGAGCTTTTCGTACATACTGACTACCGCATCGTTTTCAGCCCGCACCATCAAATTGATTTTCGGACAACCGCGCGCGATGAGTTTCTTTTCCAGACGGTTCACCAGCGCATTGGCTATGCCGCGCCCGCGATAATCCGGATGAACACCGAGATAACCCGCCGATCCGCGATGGCCGTCGTAGCCGCCCATCAGCGTGCCAACCACTTCCCCGCCGACTTCCGCTACCAGGAAAAACTCCGGGCTGTGGTTAATTTTACGCTCAATATCCAGTTCAGGATCATTCCACGGACGCAACAGATCGCAGCGCTCCCATAAGGTCAGTACTTCTTCGAAATCTTCTTGACGGTATACGCGAATTTCCATCACTGTCGCCACGGGTAATAAAGGGATAACCTAATTATCGCGTGATCTGTTTGATACGCAACATCAAAATCTAAAATTGTGTGTTTTATAACCGCAACTTATCGGTCGCTTTCATCCCCCCGGCAGAGAATTAATCATTACCCTGAGAAATATTTGCGCGGCAATATATTCATTCGCGACACAAAATTCATAAAAAGTAATAGTTCTCAGATCGAAACTATAAAAAAGATACTCTATAACATAGGGCATTCTGCACTTATTCTGACGGTAATGGACTGATGTTAAACCCTCTGAACAAATTTCTGCATTTCCAGCCTCTGCCTGCTGCCGCTACCCGTCGCCAACTGTTGTTGTCCGGCCTGGGTCTGGCCATTGCCGCTTTTGGTTCCCGCTCCGCCAGCGCCGCGCAGCAAGAACACATCACCAAATCAGCTCCGGCACCCAAACCACCCGGCGCCAAAAAGCTGGTGATGATTGATCCGGGCCACGGCGGGATTGATTCCGGTGCCGTCGGCCATGAAGGCTCGGAAGAGAAACACGTGGTGTTGGAAATCGCCAATTACGTGCGTGCAATCCTCGGTGAGCAGAGCCATATTGAAGTCAAACTGACCCGCGATTCTGATCACTTTATTCCGCTGTACCAGCGCGTCGAGCTGGCGCACCAACATCAGGCAGATCTGTTTGTGTCGATCCATGCCGATGGCTACACCAGCCCGAGCGCATCCGGCGCCTCGGTGTTTGCCCTTTCAAATCGCGGAGCCAGCAGCGCGATGGCGCGATATATGTCGAAAAAAGAGAACGACGCCGATCTGGTCGCCGGGGCGAAATATGCCAAAGAAGACAATAATTATCTGCAACAGGTTTTATTCGATCTGGTACAAACCGACACCATTAAAAACAGCCTGACGCTCGGCCACCACGTGCTCGACCGCATCCGTCCGATCCACCATCTGCACAGCCAGCAGACCGAACAGGCGGCATTCGCGGTACTGAAATCTCCGTCTATTCCGTCGATTTTGGTGGAAACGTCGTACATCACCAACCATCAGGAAGAGCAACTGCTGAGCACCACGGCGTTCCGTAAAGAGATTGCGCAGGCGATTTCACAGGGGATTATCAATTTCTTCAGTTATTTCGATGCCAACGAACGCAAACCCCGCTGATCTGCCAACCTGAGCACAAATCACGTTATACTGACCTCCTATTTTTTGATTCAGCGCCCGCAAGGCGCTGAATGTCTTTTCAGTCAACGTCTGCGAGTTTGCCCGTGAGCCAATCGATTCCCGACATCCAGCAAGTTAAAACCTTCCTGCTCAAACTGCAGGAGCACATTACTGAGCAACTGGCAGCCGCCGACGGTCAGGGCCAGTTCGCTGAAGATCAATGGGTGCGCGAAGAAGGCGGCGGCGGCCAGAGCCGGGTGTTAACCGACGGCGCAGTCTTCGAACAGGCGGGCGTCAACTTCTCGCACGTGTCAGGCGCCACGCTTCCGGCCTCCGCCACCGCACACAGGCCCGAGCTGGCAGGACGCAGCTTTCAGGCGATGGGTGTTTCGCTGGTCATTCATCCGCTGAATCCTTACGTGCCAACCAGTCATGCTAACGTGCGTTTTTTCATTGCTGAAAAAGACGGTGAGGCGCCGGTGTGGTGGTTCGGCGGTGGATTTGACCTCACGCCTTACTACGGATTTGAAGAAGACGCACGCCACTGGCACCTGACGGCGCAGCAGCTTTGCCAGCCATTTGGCGACGACGTTTATCCGAAATACAAAAAGTGGTGCGACGACTACTTCTTCATCAAACACCGCAGCGAGGCGCGCGGCATCGGCGGCCTGTTCTTTGACGATCTGAATACCCCTGATTTCGACACCTGCTTCGATTTCATGCAGGCCGTGGGCAACGGCTTTACCGACGCCTATCTGCCGATTGTTGAAAAACGCAAAGCGCTGCCGTGGGGCGAACGTGAGCGTCAGTTCCAGCTCTACCGTCGGGGCCGCTATGTGGAATTCAACCTGGTATGGGATCGCGGCACGCTGTTTGGCCTGCAAACCGGTGGCCGCACGGAATCGATTCTGATGTCGATGCCGCCGCTGGTTCGCTGGGAATACGGTTATCAGCCAGAGGCGGGAAGCCCGGAAGCCGCGCTGTACAGCGATTTCCTGCCGGTGCGCGACTGGCTGGCTGACGGAGACCAACAATAATGCAAATCTGGGTCGACGCCGACGCCTGTCCGAACGTCATAAAAGAGGTTCTGTTCCGCGCCGCCGAGCGCACCGGGATGATGGTGACATTGGTGGCTAACCAAATCATCCGAACACCGCCGTCCAAATTCCTGCGCACGCTGCGGGTCGAGGCCGGTTTTGACGTCGCCGATAATGAAATCGTCCGGCGCACAGAGCCGGGAGATTTAGTGATCACCGCCGATATCCCGCTGGCGGCTGAAGTGATCGAAAAAGGTGGCGTCGCGCTGAATCCGCGCGGCGAACGTTACACCACGGAGACCATTAAAGAGCGCCTGAACATGCGTGATTTCATGGACACCATGCGCGCCAGCGGCGTACAGACCGGCGGACCGCCTGCGCTCAATCAGCGCGACCGTCAGCAATTCGCCAATGAACTGGATAAATGGCTGCAACAGGCCAAACGCTAAATCCGGTCGGGCAAACCGATTTACCCTACACATTAAAGGAATAAGAAATGGTCAAAAAGATTATCCTCGATTGCGATCCTGGGCACGATGATGCTATTGCGATGTTGCTGGCGCACGGAAATCCGGAGATCGAGCTGCTCGCCGTCACTACGGTGGTCGGCAATCAGACACTGGAAAAAGTCACCCGCAACGCCTTAGCAGTGGCGCGGGTCATCAACCTGACCGGCGTGCCATTTGCCGCAGGCGCGACCCGCCCGCTGGTGCGTCAGGTGGAAATCGCTGATGAAATCCACGGTGACTCAGGCCTCGATGGCCCGGTTTTACCGGAAGCCGCCATTACCCTCGAACCGGTTCACGCCATTGATTTGATCATTGATTTGATCATGGCGCATCCGCCGAAAACCATCACACTGGTGCCGACCGGTGGTTTGACCAATATTGCGATGGCGGTACGCAAAGAGCCGCGCATTGCCGAACGCGTCAAAGAAGTGGTGCTGATGGGCGGTGGTTATCACGTCGGTAACTGGAGCGCCGTGGCAGAATTCAATATCAAAATTGACCCGGAGGCCGCGCACATCGTCTTTAACGAAAAATGGCCGCTGACCATGGTAGGGCTGGATTTAACCCATCAGGCGCTGGCGACGCCGGAAGTTGCGGCACGCATCGCCGCCGTCGGTACGCAACCGGCAAAATTCGTCGGCGAGCTGCTCGATTTCTTCGGTCTGAGCTACAAGGACAGGCAAGGCTTTGATTCCCCGCCGGTGCATGACCCCTGCGCCGTGGCTTATGTGATTGATCCGAACGTGATGACGGTGCGCAAAGTGCCGGTAGATATCGAGCTGACCGGTACGCTGACGCTGGGCATGACCGTGGCAGACTTCCGCGCCCCGCCGCCGCCTGATTGCCATACCCAGGTTGCGGTAAAACTCGATCATCAGCGTTTCTGGGATCTGATCGTCGATGCACTTGAGCGGATCGGCGAAGTGAAATATTGACATAATGATGTTTGAGTTAGATAAGAAACTGTCAGCAGCGGTGAAAACCGGCAGATCGTAAAGACGCCGTGAAATCATCCCTGATGGCTCGAACCGCGCCATCCATGGCGCGGACGCTTTACTCTTCTGCCTGTCTTCAACTGTGGGGATTGGACTTAGTAATCTGATAGGCTTCCTCCGGGACGCCCTTTTGCTTATTTAACAAAACTTATAGTGGCTCTGTTTGCGCCTCGACCACCGCCAGTGCCACCATATTTACAATGCGTCTGACCGAGGCAATTGGCGTCAGAATATGCACCGGTTTCGACACCCCCATCAGCACCGGCCCGACGGTCACCCCTTCTGAACTGGAAACCCGCAACAAGTTATAACTGATACGCGCCGACTCCATGTTTGGCATGATCAGGATATTGGCAGCCCCTTTCAGCGGGCTGTCTGGCATGATGTCCTGACGGATACTTTCCACCAGTGCGGCATCGCCGTGCATCTCTCCGTCGATTTCCAAATCTGGCTCACGGGCGTTCACCAGTTCCAGGGTTCTGCGCATTTTCAACGCCGCCGGACTGTCAGAGGTGCCGAAACTGGAGTGCGATAACAACGCGACTTTCGGCTCGATACCGAAGCGCCGCACCGTTTCGGCCGCCATCAACGTGATTTCCGCCAGCTGTTCCGCCGTCGGATCGTCATTGACGTAGGTATCGGCGATAAAGGTGTTCCCGCTCGGCAACAGCAGGGCATTCATCGCCCCGGCAACGTGTGCGCCTTCGCGGAAACCGAACACGTTTTCCACAATGTCATAATGCTCATGATAAGTGCCGACGGTGCCACAAATCATCGCGTCGGCTTCGCCACGCAGCAACATGATCGCGGCAATCAGCGTCGGGTTACCGATCACCGCACGGCGGGCCTGCTCCTGTGAGACGCCGCGCCGTTTCATCCGCTCATAATATTCGCGCCAGTATTCGTTAAAACGCGGATCGGATTCATTATTCACCACTTCAAAATCTCTTCCCGCCTCAAGTTGCAGACCGAGTTTTTTGATGCGCATCTCAATGACACTCGGCCGCCCTACCAGAATCGGTTTCGCCAGCCCAAGGGAAATCAGCTCCTGCGTCGCCTGCAGTACGCGCTCCTCTTCCCCTTCGGCCATCACCACGCGTTTGGCGTCTTTTTTGGCCTGTGAGAAAATTGGCTTCATAAACAGATTGGTTTTGTAGACAAACTCCGACAACTTCTCAATGTAAGCATCAAAATCGGTGATTGGACGCGTCGCTACGCCGGAATCCATCGCCGCTTTAGCGACTGCCGGGGCAATTTTCACGATAAGCCGCGGATCGAAGGGCTTAGGAATGATGTACTCAGGCCCAAAAGACAACTCTTCTTCCCCATACGCCGAAGCCACCACGTCGCTTTGTTCGGCCATCGCAAGGTCGGCGATCGCATGCACGCAGGCCAGTTTCATTTCCTCATTGATGGTGGTCGCACCAACGTCCAGCGCCCCGCGGAAAATGAACGGGAAGCACAGCACGTTATTCACCTGATTTGGATAATCCGACCGGCCGGTGCAGATAATCGCGTCCGGGCGCACAGCTTTGGCCAGGGGCGGCAGGATTTCCGGTTCAGGGTTAGCAAGCGCCAGAATCAGCGGATCTTTGGCCATGGTTTTCACCATGTCCTGCGTCAGCACGCCCGGCCCGGAACAGCCAAGGAAGATATCAGCCTGCGGGATCGCATCAGCCAGCGTGCGCTGTCCGTTATCTTCAATTGCATAGGCCGCTTTCGTTTCGGCCATATTCTCTTCGCGACCCTGATAAATCACACCGCGTGAATCGCAGGCTGTGATGTTATGGCGTTTCAGCCCCAGCGCCACCAGCAAATTCAGGCAGGCGATGGCCGAAGCCCCTGCGCCTGAAACCACCAGCCGCACATCTGAAATATTTTTCCCGACCACACGCAGGCCGTTCAGGACCGCCGCGGTACAGATAATCGCGGTGCCATGCTGATCGTCATGGAACACCGGAATGTTCATACGTTCGCGCAGTTTTTTCTCAATGTAGAAACATTCGGGCGCTTTGATGTCTTCGAGATTGATGCCGCCGAACGTCGGCTCAAGCGCAGCGATCACGTTGATCAGTTTGTCCGGATCCAGTTCATCTATTTCGATATCAAACACATCAATACCGGCGAATTTCTTAAACAGCACGCCCTTGCCTTCCATCACCGGTTTACCTGCCAGCGCCCCGATATTGCCCAGCCCGAGCACCGCCGTACCGTTAGAAATTACCGCCACCAGATTGCCTTTAGCAGTGTATTTATAGGCCGCCAGCGGGTCTTTTTGGATTTCAAGACAAGGAGCCGCCACCCCGGGAGAGTAAGCCAGCGCCAGATCGCGCTGCGTTGCAAGCGGTTTAGTGGGTGAAACCTGTATTTTTCCGGGCACGGGGAATTCGTGGAAATCAAGCGCACTTTGTTTCAGTTGTTCGTCCATCGTAGGATCCTTTTTGTGTTTCTTATTTTTTGTAGGGGTACAGACCGGGAAACCCGCAACATTTGATTCACTCACGCTTTCAGTTTTCCCGCACAACAGTATAGATAACCTGCCACGACAGAGGGCGAAGCACGACCAAAACTTGCGCGTTACATTGATTACTTTTCGTTCGCGGAAGACGTCTCGCAAATTTCGACTAAGCTTAAAGTTCCCCCTTGCGCAACACAGGTTGAAAGTTCAGCCTTGCGTAGGCTTTTGCTTTTTCATTGCTCTGACCCATTACAACAATCAGAGAAAGCGCATTCAAATTGTTAACAGAATGATGCAGGGTAGTAGCCCTGTGAAAAGAGACCACGCTTCTCTTCTCGTATCATTTTTCTTCCTAAGGAGATGTTGAAATGAACCAGTTAGACGCCCTCAAAAAGCTAACGACTGTCGTTGCCGACAGCGGTGATATCGAATCCATCCGTCATTTCGAACCGCAGGATGCCACCACCAATCCATCCTTAATTCTCAAAGCCGCCGACCTGCCTCAGTATCAAAACCTCATCAAAGACGCGCTGGATTACGCACGTAAAAAAGGCGGCAGCAAAGAGGAGCAGGTGATCAACGCCACGGACAAGCTGGCGGTGAATATTGGTGTCGAAATTCTTAAAAGCGTCCCCGGCCGCATCTCGACAGAAGTCGATGCGCGTATGTCCTTTGACAGTGAAAAGTGCCTGACCAAGGCGCGTAAATTGATTGGTTTGTATCAGGAACAGGGGATTGATAAATCCCGCATTTTGATCAAATTGGCTTCCACCTGGGAAGGCATCAAAGCAGCAGAACAGCTGGAAAAAGAAGGCATCAACTGTAACCTGACGCTGCTGTTTTCTTTTGCTCAGGCACGCGCCTGCGCCGAAGCCGGTGTATATCTGATCTCCCCGTTCGTTGGCCGTATCTATGACTGGTACAAAGCCAAAGAACCAAATGCGACGTATGACGTGGAAAAAGATCCGGGCGTTAAATCCGTTCGTGAGATCTACAAGTACTACAAAGCGCAGGGCTATGAGACCGTCATCATGGGTGCCAGCTTCCGTAAAGTGGAACAAATTCTGGCACTTGCCGGTTGTGACCGCCTGACCATCTCACCCAACCTGCTTGAAGAGCTGAAAGCCAGCGATGCGCCGGTGGAGCGCAAACTGCAACCGTCATCTGCTTCGGGCAGCAAGCAGCCTGCGCCGCTGACTCAGGCCGAATTCCTCTGGGAACATCATCAGGATGCCATGGCCGTTGATAAACTGGCCGAAGGTATCCGCCAGTTCGCCGTCGATCAGAAGAAACTCGAAGATGTACTGTCTGCTCAACTGTAATTTCACCCACTGAAATTCCAATGGCTGCTGCCTGCTGGCGCGGCCATTCATTCACCGGAGAAAAATATGCCTTCTCGTAGAGAGCTAGCGAATGCTATCCGTGCCTTAAGCATGGATGCGGTGCAGAAAGCGAATTCCGGCCACCCCGGCGCACCAATGGGGATGGCGGATATCGCTGAAGTTCTGTGGCGCGATTACATGAATCACAACCCGACTAACCCGCACTGGGCCGATCGCGACCGCTTTGTGCTGTCCAACGGTCACGGTTCGATGCTGATTTACAGCCTGCTTCATCTCACCGGCTATGACCTGCCGATGAAAGAGCTGGAGAATTTCCGCCAGCTGCATTCCAAAACGCCAGGCCACCCGGAATACGGCTATACGCCGGGCGTTGAAACCACCACCGGTCCGCTGGGTCAGGGCATCGCCAACGCCGTTGGTTTTGCTATCGCCGAACGCACGCTGGCCGCGCAGTTCAACCGCGAAGGCCACGATATCGTCAACCACCACACCTACGCTTTTATGGGTGACGGTTGCATGATGGAAGGGATTTCCCACGAAGCCTGCTCGCTTGCCGGCACCATGAAACTCGGCAAACTGACCGCGTTTTATGATGACAACGGGATCTCCATCGACGGCCACGTGGAAGGCTGGTTCACCGATGACACGGCCAAACGTTTCGAAGCGTATGGCTGGCATGTGATTCGCGGTGTTGATGGCCAGAACTCTGACGCCATCAAAGCGGCGATCGAAGAATCCCACAAAGTCACCGACCGTCCTTCCCTGCTGCTGTGTAAAACCGTCATCGGTTTCGGTTCGCCAAATAAAGCAGGCACGCACGATGCGCACGGCGCTGCTCTGGGCGTGGATGAAGTGGCTGCCACCCGCAAGGCGCTGGGCTGGAACTACCCTGCCTTTGAAATTCCGCAGGACATTTATGCCGCCTGGGATGCCAAAGAAGCGGGTAAAGCGAAAGAAAAAGCCTGGGATGATAAGTTCGCGGCTTACGCCAGCGCTTATCCTGATTTGGCGAAAGAGTTTAAGCGCCGCGTGAGCGGTGAGCTGCCGGAGAACTGGGAGGCCGACGCGCAGAAATTCATCGAAGGTTTACAGGCTAAACCGGCCAACATTGCCAGCCGTAAAGCCTCGCAAAACACGCTGGAAGAGTTCGGTAAAATACTGCCTGAATTCCTCGGCGGTTCTGCTGACCTTGCGCCAAGTAACCTGACCATGTGGTCCGGCTCTAAATCGCTGGGTGATGATCTGGCCGGTAACTACATTCACTATGGCGTGCGTGAGTTCGGCATGACGGCTATCTCCAACGGGATCGCGCTGCACGGCGGATTCCTTCCTTACTCGGCGACCTTCCTGATGTTCGTCGAATACGCCCGTAATGCGGTGCGTATGGCATCACTGATGAAGATCCGTAACGTGTTCGTCTACACTCATGACTCCATCGGTCTGGGCGAAGACGGCCCAACGCACCAGCCGGTCGAGCAAATGGCCAGCCTGCGCGTGACGCCAAACATGAGTCTGTGGCGTCCGGCGGATCAGGTTGAGTCTGCCATCGCGTGGAAATACGCCATCGAACGTAACGACGGCCCTTCCGCGCTGATCTTTTCCCGCCAGAACCTGACCCAGCAACCGCGAACTGCGGAGCAGTTGGCCAACGTGGCGCGTGGCGGTTATGTGCTGAAAGATTGCGAAGGCAAGCCTGACGTCATTCTTATTGCCACCGGTTCTGAAGTGGGTATTACCGTCGAAGCCGCCGATAAACTGGCCGCAGGCGGGACCAAAGTACGCGTGGTTTCGATGCCGTCCACTGACGTTTACGACAAACAGGACACGGCATATCGTGAATCTGTGCTGCCGAAAGGCGTCACGGCGCGACTGGCGGTGGAAGCTGGTATTGCGGATTACTGGTACAAATACGTTGGCCTCAACGGCGGCGTAGTCGGCATGACCAGCTTCGGCGAATCGGCTCCGGCAGAACAGCTGTTCAAAGAGTTCGGCTTTACTATCGATAACGTTGTCGCCAAAGCGCAGGCGTTGCTGCAATAACGTCGTCGCCTGACATACCCCCTCCCAGCCTCCCCTTTCGCAGGGGAGGAGCAAATTCAAAACCGGCTGGGTCTGCTCCCTCACCTGCTAAGGGGAGGGCCGGGCTGGGGGCATCATTGCAAACACCTTGCATTTTTCAGGGCTAAAATCCCTTCGCTTTGGTCTTGCTCTAAATCCCTCGCTCCGGTAAAGTCCCGCCCCTTCTTTGGCATGGGGATCAGTGATGTTTATTGGATTTGACTACGGTACAGCGAATTGCTCAGTTGCGGTGATGCGCGACAATAACGCCCAACTGCTGGCGTTAGAAAATAACGATCCTTATTTACCCTCCATGCTTTGTGCGCCAACTCGCGAAGCGGTCAGCGAATGGCTGAACCGTCACGGACAGGTGCCAACGGGCAGTGATGAAAATCTGGCGCTGCTGCGTCGCAGTATCAGCTTTAACCGCGAGGAAGATATTCCGGTTAACGCCAACAGCGTGCAGTTTGGTTTGCAGGCGCTCGCCACCTATATGGAAGATCCGGAAGAGGTGTACTTTGTCCGCTCACCGAAATCCTTCCTGGGCGCAAATGGCCTGAAGCCGCAACAAATTGCTCTGTTCGAAGATCTGGTCTGCGCGATGATGTATCACATCAAACGTCAGGCAGAATCCGTATTACAGCACACCATTGAGCAGACCGTTATTGGCCGCCCGATCAACTTCCAGGGTATGGGCGGCGATGACGCCAACCGTCAGGCACAGGGCATTTTGCAACGTGCCGCAGAACGCGCCGGTTTCCGCGATATCGCTTTCCAGTTCGAACCGGTAGCAGCAGGGCTGGATTTTGAGGCGACGCTGACAGACGAGAAAACAGTGCTGGTGGTAGATATCGGCGGTGGTACCACCGACTGTTCGGTATTGCTGATGGGGCCACAGTGGCGCGATAAGGCTGAACGTCAGAACAGCCTGCTCGGCCACAGCGGTTGCCGCGTGGGCGGGAACGATCTGGATATCATGACGGCGTTCAAACTGTTGACGCCACAGTTCGGCATGGGCAGCGAAACCCACAAAGGTATCGCGATCCCCGCACTGCCTTACTGGAATGCGGTAGCGACTAACGACGTCCCTGCTCAAATCGATTTTTACAGCGTCGCCAATGGCCGCATGCTGCGTGATTTGATCCGCGATGCCGCACAGCCGGACCTCATCAAACGTCTGCTGAAAGTTCAGCAACAGCGTCTGAGCTATCGTCTGGTGCGCGCGGCGGAAGAGAGTAAGATTGCGCTCTCCGAACGCGAAAGCGTCACGGCGGCAATGGACTTCATCGAGGCGGGTCTGGCAGAGACTATCAGCCAGCAGCAGCTGAGCGAAGCTATCGCACAGCCGCTGGAGCGCATTCAGGAACAGGTGAATCTGGCGCTGGCGAGCAGCGACATTAAGCCGGACGTGATTTATCTGACCGGTGGCAGCGCACGTTCTCCTCTGCTGCGGGCCGCGTTGCAGGCACAATTGCCGGGCATTCCGCTGGTCGGTGGCAACGACTTTGGCTCTGTCACCGCCGGTCTGGCGCGCTGGGCGCAAACACTGTTCCGTTAAGCGCAAGATTGCCGACACTTTAGTACTAAATAAAAACCGCCTGATTTCTCCTGGCGGTTTTTTTATTTCGGGAACGGCGTTAATTACCAGGCGCTGGCGTCATTTAGCGTCTGAATATCCGCCTCATCGAGTTTCAGCGTCGCGGCCTGCGCCAGCTCATTGAGCTGTTGCAAAGAGGTCGCGCTGACAATCGGAGAGGTAATGCTCGGGCGCGCAATCTGCCATGCTAACGCCACCTGCCCCGGCAGCACGCCGTGCTTCTCAGCTACCTGGTCCAGCCCTTTAAGCACTTTTAAACCCCGATCGTCGAGGTAGCGCTCAATCACGCTTTCGCCACGCTTACTTTTGCTGGCATCACCTTTGGTGCGGTATTTCCCGGTCAGGAAGCCGCTGGCCAACCCGTAGAAGTTGATCACACCGACACCGTGTTCCGTGACGACTTTTTCCAGCGCTTCTTCATACACTTTGCGGTCATACAGGTTGTACAGCGGTTGTAGCGTTTCGTAACGCGCCAGTCCGTTGTCCTTGCTGACTTTCAGCGCTTCAGCCAGACGCGGTGCGCTGTAGTTAGAAGCACCGATGGCCCGTACTTTACCTTCTTTGATTAACGCATCGAACGCTGCCAGCGATTCCGCCAGCGGTGTATCAGCATCGTCGTCATGGGACTGATAGAGATCGATATAGTCCGTTTGCAGACGTTTCAACGATGCTTCAACCGCCTCTTTGATATAGCGCGGCGACAGGCCGACTTTGCCTTCGCCCATAGGTTTACCGACTTTGGTCGCCAGAACTATCTGGTCGCGCTTACCCGTTTTCTTCAACCAGTTGCCGATAATCGTTTCAGATTCGCCGCCGTGATTACCATCGACCCAGCGGGAATAGACGTCGGCGGTATCGATAAAGTTCAGGTTATTATCCAGCAAGGCATCGAGCAGGCTGAAAGAGGCGGGCTGATCGACTGTCCAGCCAAATACGTTGCCACCAAAAGTCAGCAACGGTACCTGAATACCTGAACGGCCTAATTCTCTTTTACTCATCACACTCTCCCTATAACGGTCAGTTTAAACTTGCTTCGCGTGCAAACGGTTTGTGATTCAAGGTTAACCTTAGCATTTTGATATAAAATGAGTGGCTTACCGTCCGACCTTTTTGTCATAAGTCATTTCAAAAATGTTGAGAAGATTGAGAAGGACTCTCCTTATTTCCTCCATTTTCTGCCGGAGCATTCTGGCTACACTGTGGGTCTGGCCTGTTGACGGTTGCCGTCACCAGGCCGCGACAATGATTGTACTGATGCGATAACCCGATGAAATCTGAAAATACTGAGACTGTACCGCCCTCCGAGCCGCTGCCGCCTTCTGTGCGCTGGCAATTGTGGATCGTCGCGTTTGGCTTTTTTATGCAGGCGCTGGATACCACCATCGTCAACACTGCGCTGCCGTCGATGGCCCTAAGCCTCGGCGAAAACCCTCTGCACATGCATTCGGTGGTGGTCGCTTATGTTTTGACAGTCGCGGTGATGCTGCCCGCCAGCGGCTGGCTGGCGGATAAAGTTGGTGTCAAATGGGTGTTCTTCTCGGCCATCGTGCTGTTCACCCTGGGTTCGCTGCTCTGCGCACAATCTGACAGCCTGCGCGAGCTGGTGATGTCCCGCGTGGTACAAGGGATTGGCGGCGCGATGATGGTGCCGGTCGGGCGGCTGACGGTGCTGAAAATCGTGCCGCGCAGTGAATATATGGCGGCGATGACCATGGTGACATTACCCGGTCAGGTCGGCCCGCTGCTTGGCCCGGCACTCGGGGGTTTTCTGGTGCAGTACGCCAGCTGGCACTGGATATTTTTGATCAACCTGCCGGTCGGCATTGCCGGTTGTATCGCCACATTGATGATCATGCCCAATTACAAAATGCAGACACGCCGCTTTGATATCAGCGGGTTTGTGATGCTGGCGGTATGTATGGCGACCCTGACGCTGGCGCTCGACGGCAGCCGTGGCCTCGGGCTGACGCCGCTGGAATTACTGCTGCTGGTAGTGGTTGGATTTGGCGCGCTCGGTATCTACTGGATGCACGCACGCGGTAATTTGTCCGCCCTGTTTTCACTGCGTCTGTTTCACACCACGACGTTCAAAATCGGCCTGACCGGCAGTTTTCTGGGTCGCATTGGCAGCGGTATGTTGCCGTTTATGACGCCGGTCTTTCTGCAACTCGGCATGGGCTTCACACCCTTTCACGCCGGGCTGATGATGATCCCGATGGTGCTCGGTAGCATGGGAATGAAGCGCGTGGTAGTCCGGCTGGTCAATCAGCTCGGCTACCGTTCTGCGCTGGTAACCGCCACGCTGTTGCTGGCGCTGATTACGCTTATCTTCCCGCTGGTGGCGATTTACGGCGCGGTGTGGATGATCCCAATTGTGCTGTTCTTCCAGGGGATGGTGAATTCACTGCGTTTCTCGTCGATGAATACCCTGACGCTGAAAGACTTGCCGCCGCGCCTTGCCAGCAGCGGCAACAGTTTGTTGTCGATGATCATGCAGCTGTCGATGAGTCTGGGCGTCAGCGTCGCGGGTATCCTCATCGGCGTTTTCGCACATCAGCAGGTAGACGTCGGCAGCGGCGCAATGCATACCGCGTTTCTCTACTGCTATATGTCGATGGCGGTGATTATCGCCCTGCCGGCCTGGGTCTTTTCCCGCGTGCCGGCGGATGCCCAGAAAAATGCCCTTATTGACCGTCGTCGCGCGGCGGCCAGCTCTCCCGATCCAATGAGAAAATCATGAAACCAGGAATTACCGCCAAACTGTTCATGGCCATCTTCTGCACCTGTGCGCTGGTGTTAATCACCATGAACTGGGGCGTGCGGATGAGCTTCGAGCGCGGCTTTATTGATTACATCCGCCAGAGTAACGAACAGCGCGTCGAACTGCTGGCCGACACCTTGCAGGAACAATATAAACAGCACGGTAGCTGGGAGTTTTTAGAAACTAACGACCGGCTGATCTATCAGCTGATGCGCTCATTTGAACAAAACAGCAGTCCGAGAATGCCACCACAGGGATGGCGAACAAAATTCTGGATCCTCGACAGTCACGATCGGCGGATCGGCGGATACGATCAGCCGGTTCCGCCTGATTTGCAGAGACCGCGCCGCGTGATGACTGTCAACGGCGTAGTGATTGGTTCGGTGATTTCGACCCCGGCTGAACGCCTGACGCGCGACGCAGACATCAACTTCGAGCGTCAGCAAAGCCGCACCAGCTGGATGATTGTCGCCTTTACAGCACTTCTGGCCGCCGCCGTCACCTGGCTGTTATCGCGCGGTATGCTCGCGCCGGTTAAACGGCTGGTCAACGGCACCCATCAGCTGGCCGCCGGGGATTTCAGCACCCGTGTGGAGGTCGACAGTGAAGATGAGCTGGGAAAACTGGCGCAGGATTTCAACCAGCTGGCAATGACGCTGGAAAAGAACGAACAGATGCGTCGGGCGTTTATGGCCGACATCTCCCATGAGCTGCGCACCCCGCTGGCAGTGCTGCGTGGTGAACTGGAAGCGATGCAGGACGGCGTGCGAAAAATGACGCTCGGCTCGCTGGAATCATTGCAGTCGGAAGTATCGATTCTCACCAAGCTGGTGGATGATTTACACCAGCTTTCCCTTTCTGATGCCGGAGCGCTGGCGTACCGCAAAGTCGATACCGACGTCGTGCATCTGGTGCAGCTGGCGAAAGCCGGTTCGCGGGATCGTTTTCACAGCAAGCAGTTAACGCTGATCAGCAAACTGCCGGAAAGCGCGGAGGTGTTCGGTGATCCGCAACGCCTTTCGCAGCTTTTCAATAATCTGATGGAAAACAGCCTGCGCTATACTGATCCCAACGGCGGGCTGGAAATTCTGGGCGAAATTCGTGATAAATCGCTGATTCTGACTTTCCAGGACACTGCACCAGGTATCAGCGATGAACAACTGATCCGCATTTTCGAACGTTTTTATCGCACCGAAGGCTCGCGCAACCGCGCCAGTGGCGGCTCCGGTTTAGGTCTGGCGATTTGTCAGAATATCGTCGAAGCACATGGCGGGCAGATAAGCGCCAGCCACTCTCCCGCAGGCGGCGTGCGTATCACGGTCGTCCTGCCGCTTTCTGTTCCACATGGACCGAGAAACTGATGAACGATTTAGTAGCATCCGGCCGCGCGCCGTTAAAAATCTTGATTGTGGAAGATGAGCCGAAACTGGCTCAGTTGCTGATCGATTATCTCGACGCGGCGGGTTATGTCACCCAGTGGCTGCCTGACGGCCACGACGTGATAACTCAGGTCAAAACCAGCCCGCCGGCGATGATCTTGCTGGATCTGATGCTGCCGGGCAGCAGCGGACTGTCGATCTGTCGTGACATCCGCCAGTTTTCCGACGTGCCGATCATGATGGTTACGGCGAAAACCGAAGAAATTGATCGCCTGCTGGGGCTCGAAATCGGGGCGGATGATTACATTTGCAAACCGTACAGCCCGCGTGAAGTCGTGGCACGCGTCAAAGTTATCTTGCGCCGCTGCGTGCGTCCGGACGAAAACATCACCAAAAGCCACGGCCTGCATATCGATGAAGCGCGCTTTCAGGCATCTTTTCAGGGGCATGAACTGGAGCTGACGCCAGCAGAATTCCGCCTGCTGAAAACCCTGTCGGTAAAACCTGGCTATGTGTTTACCCGTGAAGTGCTGCTCAATAATCTCTACGATGATTACCGCGTAGTCACTGACCGCACCATCGACAGCCATATCAAAAATCTGCGCCGCAAGCTGGAGTCGCTGGACGGCGAGAAAGCCTTTATCCGCGCGGTCTACGGCGTCGGTTATCGGTGGGAGGCGGAGCCCTGCCACCTCGCCTGACGCGCAAAGCCGTTCTTTCCAGGCCGACAGTTCAGTTTTGTAAAGTTGCTGAAAGTCTGTCGGCCAGTTCACATTTCATGCCTTAACTTCCTCTTATCGCCGCGAAAGATTCTCCTTTAACTACACTTAGCTGTGGAAAATAACCCCCTTGCTGGAGATAACCTTTATGGCGACTGGTCACTATGATCTGAAAAAAGCGAAGAATGGACAGTTTCACTTTAACCTGAAGGCCGGGAACGGAGAGATTATTCTCACCAGTGAAATGTATGCCAGTAAAGCCTCGGCAGAAAATGGCATTACGTCTGTGCAAAACAACGCGCCACATGAAGAACAATACGAGATAAAACCGTCAAAAGACGGGCAATTTTATTTTGTGCTGAAAGCCAAAAATCATCAGGTGATTGGCGTCAGTGAAATGTACACCACTGAAAGCGCGGCCAGAAAAGGCGTACAGTCAGTGGTGAAAAACGGGGCGACAGCCGACATCCGCGATTCAACCCAACAACCCGCCTGATGCCTTTTACTGAGGTTGTCGCATTTCCTGCGGCACCCTCAGAAGCCAAAAATTGATCTGACCCCGTAAAACCCCAAATACCCACACTAACCGGCTGCTTTTGATCAACTCAGACGTTACAATTCTGGCCTTTCGTCGCCCCGCATCCGGGACGGCCCTGACTTGTGATCAGACTGAGATTGACTATGTTGACCCCCGACGCTTTTGTTCCTGAACTGCTCTCCCCAGCCGGTTCCCTGAAAAACATGCGCTATGCTTTCGCCTACGGCGCAGACGCCGTGTACGCCGGACAACCCCGCTACAGCCTGCGCGTGCGTAACAACGAATTTAACCACCAGAATCTGGAAATCGGCATCAACGAGGCTCATGCTCTGGGTAAAAAATTCTACGTGGTTGTCAATATCGCGCCGCACAACGCCAAGCTGAAAACCTTCCTGCGCGACCTGCAACCGGTTATCGACATGGGGCCGGACGCACTGATCATGTCCGATCCGGGTCTTATTATGATGGTGCGCGAAGCGTTCCCGCAGATGGATATTCATCTGTCGGTACAGGCCAACGCGGTGAACTGGGCTACAGTGAAATTCTGGAAACAAATGGGGCTGACTCGCGTGATTTTATCGCGTGAACTGTCACTCGAAGAAATCGCCGAAATCCGCTCACAGGTGCCGGATATGGAGCTGGAAATCTTCGTTCACGGCGCGCTGTGCATGGCCTATTCCGGCCGCTGCCTGCTTTCCGGTTACATCAATAAACGGGATCCGAATCAGGGCACCTGCACTAATGCCTGCCGCTGGGAATACAAAGTTCAGGAAGGTAAAGAGAACGATATCGGCAGTATTGTGCATCAGCACGAGCCGATCCCGGTGCAACAGGTGGAAGCTGTGGAACCCACTCTGGGCATCGGTCAGCCGACGGACAAAGTGTTCATGCTGGAAGAAGCGCTGCGTCCGGGCGAATACATGAGTGCGTTCGAAGATGAACATGGCACCTACATCATGAATTCCAAAGATTTGCGCGCTATCCAGCACGTCGAGAGCCTGACCAAAATGGGCGTCCATTCGCTGAAAATCGAAGGCCGTACCAAATCCTTCTACTACTGCGCCCGCACCGCGCAGGTGTATCGCCGCGCTATCGACGACGCCGTGGCCGGTAAACCTTTCGATCCAACACTACTGACCACGCTGGAAGGCCTGGCGCATCGCGGTTATACCGAAGGTTTTCTGCGCCGCCATACGCACGATGCTCAGCAGACATATGAGTACGGTTTCTCAGTCAGCGACCGTCAGCAGTTCGTCGGGGAATTTACCGGTAACCGCGTGGATGGCTGGGCAGAGATCGACGTCAAAAATAAATTCAGCGTCGGTGATAGCGTGGAAATGATGACACCACAGGGTAATATTCAGTTCACCCTAGAAGCGCTGCGTAACAAGAAAGGCCAGCCAACGGACGTCGCACCGGGTAACGGACACATTGTTTACGCCGCGTTGCCTGACGACATCAGCCTCGAGTTCGCCATTCTGTTGCGCAATCTGCAAGAAACTGACACACGCAATCCGCACGCGAAATAAGGCTTTTGTTGAAAACAAGAAACTGATCACATCTATTTCTTGCGTGGCTGGATAATATGCATTCGCAATTTACTTAGAATGCAAAATAAAGCACAGGACTACACTAGGAACCACCTCCTTGGCCGGCTCAATCTCCCTTGAGCTGGCTTTTCTTTTTGAATTCAATCCTTTCAACATGCCTCTTTGGCTGAAAAAGTTATTCTTCTCTTCCAACATATAAATCAAAATAATACATTTCTGGAAAATAATATCCCTGTAATATATTTAACAGGCACTCTTCTATTCATGGAGGATTTTCGATCATTTATCTGATAGCCAAGCATCCGTTTAATCATTTATGGTAATGATGTTTAGAGAAAAGGAGCATACATGACCACAGCACTGCTGATTTTGAATGGAAAAGGCGCAGGCAATGAGGAACTTCGCGTGGCGGTCGGTGCGCTGCGAAAAGAAGGTGTGGAACTGACAGTCCGCGTCACCTGGGAATATGGCGATGCTGCACGCTACGTCGCCGAGGCGGTAGAGCGCGGTTGTGACACCGTCATAGCCGGAGGCGGCGATGGCACCATCAATGAAATCGCCGGAGCATTGGCACAGCTTGAAGAACCGCGCCCGGCTCTGGGTATTGTCCCGCTGGGGACGGCGAATGATTTTGCGACCGCCTGTAATATTCCGCTGGCCCCTGAACAGGCGTTGCTGCTGGCGATAAAAGGCCGGGCAGAAGCCATCGATCTTGCCCGGGTGAATGATAAGCACTATTTCATCAATATGGCGACCGGTGGATTTGGTACGCGTATCACCACCGAAACGCCGGAAAAGCTGAAAGCGGCACTCGGTGGCGTCTCCTATTTTATCCACGGACTGCTACGTCTTGATACGCTGAAGGCTGACCGCTGTGAAATCAAAGGTCCGGATTTCAGCTGGGAAGGCGACGCGTTGGTTATTGGCATCGGTAACGGTCGTCAGGCCGGTGGCGGCCAACAAATCTGCCCGGAAGCGCTGATCAACGACGGGCTGTTGCAGCTACGTCTGCTGACCTCCGAAGAGCTGCTGCCTTCGTTCCTGCGCAGCCTGCTCAATAACGAAGAAAACAAAAATATCGTCTCCGCCCATCTCCCCTGGCTGGAGATCACCGCGCCGCATGACATGACCTTCAACCTCGATGGCGAACCGCTGACCGGTAAGCACTTTCGCATTGAAGTTCAGGCCGATATCATTCAGTGCCGCCTACCGCCGCATTGTGAACTACTGGGGTAAACTCCTTGCCAGTTGAAACAGCCCGCAAACTTTGCGGGCTTTGTCATTTTGAGAGGTGTGTTCCCGAGACTGGCGTCATGTAATGCAATAAAAAACTATTTTGGAAGGCGTCATCCTGAGTAAGAAATTGGCAATTTCAGAGGTTAAAAGGTGGTGATATAAAAACAACACCTATTGAAAGCAAGCTGCCATCTTATGGAATATCATCAGGTTATTAACATTTGCCATCTTTCTGATATTAGTTTTTACGATGTCCGCTTCACACTGCCACTTGAAGAGATAAAAATTTTTCGAATCCTGTTCCTGCATTTTTCAAGTGCTGCTGAAGATAGTTTTCAGATAATGGCAAAAATCATCAAACAGTCTTGTGAAGATGTTCATGGGCATATCATCACTTTTTATGATACCGCATGGGATGAAATACCGTCTGATGAGCGTAATGGCAGGACGGTTTTCGATAAGTTGTTTCCTCAAAAAATTTTGTCGCGTGTGAACTATTTAAGATTTTTTAGTGGGTTAACGGATGCAATTGAGAAATTCATCAGGGATAGAAAACCTGAAATAATTTATTTCAACGCCTTCACTACATCACATCAAAAAGCGTATGATCGACTTTTGCTTAGTTCAAAAAGCGAGCTGATTAAGTCGACTCACACAAATGGAAGAGGCCACTATGTTATTACAACGAAATACCACAAGACGCCCGACACAAAAGGACTTTGACCGAAACCGTGAAGAGAAACTAAAAACGCTTGAGATTTGCTTCAGGCTTATCGAAAAACACCAAAAACGTGACTGATCTGCACTCAGCCTCCAAACCGGAGGCTTTTTTTGTGAGAGATGCTGAGGTTCATACCTCGCTCCTCTGACCGCATGGCCTTTGTTTCCCCATCGCCTTTATTCACTTCCCTTCAGATAACTTTCGCGCAACAAAGTGTGATCCCCTCCGGCAAAAACTAATAAACATACTTGTATGGTAGTTGTCATGTGGCGTATTTATAGCCAAAGGAAATGCATCCAACTTTACTGCAGAAGGTCGTAACCGATGAAAATCGTGAATGCTGAAGTCTTTGTTACTTGCCCGGGGCGCAACTTTGTTACGTTGAAAATCACCACCGACAGCGGCCTTACTGGCATTGGTGATGCCACGCTCAATGGCCGCGAGCTGCCGGTGGCGTCATATCTGAAAGACCATGTTTGCCCGCAGCTTATCGGGCGTGATGCACACCAGATCGAAGACATCTGGCAGTTCTTCTACAAAGGGGCTTACTGGCGTCGCGGGCCGGTCACTATGTCGGCGATTTCGGCGGTGGACACGGCGCTGTGGGACATCAAAGCCAAAGCTGCCAATATGCCGCTGTATCAGCTGCTCGGCGGCGCATCTCGTACCGGCGTGATGGTTTACTGCCACACTACCGGCCATTCAGTGGATGAAGTACTGGATGATTACACCAAACACAAAGAGCTCGGCTTCAAAGCGATCCGCGCACAGTGCGGCGTGCCAGGCATGAAAACGACTTACGGGATGTCGAAAGGCAAGGGATTGGCCTACGAACCTGCGACCAAAGGTAACTGGCCGGAAGAGCAACTGTGGTCGACCGAAAAATACCTCGATTTCACGCCTAAACTGTTTGAAGCCGTACGTAACAAATTCGGTTTTGAGGAACATCTTCTTCACGATATGCATCACCGCCTGACGCCTATCGAAGCCGCACGCTTTGGTAAGAGCATCGAAGACTATCGTCTGTTCTGGATGGAGGATCCGACCCCGGCGGAGAACCAGGAATGCTTCCGTTTAATCCGCCAGCACACCGTGACGCCGATTGCGGTCGGTGAAGTCTTCAACAGCATCTGGGATTGTAAACAGCTTATCGAAGAACAGCTTATCGACTATATCCGTACCACCATCACCCACGCGGGCGGCATTACCGGTATGCGCCGGATCGCCGATTTTGCCTCTCTGTATCAGGTTCGCACCGGTTCGCACGGCCCGTCAGATCTCTCGCCGGTGTGCATGGCCGCTGCGCTGCATTTCGATCTGTGGGTGCCAAACTTTGGCGTGCAGGAATACATGGGGTATTCCGAGCAGATGCTGGAAGTGTTCCCGCATAACTGGACGTTTGATAACGGCTATATGCATCCGGGCGACAAACCGGGGCTGGGCATTGAGTTCGACGAAAAACTGGCAGCGAAATATCCGTATGAACCGGCGTATTTGCCGGTGGCCCGTCTGGAAGACGGTACTCTGTGGAACTGGTAAGGGAGCGAAAAATGAACAGCGTCGTTATACAAGAACCGGGAAAACTGGTGATCGAGCAACGTGCCTTGCCGGTACCTGCCGCCGGTGAGGTACGAGTTCGGGTCAGTCACGCAGGGATCTGCGGCTCGGATGTGCACATTTATCACGGTCACAATCCGTTCGCGAAATATCCGCGTGTAATAGGCCATGAGTTTTTCGGCCATATCGACAGCGTCGGAGAAGGCGTTGACGCATCGCGCATTGGCGAGCGCGTCGTTATCGATCCGGTGGTCAGCTGCGGACATTGTTATCCCTGCTCCATCGGGCGCCCCAACGTTTGTACCGAATTGCAGGTGATCGGTGTGCATCGCGACGGCGGCTTTAGTGATTACGCCTGCGCACCGGCTAAAAATGCGTATGTCGTGCCCGCGGCGATCCCTGACAAACTCGCCAGCATGGTCGAACCCTTTACCATTGCGGCCAATATCACGGCATTTTTAAAACCAACACCGCAGGATACCGCGCTGGTGTACGGCGCTGGCCCGATGGGGCTGACGGTGATTCAGGTACTGAAAGGCGTGTACGGTGTGCAAAAAGTGATTGTCACCGACCGCATCGAAGAACGGTTACAGATGGCACAGGAAAGCGGTGCCGACTGGACTATCAATAATACCGAACGCAGCGTGGCTGATGTGCTTGCCGCAGAAGGTGTGCGACCGACGCTGATTGTCGATGCAGCCTGCCATCCGGCGATTTTGCAGGAGGCGATTTTGCTGGCATCACCGGCAGCGCGTATCGGGATGATGGGCTTCTCCGGCGAACCGAGCGCATTCACGCAGCAAAGTATTACCAGCAAAGAAATCTCGTTGTTCTCATCGCGTCTGAACAGCCACCGCTTCCCTCAGGTGATTGAATGGATGGAACAAGGAAGAATTGCACCGGAAAAACTGGTGACGCACTGGATGCCCGCCAGCGAAGTGGAAGCCGCTTTGACGCTGTTTGAAAAGGATCAGCGTGCCTGCTGCAAAGTGTTACTGACGTTCTGATGTGATCGAAAATTTATAAGATTTGGAAATTCAGGAAGGATGCCCGCCATCCTTCCTGCCACTGAGTACCTGAGATTCAACCTACAAATAACGCAACACTATTAAAACGACACCAAGTGGAGCACTTACCTATGTTCAAGAATCTGCGCTGGATTATCGTATTCCTGCTGTTTATGGTGTACATGATCAATTACCTCGACCGCGTCGCGCTGTCGATTACTGTCCCGATGATAGAAAAAGAACTGACCATTAATCCCGAACAGTTCGGCCTGATATTTGGTAGTTTCTTCTTTGGTTATGCGATATTTAACTTCCTCGGCGGTTTAGCGGTGGATAAATTCGGCCCGACGATTGTTATGGGTTTAGCTGTCGGGCTGTGGTCCGTATTTTGTGGAATGACCGCCATCGCCACCGGTTTTTATTCCATGCTTATTTTGCGGGTATTATTCGGCATGGCCGAAGGACCCATATGCGCGTCGGCAAATAAGATGATTAACGGCTGGTTCCCGAAGAAACAGGCGGCCACCGCGATGGGGTTACTCAGCGCCGGTTCACCGCTCGGCGGCGCGGTAGCAGGGCCGATCGTCGGGTATCTGGCGATCTCCTTCGGCTGGCGTCCGGCATTCATGGTCATCGCGTCTATCGGCATTGTGTGGATGGCTATTTGGTTCTTTACGGTGGCAGATAATCCGCTGAAAAGTAAACGCGTCTCCCCAGAGGAAATGCGTCTGGTCGATGCCATGAAAAATGAGCATTTAAGTGCAGAGGAAGATCTGGCACAGGCAGCACACGGTCTGGGTTATTATTTAAAACAGCCGATCATTCTGGTCACCGCCTTTGCGTTCTTCAGCTATAACTATATTTTATTCTTCTTCCTGAGCTGGTTCCCGGCATATTTAGTGCAGGCGCACGGATTAAATATTAAAGAAATGAGTTTAACCACCGTCATTCCGTGGATTGTCGGCTTCGTTGGTCTGGCATTAGGTGGTTATATTTCGGATAAAATTTTCAATATCACCGGCCGTTTACTGCTTTCGCGTAAAATTATACTGGTTGTCAGCCTGTTAGCGGCAGCCGTTTGCGTGGCGCTCGCCGGTATCGTCACCAGCGTAGTGCCCGCTGTAGTGCTAATGTCAGTTTCTATTTTCTTCCTGTATACCACCGGTGCAATTTACTGGGCGATTATTCAAGATGTGGTGCATAAATCCCGCGTCGGCGGCACCAGCGGATTTATTCATCTGGTCGGCAGCGTGTCCGGGATCATCGGGCCGATCGTCACTGGCTTCATCGTGCAGAATACAGGCCGTTTCGACAGCGCCTTTATGCTCGCAGGCGGCGTCGCCGCGCTGGGTGCCATTCTGGTGTTCTTTGTGATTAAACCCCCAAAGCAATCAGTCGAACCAAAACTCTCTCATAGCTAAAATCCAAATATTAATATGAAAAACCCGGCCAACTGCGCCGGGTTTTCTTTTATCACGAACGGATATTATTTCTATGCTTCATCAATCCATACCCGCATCTCCCCTTCCCCACGGTTTGCCCAGGTAAAGTACGGCACAAAGGTCATGGTTTGCGCGACGGTCTCTTCAACTGATGGATTGAAGCGGTAGAGCGGCTGCTCACCGGCCTGAGCCGATACACGCCGTTGTCCCTGCGTTTGCAGCAGCGTTTTACCGGCGAAAAGTCCGCTTCCGGCGATCAACCGGAACTGCGCATCGTATGGCAACCGGACGTTGTGCAGTTCGCTGCCGTTATCCGCCTGTTCGAGGCAATAAACCAGCGGACCGCGCTGGATTGCCACTTTTCCGGCAACATGGCGCAGCAACGCATTCCCCTTCACACGCATCACCGGCATCGGTAATGTCATTTCAATGCGATCGCCCTGCTGCCATTGCTGCGTAAGACGCAAATATCCGCGCCGGGTCAGACCGGCCAGCTCCAGCGGCTTGCCGTTCAGCATCACCTGCGGGCTGGCACACCAGTCTGGTAAACGCAGCGCCAGCGTGGCCTCAAGCTTCTCATCGGTGCTGACGTCAATCAGCACCTGTTCGGTCCACGGATAGCCGCCGGACTGTTTGAGACGCAGCGGTTTGCCCCCTACCGTCGCTTCCACATCGCTGCCGATATAAAGATTGATGTCCACGCCGTCAGGCCGTTGGGTGTAAATATAATGGCCGAGTGACGCCAGCAGACGTGCGATATTCGGCGGACAACAGGCACAACCAAACCAGCGCTGACGCACCGTTTTAACGTGATCGTAAATATGGTTGAACGGGATACTTTTCGGATGCACTTCCAGCGGATTAACGTAGAAGAAATGTTTTCCGTCGAGCGCCATACCGGCCAGGACGGTGTTGTAAAGCGCGCGCTCCATGACGTCGCTGTAACGGCTGTCGGCCTCGAGTTGCAACATGCGGTTGGCAAACATCATCAGGCCAATTGAGGCACAGGTTTCGGTATAAGCGGTGTCATTGGGTAAATCGTAATCTGATGAAAACGCTTCGCCACTGCTTTGCGAGCCAATCGAACCGGTAATGTACATCTGCCGCTGAGTCATGTTTTCCCACAGCCGCTGGCAGACTTCACGTTTTTCCTGATCCTGACTCAGCCTTGCCAGATGCGCGACGCCGGCGTACAGATACACAAATCGCACCGCGTGGCCGATAGCCGTGGTCTGCAACGCTATCGGCAAATGCGCCTGGCTGTAGGCTTTGTCTTTCACCATCCACGCCGGACCGTATGTATTCCAGTGTGACGTTTTACCGCGTTTTTCATATTCACTATCGTAGAAATGCGGCTCTGCACCACGCTGTTCGACGAAGTAACGCGTCAGTTCCAGATAACGGGCTTCGCCGGTCGCTTCATATAAACGCATCAGCGCCAGTTCGATTTGCGGATGACCGGGATAACCGTGCAACTGCTGTTGGCCTGGGCCAAATACCTGCGCGATATGGTCCGCCAGCTTGCAAACGATCTCCAGCAAACGGGCTTTTCCGGTGGCCTGAGCGTAAGCCACGCCGGCTTCGATCAAATGTCCGGCGCAGTAAAGCTCGTGGCACTCTGCCAGATTCGTCCAACGTTGCTGCGGTTCTTTGACAGTGAAATAGGTATTGAGATAACCATCAGGTTGCTGCACCGCGCCGACCAGCTCAATGACCGCATCAGCCGTTTTTTCCAGTTCAGCATCCGGCGTTTTAGCCAGCAAATACCCGACCGCCTCCAGCCATTTAGCGACATCGCTGTCCTGAAATACCATGCCATAGAACTCCCCCTCGCTCTGCCCGGCAGCAATTCTGAAATTCTCAATCGCATGGCTCGGCTCGGCGTCTGCCACGTCGTCGTTCAGTGCTTTCCATTGATAAGGCACCACCACATCCCTCACCAGACGCTGATATTCCAGCCAGAACGCATCGGAAATATTCACTTTTTGCAAAGGGACTTCTAAAGATTCAACCGGAGAAAATGACATACAACCTCCTTAAATAATGACCGTCGTTAAATTTTTGCCGCCAGATCGTGCGACATCCGCGTTAGCAGTGTGTTATCGAGCTTGCAGAACATCAGCGTTCCCGCCAGCAGGAGATGCATTGCCGCAGGCAGCAGTGTTTCAAGCAACGTGATGCCGCCGAGCGACGCCGGGGTCTGGTGTTCAGCACCCGCCTGATAAGAAACCCAAATGAATACCAGGCTGATGATCCCTGCACTTGACGCCCAGGCCAGCTTGATGAAGAACAGATTGAAGGCGAAGTTCATGCCCGAGGAACGGATACCATTTTTCCAGTGCCCGTAGTCGTCTGCGAACGCCATGATGGAAAAGTGCAACGGCAGCGTAAATCCGAGGATCACGCAATGCACAAAGATGACACACAGCCACAGCGTCTGGAATTGCTCTCCCACCGGCACAAACCACAGCAGCAGAGAAAATACCGCCAGCACCAGATTGGTGAGCAAATAGAGACGGACGCTGTCGATAAATTTGGTCAGCTGATTGACGATGACCGCCCCCAGAATCGACGCCAGCGTCACCATGCCGAAGAACATGGAGGCGTATCCGGCTCCGCCTTTGAGCACGTAAGTGATGAAATACATATAGCCGCCGCCGCGCAGATTGAACACATTGATCAGCAGAAAGGACATCAGCAATACCAGCAGCAGCTGATCGTTTTTCAGCATTCCGCGTATATGTTCACGAATGCTGAACTGGCCGAGCAACGCCAGCGGCAGACGTTCGCGTACGGTAAAGAAGCACCAGAGGAACATCACTACGGCGATGGCACACAGCAAGCCGACGCCTTGCTGATAGCCGAGCACCGCATCGCCTTTGCCGAAAATCTGCACCAGCCACGGCAGCCCGACGGATACCATAAAGCCCGCCACGCCGCATAGAACAAAGCGCCATGACTGGCAGGAAATGACCTCACGATGATCGGTGGTCATGGTGTTTATCAGCGCGCAATACGGCACATTGATCGCGGTGTAAGACACCGAGAGCAAAAAATACGTAAAGAAGGCATAGGCAATTTTGGCATCACCGCTTAAACCTGGCACGGTAAACGTCAGAAAACCAACCACGCCAATCGGCAGCGCGATCCACAGTTGCCACGGGCGAAAACGGCCCCAACGGCTTTGCGTACGGTCGGCCAGGATACCCATCAGCGGATCGGAAATCGCATCGATAACGCGCAGGGAAATAAATAATGTACCGACAATCGCCGGCGTCAGGCCGAATACATCGGTATAGAAGAAGGTCAGGAAACTGGTGATCAGGCAGGTAATGATCGTGCCACCGGCATCCCCTAATCCATAACCTATTTTCTCACTGACAGAAAGTTTGGCGTTCGCAGAAATTATTTTCTCTGCTTTCTCTCCCGGTATTGAACCGGTATTAATAGAATCTGTTGGCATTATATTTCCTCGCTTTTATATGGGTATCAATAAGCCGTCAGGAATGCAGGGATATCAGGCCGGGTGTAATATCAGCCTTTTTTATAGGGTGCGTATTTAATCTGGCACGGGAAAAAGATGCCAACAAGAGGAGGATAAAGTAGTTAAACGGGACAATTCCGACTCATGCATAGAATATGTGAGGCAGATCAAAACGTCTTCCGGCAGGACTGGTACCCGCTGCGCGCTGTGCTATTGTCACGCTTTATTCGCTGCTGGCAAGACGGCTAAATGACTGATGTACTCTCTTTTCCTGTGAATTATCCGGTTAATGTGCAGAACGGCGGACTCTTTATCTCGCGAGGAATTGGCACACATCCGACACGCAGACTTAACTCGTATGAATTGATGTATGTCGTACGCGGCAGCCTGTCATTGCAGGAAAAGAATACGCGTTTTGATCTGCGTGAAGGGGAAAGTTTACTGTTATTTCCCGGCAGGGAACATAAAGGGTTAACGACGTTTGATCCTGAATTAAAATTTTACTGGTTACACTTCGATATTGAGAGCAATCGCACGTTAATAGATTCTCGGCAAAATAATCCCTCTTTACAGCTGAATATTCCACAGCATTGTAAAGTCAGGGATCGTGAAACACTCTTAACGCTATTCAGACTATTTTTATATGAGCAGGAAAGAGGTGGCAATTCGCTGGAGTTGTATCTGATTTTGCTGTTGCAGGAAGTTGCGCGCGCCTGGCCGGAAAATGTGGAACCCGGCGGGCCCGGCGTCGCGCTGGCCTACAAGGCGCGGCAACTCATCACTACCCAGTTTCATCTGCCGCTGGGGGCTTCTGAGCTGGCGGAAAGGCTGCATTGTAATGCCGATTATCTCGGACGCGTGTTTCGTCTGACGTTCCAGATGACCCTGACAGATGCGCTGCATAAACACCGCGTCGCCGCCGCCGAGAAACTGCTGCTGGCCAATACCGGGAACGTCGCTGATGTCGCGCGGCTGACCGGTTTTAACGACGCAGCGTATTTTCGTCGGGTGTTTCGCAAACTGCTGGGCATTACCCCGGCAGCCTATAAAAAACTTTACTGCCGTGAGCATATCAATTCGGATTAGTTTCTATGATATATCCCAAATTTCTGTCACAACCTTGCGCTAACAATCTCAAAACCCTGAGAAAACTCATGGTAGTATTGTGAACTCCCGACTTTGAAGAC
The DNA here is from genome assembly GCF_057290995.1 of Rahnella sp. 1L-D-7-B-C2. Lineage (NCBI taxonomy): Bacteria > Pseudomonadati > Pseudomonadota > Gammaproteobacteria > Enterobacterales > Yersiniaceae > Rahnella > Rahnella sp. 1L-D-7-B-C2. Next base: position 9,306 of record NZ_JBXAVQ010000017.1, on the reverse strand, counting down.
AACTTTTGCCCATGACAGACGCCTTTGAATTTCTCAGTAATGTGCCGGTGAATCAGCAGATTTACCGCACCTTGCGTCAGGACATCGTCACCTGTGCCATTGCGCCGGGAGCGTTCCTGTCGGAGAAAGAAATTTCCACACGCTTTAACGTATCGCGCCAGCCGGTTCGCGAAGCCTTTATCAAACTGGCCGAAGCCGGGCTGGTTCAGGTCTTACCGCAGCGCGGTACATATGTGATGAAGATTTCATCCAAGCGCGTCGCCGATGGCCGTTTCATTCGTGAAGCCGTAGAAACCGCCGTCGTTCGTCGTGCTGCTATGGTTGCCACGGATAAAGATCTGGCGCTGCTGGAACACAATCTTGAGCGTCAGCGGCTTGCGGCAAAAAGCCAGCAAACACAGGAATTTTTGTTGCTCGACGATGATTTTCACCGCACGATCGCGCAAATTATCGATTGCCGCCTGGCCTGGGAAACCGTCGAACATATCAAAGCGACGATGGATCGCGTACGTTTCCTGACACTGAGCAAAGTCTCCCCGCCGGAAAATCTTATCGCGCAGCACTACGCCATTTTCGACGCTCTTAAAGCGCATGATCCGGACGCCGCTGAAAATGCCATCCGCATTCATTTGCAGGAAATGATATCTACCATTACCCCGATAGCCGAGCAAAACAGCGACTGGTTTGATGCGGAGTAAAAGGCATTATTCCCAATAAATCTGCTGTCAGACCGTTTTAGGTTAATTTTGCGGGTTAACCCCAAAATTTGTATGACAACTTGAGGTAAGCTGTAAACCACATCGATACCGTGGAAATTTTTATGCCTGCTACTGCCCCCCTGAAGAAAAGCTTTTACAGTGCTGAAGAGTCACTGTCCCTCGCCCAGCTGGATGAAGAAAAAATCAGCCAGATTGCCCGCGATCTCGACGTGGCGGAAAGCGAGAAAGAACATTACCTTACCGGATGGATGGGTCAGAACAGCGTGGTGCTGGTGCGCAATTATCAGGACAAACGCGGTACCGCGAACGGCCTGGTAATGTCTCGCGGTAATCGTTACAAGCTGACCATTCAGGCCATTACTTTTCGTATCCCAAAAATCCTGCTTTGGGTCACTTTTCGCCGCACGCCTCGTACCATGACGGTGGTCGCCTATAACAAGCTGGGCGAACAGGCCAGCGGTCTGCAGCAGTTTATGCACGTGCAGGACCCCGAGCTGAAAGAGCGGCTGGAAAATGACTGGCGCGAGCTGAATGATTATCTTGGGATGGCCTGCTGGCAGATGGACAATAACCGTCCTATGTGGCGACAGCTGCATGAAGAAATCACACCGCAGGCGCTGTGGATGCTGGCAGATTCGCCGTGGTTTAGCGGCAAAAAATTGCAACATGATGGCGATCTGGAAGGTCTGTGGCTGAACGAGCAGTTTATTGGCCGTCGCAGCGGTGAGCATGCTGCACTGGTGCTGTCCTGGAAGGATGAAGAGAATCAGGACATCGCCAGCTATCTTTATGAAAGGATGTCAGCCAATAAAATCCGCGTGATGCTGCGCCCGCGCAAAGACGAAAAATTCTATCCGCTGAATCCGTTCGACGCCCTGCACTTACAACGGGCGCTGGCGATGTTTCCTCAGGCTGAGCAGGCGCTGGGAGAAGCTCAACGCCGCGCCTGATGGATTTCAAACCGCCCTACCACCACCGGTGAAAATGATGCACCGGGCCGATGCCGTGCCCGACTTCAAGAGAGTCGGCCTGCATCAGCGCCTGTTGCAAATACGCTTTGGCTTCGCGCACCGTATCCGCCCAGTTGTTGTGACGCGGGCGCAGTGCTGCCAACGCCGCAGACAATGTACAGCCGGTGCCGTGGGTATGGCGGGTATTGACACGCGGCGCGGTAAAACGCTCACGGGAACCGGCCACAAACAGCCAGTCAGGACTTTCTTCATCGCTCAGATGACCGCCCTTCATCAACACCGCGCCACACCCCATCGCCAGCAAGGTTTCACCCTGCTCACGCATTTCCGCTTCGCTGGTCGCTATCGGACATTCGAGTAACGCTGCGGCTTCAGGCAGGTTTGGCGTGATGATCGAGACCTGCGGGATCAGCAACCGGCGCACTGCATCCACCGCCTCCGGCAATAATAACGGATCGCCACTTTTCGCCAGCATAACGGTATCGAGCACCACAAACGGCGGCTGATAGTGCCGGAGCCGTTCCGCGACCGCTTCCACAATCTGACTGTTTGCCAGCATACCGATTTTCGCGCTGTCGATGCGGACGTCGCTGAGCACTGAATCCAGCTGTGCCGCCACAAATTCGGGTTCGATATTATAAACCGACTGAACGCCGCAGGTGTTTTGCGCCACCAGCGCGGTGATCACGCTGGTGCCGTAGGCCCCGAGCGCCGAGAACGTTTTGAGATCGGCCTGGATCCCGGCACCGCCGCTCGGATCGGTGCCTGCAATGGTCAGCGCATTAATCCGTTTCATGGCTGCGCCTCACCGTTTAACCATTCCCCGTTAATCAGGTACAAATTATCGAGTAACTCTGGCGTGAAGCTGCCCGGCCCTTTCACCGTTGCGCAGGCGCGTTCTCCGGCACAGGACATGACGCGACAAGCTGCTGCGACGTTATCCAGCCGGTCGCCCGGTAAGGTAATGAAAGCAGCCACCACCGCCGACAGCGCACAGCCGGTGCCGACCACGCGGGTCATCATCGGATGGCCGCCCGCGACGGCCCAACAGCGATCGCCGTCGGTCACATAATCTGTCTCACCGGTGACCGCGACAATCGCACCGGTTTCACGCGCCAGTTGCTGCGCGGCGGGCAAGGCAGAAAGAGAGTTGTCACCGCTGTCGACACCACGACCGGACGCACTCAGACCGCTGAGCGCGCGAATTTCCGAGGCGTTACCGCGAATGGCGGCGGGTTGGAGTTTGATGATGTCGAGACAGAATTCAGTTCGCCAGCGCAGGCCGCCCACGGCCACCGGATCCAGCACCCAGGGTTTTCCGGCCTGATTCGCCGCCTCAATAGCCGCCAGCATCGCCTCGGCGTGAGAATGCGTCAGCGTACCGACGTTGACCAGTAAGGCATCAGCAATGGCGCTAAACTGCGCCGCTTCGGCAGGATCAACCACCATCGCCGGAGACGCTCCCAGCGCTAGCAAAACATTGGCAGTAAAAGATTGCACCACGTCGTTGGTCAGGCAGTGGACCAGCGGTGATGAATGGCGGAGTTGTTGCAAAGAACCGGCGGCAATCGCACCGGGAAATACGGAAGGTCGGACGTTCATAAGTCTCCCAACCGGCTTTCAGGAAGGCGGCATCGGGAGAGATACCTGACTTCCCTACGCTGGCATAATCCAGATCAGGTAATACGGGTAAAATCTCAGCCTTTCTTTTGCAAGAGCGGCACCCCGAGTCAAGGGAGCATTATTGGTGCGGACGGCGGGAAGATCAATCAGCATTTGATACCAAAAAGCCCCGTCCATTGACAGGGCTGATGAGATAACCGTGATTTACACCGTCGCCGCCACATCCTCCAGTACGCCGCCTTCACTGCGCGCCTGCCACAGTTTTATCCAGCGCAGGACTGATGCCACCATAATTACTGCGCCGAGCGCGACCATAATGATGGAAATTGTGCCGTTGAACAGATTGAAGCCTTTGGCCAGTGGATTGAAATAGACGTGAGCCACCATCCAGTACGCTGCGTAGTTCACAGTGACGTACAGATACGCCAGCGGTATCAGGCAGGTCAGCATGTAGCGGCGCTTATCCGCCAGACGCAGAATAATGGTCGCGCCGATCATCAGACCGATTGAAGCCATCAGCTGGTTGGAGACGCCAAACAGCGCCCAGACCGAATTGATATCGCCGGAGTTCAGCAGATATCCCCAGAGCAGGCAGGCGACGATGCTGCACGCCACCGCGCCCGGCCACCAGTCGGTACGTTTCAGCGGTGCCCACAGGTCACCGAAGAAATCCTGCAACAAATAGCGTGCCACGCGGGTGCCCGAATCGACCGCCGTCAGGATGAATACCGCCTCGAACATCACCACGAACTGGAAGAAGTAAGAGGACAAATGGCTGAACCACGGAATGCGCGTAAAGATATCGGCCATGCCGACCGCCAGCGTCACGGCACCGCCGGTGCGCCCGCTAAGATCTAGACCGATTTCCTGGCTAAGCGCCGGCAGATTCACCACCTGCATGCCCAGACCGGCAAACACTTCCGGCGCGGAGTTAATGGCAAAATAATCCGCCGGATGCAACGCGGTGGCAGCAATCAGAGCCATCACGCCGACCACACATTCCGCTAACATCGCCCCAAAACCGACCGGCAAAATATCACTCCATTTGTCTATCTGCTTAGGCGTGGTGCCGGAACCGATAAATGCGTGAAAACCTGATATCGCGCCACAGGCGATAGTGATCGAGATAAACGGCCAGACCGGACCGGCCAGCACCGGGCCGCCACCGTGGATAAACTGCGTGATCGCCGGGAACTGAATTTCCGGGTTGATGAACACCACGCCGACGATCAGCGCACCGAACACGCCGATTTTCATGAAGCTGGAGAGATAACCGCGCGGCGTCAGTAACATCCATACCGGCAGAGCGGTGGCGAAGAAGGCGTAGACAGGTAAAACCAGACTGACGGTCGAGGCGCGCAGGCTGAGCCATTCGCCAAACGCCGAGGCCTGTATGTACGGCCCGATCACCACGCAGGCCATAATCGCAATAATACCCACCCACGAAGCGGCTTTCATGCTACCGGTCAGACGCTCCCACAGGCCGACGCAAATCGCCACCGGGATAGTCATAAAGACGGCAAACGTGCCCCACGGGTTACGCTCAAGGGCATGTACCACCACCATCGACAAACCAGCCATGGTAATGGTGATGATAAATAACATCGCCAGCCCGGTACACCAGCCGGCTACCGGCCCGAGTTCGCGCTTAGCCACTTCCGACAGGGATTTACCCCGGTGTTTCATCGAGGCGAACAACACCACGGTGTCGTGTACCGCGCCGCCGACCACGCAACCGATCAGCAGCCATAACATACCGGGCAGATAACCGTACTGCGCCGCCAGCACAGGGCCGACCAGAGGCCCCGCCGCCGCAATTGCCGCAAAGTGGCTGCCAAAGTTCACCCATTTTTTCGTCGGGACATAGTCTTTCCCGTCTTCCAGTAAATGCGACGGCGTGACCTGAGCATCATCGGCTTTCAGCACTTTACGGACAAAAAACACGCCGTAAAACCGGTAGCAGATAGTCAGGATACACAGAGTCGCGATGACAAAAGTCAGTGCGTGTTGCATCTTATTGTTCTCCGGATAAGGAATAATCAGGTGCAACGTAGCAAAGCTCTGTAGAAAGCGCGTCCGCTGTTTAGGTCAGCGGCGGTATAGCGATTTAAGCGGCAAAAACGCAGGGATGAACGGCTGGTTCAAAGCCCGAGTTGAGATTTCAAGGATTTCAGATAACGGCGGCTGACCGGTACGCGCACCTCGTTTTTCATCACCAGCTCCGCCAGCCCGCTGTCGTCAAAACGGATTTCCCGCAGATGGCTTATGTTGATTAAAAACTGCCGGTGGCAACGCAGCAGCTGCGTCCGATTTTCCAGGGTGCGCAGCGTCAGTTCCGTAAAACATTCACTGCCGTCGGCGCGGTTTACGAAGACTCCGCTGACCCGCGAGCTGACAAAAATCACCTCATCGAAGGCAAGCAGATAAATGCGATTCTGGCCGCAGCAGGGGATCAGCGCCAGATCCGGTTCGCCGGCCATCAGCGCAGTAATATTTTGTTCCGGCAGATGCTTGCGCAGACGGCAGAGGGTTTTGTCCAGCCGCGATGCCTGTACCGGCTTTAGCAGATAATCAAACACGTTCTCTTCGAACGCCTGCAAGGCATATTCGTCATAGGCGGTGAGAAAAACAATGTGCGGCATACGCTCAGCGTCAATCATCCCGACCAGCTCCAGCCCGCTGATGCGTGGCATATGGATATCGAGAAAAACCACGTCGGGTTGCAGCCGGTTGATAGCACCCAGCGCTTGCACCGCGTTTTCACACTCGCCGATCACGCTGATATCCGCCGCATCCTGCAGCAGAAAACGCAGATTTTCACGCGCAAGCGGCTCGTCATCAACAATCAATATTTTCAGCATGCTGACTCCTTAACGGCAACCGTAAAATGACGCGGGTAAACTGTTCCGGTTCGCATTCCACATGCAGACCAAATTCATCGCCGTAACGCCCGCGCAGACGGCGATCGACCAGACTCATGCCCAGACCATTTCCGCAAGCCGACGGCGCATACAGCCCGGCGTTATCTTCAACGGTCAGCATCAGACAATCGTCCTGCCCGATGGCGGAAAGACGGATGTGCCCCGCGCCCAGCAGTTGCGACGTCCCGTGCTTGATGGCGTTTTCCACCAGCGGTTGCAGCGTAAAAGCGGGTAAAAACAGCTGTTGCAGCGCGTCGGGAAAATCAAACGTGACGCTCAGCCGGTCGCTGAACCGCGCGCGTTCGATATGCAGATAGGCTTCCACGTGTTCAATTTCGTCGGCCAGTGTCACCACTTCCTGCGGGCGTTTTAGATTTTTGCGAAAAAAAGTCGAAAGATGCTGCACCAGTTCGCCCGCCTGCTGGCTGTCGCGACGGATCACCGCCACCAGAGTATTCAGCGCATTAAACAGAAAGTGAGGATTCACCTGCGCGTGCAGCAGTTTGATTTCCGACTGGATCAGCAGTTGCTTGTGGCGTTCATACTGCCCGGCGAGGATCTGCGCCGACAATAAACTGGCGATCCCCTCGCCCAGCGTCCGGTTGATCGAACTGAACAGCCGGTTGCGGGCTTCGTAAAGTTTGATCGTGCCGATCACTTCCTGATTCTCGCCGCGCAGCGGGATCACCAGCGTCGACCCGAGCTTGCACGACGGGCTTTGCGTGCAGCGATACGGCACCTCATTGCCATCGGCGTAGACCACTTCGTTATGTTCGATAGCGCGGTGAGAATGCTCGGACAAAATCGGCGAGCCTGGCAGATGGTGATCGTCGCCGATCCCGACAAACGCCAGCAGCTTCTCGCGATCGGTGATCGCCACCGCGCCGATATCCAGTTCCTGATAGATGATCTGCGCTACCCGCGCGGTGTTTTCCTGATTAAACCCCTGGCGCAGCACCCCTTCGGTACAGGCCGCAATATTCAGTGCCCGGGCGCTGAACGCCGTGGTGTAGCGCTCAAACATCGCCCGCCGGTCGAGCAGAATGCGCATGAACATCGCCGCGCCAATGGTGTTGGTCACCATCATCGGCGTGGCAATACTTTTTACCAGCCTAAGGGCTTCGTCATAAGGACGTGCGACCATCAAAATGATCGCCATCTGCAATACTTCGGCAAACAGCGTGACGCCTGCAACCGTCAGCGGATTAAACAGCCGGTCAATGCGTCCCCGCCGCATCAGCACCCGGTGAACCATACCGCCGAGCAGCCCTTCCATCACCGTCGAAATCATGCAACTCAGCGCCGTCATTCCGCCCAGCGAATACCGGTGCAACCCACCGGTCAGCCCGACCAGCACCCCGACCACCGGCCCACCGAGTAAACCGCCGAGCACCGCACCGATAGCGCGGGTATTGGCGATAGAGTCCTGAATATGCAGGCCAAAATAGGTGCCCATGATGCAGAACATCGAGAACATGAAATAGCACAACAGTTTGTGCGGCAACCGAACGGTGACGTGCATCAGCGGAATAAACAGCGGAGTTTTACTGAGTAAGTAAGCGATAACTAAATAAACGCACATTTGCTGCAACAGCAACAAAACCAAATTGAACTCATACATAGTCGCTGGCAGTATCATTAAGTGAGACGCGCACTATAGTCGACAATATCCACACAATCTTTGAGGGGGTTCACTCTTTGGTATCACCACTACACATTCGCCCTTACGAAGAAGCCGATCGCCCTTTTTTACGCACGCTGTATCTGGCCGCACGCAAAGACACCTGGACCTGGCTGGAAAATGCTGACTATAAGCTGGAGGATTTCGACCGTGCGGTGATTGGCGAGACGATTCTGGTTGCCGAGCGCGACGGATTTTTGCTGGGGTTTGCCTCGATTTTTACTCAGGAAAACTTCCTGCATAATCTGTTTATCGATCCAAAGTTTCAGGGAACGGGTGCTGGCAGTGCATTGCTACATGCCGCCGAAAAAACTTTTACACGTACCGGTTCGCTGAAATGTTTAGTAAAGAGTAAAAAATCGGTGGGATTCTATTTATCAAAGGGCTGGACCGTTGTCGCCACGGGGGATAGTCCGAAAGGTGAATATTATCTCTTTCATTCATCTGCTAAATAAAACAAGGGTGAGTTATTAGCAACTCATCTCACAAATATCAATATTCTGTTCTTCATCAAATTTTCTTTGTTGTTAAGAGGTTAAATTTCCCAGCAGTGCTATACATACGTTGTCTTCTTTAAACTTTTTGAGGGTACGAATGAAAAAAATAAAACTGCTGCAGGCCGCGCTGATCACCGGTGCCCTGCTTTTAGCGGGGTGTACGAACCACGTTACCCAGGCTGATAAATACTCCGGCTTCCTTGGCGATTATTCCAACCTGAAAGAGACCAAAACTGCGTCAGGCACGCCTGTGCTGCGCTGGATTGATCCTTCTTTTAAAACATCAAACTATTCTTACCTGATGTTTGAACCGATCAAATTCTATCCGGAACCACAACCTACGGCGCAAATCAGTAAAGAAACGCTGCAGGGCGTGCTGGATTACGCCAACAGCCGCCTGAAACCGGCCATGGGCGAGCGTCTGCAACTGACCGATCACGCAGGCCCGCGCACGCTTATCTTTAAAGGCGCGATCACTGGCGTAAATACGTCAGCAGAAGGTCTGCAATTCTATGAGGTGATCCCGGTTGCCCTGGTGATTGCAGGTACCGAAACGGCTACCGGCCACCGTACCCGTGATACCGAAGTGTATTTCGAAGGCGAACTGATCGACGCCAGCACCGGCAAACCGGTCTTCAAAGTTGTGCGTAAGGGCTTCGGTAAACAAGTGTCCAACGACACCCAGAAAGTCACCGCGAACGATCTGAAAGTCGTGGTCGATGGTCTGGCGAACGACACCAAGTCGTTCCAGGCGAACTAAACCTGACGCGTGAGTGAGTATTTTATGAGGCAGCCAGAGGGCTAATGCCGATCGTTTAAGGATCAGTTGACCGATCCAGTGGCTCGTGTAAAAAGGGTTCATGCTCAACATGGACCCTTTTTAAATGGAACTTT
>NZ_JBXAVQ010000016.1:0-93507 GCF_057290995.1 Rahnella sp. 1L-D-7-B-C2 | reverse complement strand
GAGGGTAATCGCGTTGTGTGCGTTTAACATATTGGTTCATCACATTTTCCTCAGTATGCGAGTTAAATGTGTCAACGTTATTTAGGACGGGTCACCATAAACAAAAAAGGCGCGGCAAAACTGCCCGCGCCCTTCTTCTCACTGAATGCGAATTACGCGCTCAGCCAGCCCAGCTTAATCACAAACAAAATCGACAGCACGATCAGCGCGGAATTCAGCTCACGCCAGCGGCCGGTCAGCAGTTTGCACAGTGTCCAGGTAATAAAACCGAACGCGATGCCGTTAGCAATGGAGTACGTGAATGGCATGGTGAGCGCCGTCACGGTGACCGGCGCGGCGACGGTGATGTCTTTCCAGTCAATCTCTGCCAGACCTGATGTCATCAGCACCGCGATGAACAGCAGCGCCGGAGCGGTGGCGAAGGCCGGAACGCTTCCCGCCAGCGGTGCGAAGAACAGACTCAACAGGAACAGAATGGCAACCACAATCGCCGTCAGCCCGGTACGTCCACCGGCGCTCACGCCCGCAGCAGATTCGATATAACTGGTGGTGGTTGACGTCCCGAGTAAAGAACCAAACAGCGCAGCGGCACTGTCAGCCACCAGCGCGCGGCCCATTTTCGGAATGTTGCCGTCTTCGTCCGCCAGCCCTGCGCGTTTGGTCACGCCAATCAGCGTACCGGAGTTATCGAACACATCCACGAACAGGAACGCGAAGATAACGCTAATCAGCGACACGTTGAACGCGCCTTTGATATCCAGCTGCATGAAGGTTGGCGCGATAGACGGCGGCATCGACATGATCCCACCGAAGGCCGAATAACCCAGCGCGATAGCCAGTACGGTCACGGCCAATACGCCGATAAGCACAGCACCGGTGACTCTGCGCGCTTCCAGTACCACGATCAGAATGAAACCCAGCATGGCGAACAGCGGCCCCGGTTTGGTCAGGTCGCCCAAACCTACCAGCGTGGCCGGATTTGCAATCACGATACCGGCGTTTTCCAGCGCGATCAGCGCCAGGAATAAGCCGATACCCGCGGCAATCGCCGAGCGCAACGGCAACGGGATACTGCGGATGATCCATTCACGGATTTTAAAAATGGATAACGCGAAGAAAATACAGGCGGAAAGGAACACTGCACCCAAAGCGATCTGCCACGTATAACCCATGTGCAAAACAACGGTGTAGGTGAAAAAGGCGTTTAATCCCATACCCGGTGCCAGCGCGATCGGGTAGTTTGCAATGAAGCCCATCAGCGCGGAACCGATTGCGGCAGCAAGACACGTCGCAACAAAAACGGAACCTTTATCCATACCCGTCGCGCCCAAAATAGACGGGTTAACGAACAGAATATAAGCCATTGCTAAAAATGTAGTCAGTCCTGCCACAATCTCCGTGCGCACGTTAGTGCGGTGAGCTTTTAACTTAAATATTTTTTCTAACATGAGAAGGAATCTCTTGGTCGCGTGATCACTTTTCATCTGGCGATCAAATAGCGCACGCTTGTTATTAGTATTGTTTTTCAAAACACGCCCGCGCGCCCGCAGTGAGGGATGCCACAATTCGCCCCACTGCCTGTACTGATAGCGGAACACGAGCTAAAAACGTGTTTTGACGAACCCTGTCATTGCCACTTTGTACGTAAAACAACCTGAGGACATTGTTTTACAAAGGGGCATTGCACAATCTAGGAAAAATGAGTGATGCAGTCCATAATAGATATCTCACTTATTCACTGCATAAATTAGTACACCTATGTCACCCTTCTCCCGTTTTTCGCAATATTTTACGGAAGTGGCCCGAACAGGAAGTTTGCGCAAAGCGGCCGAAGTGCTTCACGTCTCGGCTTCGGCTATCAACCGGCAGATTTTGCAGGCGGAACAGACGCTGGAAACACCGCTGTTTGAGCGTCTCCCCACCGGTCTGAAACTGACCTCGGCGGGTGAAATCTTGTTCGATGACATTCGTCGCTGGCGAAAAGAATTTTCACGCACCCGTGAAAGATTCGATGAGATCCAGGGATTACGTCGCGGGCACGTCACCATCTCAATGATTGCCGCGCTCAGCGAAGGCATGGTGGCGGAGCTGATTGCCGAAGTGGGTAAAGAACATCCCTATCTCACCTTTGATATCCGCATCGAAGACAGCCGCAATATCAGCGAGCAGGTCAGTTCAGCAGAAGTGGATTTCGGTCTGCTGCTCGATCCGGTCGAGCATACAGGGCTGGAAGTGCGCGCCTTCGCAGAATTGCCGATTGGCATCGCCATGCCGGTCGGGCACGAGTTGTCGCGGCAGGTATCGTTGTCGTTCAGTGATATCGCGGCTTACCGGCAGATCATTCCGTCGGAACCGCTGATGGTCAACGCCCGTGCCAAACTGCTGTATAACCGCTATCAGCTGCTGGAAACGCCGTCGATTGTCTGCAATGACGTGCGGATGATGCGTGAACTGATCCGTAAAGGCGCAGGTGTCGGTGTGCTGAGTTTGCTGGATGTCTTACCCGATTTACAAGAAAACCGGCTGGCGTTTGTCCCCTTGCAGGGCCGCACGGCGAAACCGCTGACGCTGGCGTTGTGCGTCGCCCCGCGCCGTCAGCTTTCACGCGCAGCGCAGATAGTCATTCAGAAAGTGATCGTGATGATGGAACGTTTATCGCAGTAGTTTATCGTATTAAGAGTTTATCGCATTAAGCGGCTTTCCAGCCCGAAACGATGATAAGCATTCCTGCCAGTGCTACGCAGGCACCGAGCCAGTCAGTAGTGCTGAGTTTCACGCCGTCGACAAAACGCAGCCACAGCATGGCGGTCATCACATAAACCCCGCCGTAAGCCGCATACACCCGCCCGCTGGCCGCGGGATGCAGCGTCAGCAGCCAGACGAACGCCGCCAGACTCAGCGCCGCAGGCAACAGCAGCAGTGCGCTGCCCCCTTTGCGCAGCCAGAGATAAGGCAGAAAGCAGCCGATGATTTCCGCCAGCGCCGTCGCAAAGAACAGTAAAGACGTTTTGAGCATGATCATTTTCAGGTTTAGAGTCCGAAGTTCAATAAGAAATCAACCAGTTTCCTGTCAGAGGATGACGTGAATTGGCGGGATGTTATACTTGCTATATTCGCCTGAGCGATGTGTAAACTATAAGGATGAGCTAATGAATACAACGTTTATGTCCCGACTGACCCGCAGCGTATTGCCGGTCGCCCTGCTGGTCATGACAGCAGCCTGGCAAGCGCCTGCACTGGCCGCCACCAACTGCGCGGGCGGGACCTGTGTTTTTGGCGGTAGCGGCAATGATGCCATGAGCAACGAAGAAGCACGCCAGAGCAAAGAGCAGTGGAATGAAACCCAGCGCCTGCGCGCGTTAAAAAATCAGCGTGCAGAGAAAGATTATTCCAAATATGACAACTCGGTTGATTTGCGTGATAAATGCAACGCCAGCCAGAACGTCAATGCCTATTGGGAAGAAAACACTGAGCGCTGCCTCGACCGCCGTACAGGCCGTCAGTTACTCGCGCCGTAATCTGCTAAACTCATTAATACTGTGATTTTCATAAAAGGAATGAATGATGAAAAAGACACTATTAGCCGGACTTGCCGTTGTGATGCTGGCTCCGCTCGTCGCACAGGCTTCCTGTGATACGGTGAAAGCGGATATCACCCAGAAAATCGTCGCTAACGGTTTACCGGAGTCAGGTTTCAAACTCGACATCGTGCCAAACGATCAGGCCGATCAGGCCGGTGGACAAGTCGTCGGGCATTGCGGGAATGATAGCCAGAAGATCATCTATACGAAGACCGCTGGCGCAGGGGATGAGAGCAATTCGAATCCTAAAACCGGGACGAGTCAGGACAGTAATTAATTGTGCAGATGCCGCTGCACTGGCGGCTTAAATCTGAACGAGAGTGTTTAAATCTGACCGAGAATATTTATATCTGACCGAGAATATTTCGGTTTCTCACGTGCAGTGATCACTTAGCTCACCCTGCCGAAACCGCCAAAGAGGGAGGAAAGCGCCTCCCTCTTTGATCTCCCACGCTTTTCCAAACACGCGCTATCGCGAAAACGATGGACATGTTCTGTGACTCCCGCGTGTGGCGCAAAACCCTGCCGCTGCGCGGTTCCCTCATTCGGTCCTGAAGCCTAAGGTCTTCAGGCCGCTCCGTTCGGCAGGATTTTTGATCGCGCCATCTCACCATTTTTTAAAGACAAAAAAGAAAATTGGCAAAACGTAGTTGGTTTTTGAAATGATCCGAGTGGGTGATGTTGTGACCTAAAAAGTTTCTGGCCGCGTTCAAAAACACGCCGGAGGAAGAGGTGGAAAACCGCGCGGCTTTTTGCGCGGGTTGTAACCCGACCGGAGGGCACCGCGCAGCGGCGGGATTTTGCGGCAATAACGCAACTATCTGAAACAGAGCCCGTCTGCATGGCACGTGTTTTAAAGAGCCTGGGATTCTTAAGGGCGGCGGCGATAAGCCGCCCTTAAGGCCAGTGTGGGTGGCAACCCACGACCTTGATCTTGACTGTGAATTTAAAACAATCCCACTCATTCCCCCGCCTGGCACCTACTAAGCCGATTCCCTCTCCACCAACTCCGGTGCCACAATAATATTTTGCGCTTCCAGATTCTGTCCGCCGATCCTCATCAATAACCGCCGGGCAGCGGCATAGCCAATTTCCCTCGCCGAGTTAGCGATCGAGGTTAGCGGCGGTTCGGTCAGGGCGGATTCCGGGGCATCTTCCATGCCAATTAGCGCGACTTTTTGCTGGAAGAAGTTGTCTACCGCACCGCCGCCGACCTGCGTGCCGGTGCGCATGACGCCGAAATAGGCCCCCATCGCGACGGAGGCTTTATGGCACACGATGGCGCTGATTTTCGGGTAATGCGATAACAACGCTTCTGCCGCATCGGCGGCACATTTCTGCGGGTAATCACATTCGATAATCCATTCGCTGCGAAACGGCAGGCCGTATTGCAAAAGCGTGGCGCAGAACCCGCCAAGACGTTCGGCACGGGTGAGTGAATTGCTCAGACCACCGAGGTAGGCTATCTGCTTATGGCCGCGTTTGATCAGATATTCGGTGGCCATTTTTGCGGCCAGCATGTTGTCCGGGCGCACGACGTCAACGCCTTCAATACCGCCCGAGCGCGCCGCACAAATCAGCGGGACGCCCTGCTCTTCGGCTTTTTCCTTCAGTCCGGCAATCGAATTCACACCGCCTGCGATAACAATCCCGTCAACACCGTGCGTCAGCAACGTGTCAAAACAGCGTTCCAGGCCTTTGCCTGTCGGGCCGCTTTGCAGCAGGAACAACACTTTGCCCTGTGCTTCAAACATCTCGCTCAGACCGGCGGTCATTTCGGCATAAAAGGGTTCGCAGATATCGCGGACAATCAGCCCGACCACGCCGGATTCGCCACCGCGCAGCGTACTCGCCTGACGGTTTCGTACAAAACCTAACTCATCCACGGCACGGTTTACCCGCTCAGACGTGGTTTGTGAGATACGGCCTTTGCCGCTCAGCACCAGGGACACCGTGGTGACGGAAACCCCCGCGTGCTGCGCAACGTCAATAATCGTTATTTTTTTATGGCTCATCCGACGTTTTCGTTCATTTCAAACTCCGTTTAACGGGTTGCTTCCCGCCCACTTTATTCCAGATTGCAAATAATTAGCGTGGTCAAATAGTTATACCGAATTTGGGTATTTTAGTAAAACGTTAAACCTGATTAAAACCCCTTCAGACTGGTGATGTTCAAATATTGTGATATGTGGCACGTATTAATTAGGTAAAACGTTTTATCTTAGCCGCCGTCAATACACAGCCAACACCAAAAATTTCGGGGAGCAGTTATGCCTGCCAATAAAAAACAAAAAGTCACACTTTGGGAATTCTTCCAGAGCCTGGGTAAAACCTTCATGCTGCCAGTCGCCCTGTTGTCGTTTTGCGGCATCATGCTGGGTATCGGCAGCTCGTTAAGCAGCCACGATGTCATCACGCTGTTGCCTGCATTGGGCAATCCTGTCCTCCAGCTGATTTTCGTCTGGATGAGCAAAGTCGGTTCGTTCGCGTTCAGTTTCCTGCCGGTAATGTTCGCCATCGCCATCCCGCTGGGTATGGCGCGTGAAAATAAAGGCGTCGCGGCGTTTTCCGGCTTTGTCGGTTTCGCGGTGCTGAATCTGGCGATTAACTTCTATCTGACCGCCAACGGTACGCTGCCTACGATGGATCCGCTGGTACTCAAAGCCAACAACATTCAGATGATCCTCGGCATTCAGTCCATCGACACCGGGATTCTGGGCGCGGTGATCGTTGGTATCATCGTCTACATCCTGCATGAACGCTATAACACTATCCGCCTGCCGGATGCGCTGGCGTTCTTCGGCGGTACCCGCTTTGTGCCGATCGTGACGACCGTGGTGCTCGGTTTAGTCGGCTTGCTGATCCCACTGATCTGGCCGTTCTTTGCGGCAGGCATCAACGGTCTGGGCCGTCTGATTCAGGGGGCGGGCGTCTTCGGGCCGATGATTTTCGGTTCCGGTGAACGTCTGCTGCTGCCTTTCGGCCTGCATCACATTCTGGTGGCGCTGATTCGGTTCACTGAAGCCGGCGGAACGATGGATGTCTGTGGCCGCGAAGTGAGCGGTGCGTTGACCATCTTCCAGGCGCAACTGTCCTGCCCGACCACCCACGGTTTCTCTGAAAGTGCCACGCAGTTCTTGTCTCAGGGTAAAATGCCCGCCTTCCTCGGCGGCCTGCCGGGCGCGGCTCTGGCGATGTACCACTGTGCGAAACCTGAAAACCGTCATAAAATTAAAGGCCTGCTGATTTCCGGCGTCGTGGCGTGCGTCGTCGGCGGAACCACAGAACCTATCGAGTTCCTGTTCCTGTTCGTCGCACCGGTTCTGTACGTGATCCATGCAATCCTGACCGGTCTGGGCTTCACCATTATGTCGGTACTTGGCGTCACCATCGGTAATACCGACGGTAACATCATCGATTTCGTGGTATTCGGGATCCTGCACGGCACGGCGACCAAATGGTATCTGGTCCCGGTTGTCGCGGCGATTTGGTTCGTGGCGTATTACGCAATCTTCCGCTTCTCCATTATGCGCTTTAACATCAAAACGCCAGGACGTGAATCTGACACGATGCCTGACACCGCGCCGGTGCCTTCTTCCAGCAAATCCGGTTACAACGTACCCGTCATTCTGAGCGCGCTGGGCGGCGCAGGAAATATCGTTTCTCTGGATAACTGTATCACCCGTCTGCGTCTGTCCGTGGCAGATATGTCGCTGGTCGATGACGCCACCCTGAAAGCTAACCGTGCGATTGGCGTGGTTCATCTCAACGACCACAATCTGCAGGTAGTGATCGGGCCGCAGGTACAATCTGTGAAAGATGAGCTGGATTACCTGATCCGTGAAGCGGCCAGCCAGGCCGTGCCGGAGCCAGTGACGGCGTAAAACTGAACACACAGGGCGACATCGTGTCGCCCTTTTCTGCTTTCTTCAGGGAGTGAAAAATGACCTCAGCTTCTTTTGATTTCTCCACCGTCGTTGATCGCCACGGCAGCTGGTGTACGCAGTGGGATTACGTCGCCGACCGTTTTGGCAGTGCCGACCTGCTGCCATTTACCATTTCCGATATGGATTTTGCCGCTGCGCCGTGCATCCTCGACGCGCTGCAAAAGCGTCTGCAACACGGCGTGCTCGGCTACAGCCGCTGGCATCATGATGATTTTCTCGGCGCTATCGCCCACTGGTATCAGCAGCGTTTTGGCAGCAAGATTGACCGTGACATGGTGGTTTACGGCCCTTCGGTGATTTACATGGTGGCGCAATTGATCCGCCAGTGGAGCCAGCCGGGTGACGGCGTGGTGACGTTTACCCCCGCTTACGACGCTTTTTTCAACGTGGTTGAAGGCAATCAGCGGCAGATGCTTAACTGCCCGCTGATTAAAAATGGCAACGACTGGGCGCTGGATGCAAAACAGCTGGAAAGCCTGCTGGCACAGCCCGCCTGCTCCCTGCTGCTGATGTGCAGCCCGCACAACCCGACCGGCAAAGTCTGGACGCGTGAGGAACTGACACTGATCGCCCAACTGTGCGAACGCCATAATGTGCGGGTGATAAGCGATGAAATCCACATGGATATGGTCTGGGGTGATAACCATCATACGCCGTGGAATGAGGTGGCGCGCGGCGAATGGGCGCTGCTGACTTCCGGCTCGAAGAGTTTCAATATTCCAGCGCTGACCGGTGCTTACGGGTTGATCAGCCATAAAGCACAGCGCGATGCGTATCTGCATCAGCTCAAAGCCTGTGATGGCTTATCTTCTCCGGCGGTGCTGGCTGTCCATGCCCATGTGGCGGCCTATCAGGCGGGCGAGCCGTGGCTGGACGCATTGCGTGATTATTTGCAGGGCAATCTGCGTTACGTCGCCGAACAGCTGAACGCCGCTTTCCCGCCTCTGAACTGGCAGCCGCCACAATCGACCTATCTGGCGTGGATCGATCTGCGCCCGTTGGGCATTGACGATAAACGGCTACAAAAAGAGCTGATCGAGCATCAAAAAGTGGCGATCATGCCGGGTTATACCTACGGCGCCGAAGGTGAAGGCTTCCTGCGGCTTAACGTGGGTTGCCCGCGCTCGAAAGTTGAAGCGGGTGTAGCGAAATTAATCAGCGGCATCAGGGCTTTACTCTAAGCTATGCCCCCTGATATTTCTTTAATCCCCCACCCCAACCCTCCTCTTCGCAGGGGAGGGAGCAAATTCAAAACCATTCTTGTTGCGCAACTAAATACAGTTATAATACCCCGCACATTTCTATAATAATGAGTGCACACCATGATCGATACCCGCCTTCCCCTGACTGATATCCACCGCCACCTTGATGGCAATATTCGCGCTCAAACCATTCTCGATTTAGGCCGTCAGTTCAATCTGACCTTGCCTGCCAATGAAATTGAAGCCCTGCGTCCGCACGTTCAGGTCATGCACGCTGAACCGGATCTGGTGAGCTTCCTGCAAAAACTGGACTGGGGCGTGAAAGTACTCGGCGATATAGATGCCTGCCGTCGCGTGGCGAAAGAAAACGTCGAAGATGCTGCGAAAGCCGGTCTGCACTACACCGAGCTGCGTTTTTCACCCTATTACATGGCGATGAACCACAAATTGCCGGTGGCAGGCGTGGTAGAAGCGGTGATTGAAGGTATCCGCGAAGGCCATAAAAATCACGATATCGACGTGCGTCTGATCGGCATTCTGAGTCGTACTTTTGGCGAAGACGCCTGTGTGCAGGAGCTGGAAGGTTTACTGGCGCACCGCGACGGCATTACCGCGCTGGATCTGGCCGGTGACGAACTGGGTTTCCCTGGCAGCCTGTTCCTTAGCCACTTCAACCGTGCGCGCGACGCCGGCTGGCGTATCACCGTTCACGCCGGTGAAGCGGCAGGCCCGGAAAGCATCTGGCAGGCCATTCGTGAGCTGGGCGCAGAGCGTATCGGCCACGGCGTGAAAGCCGCGCAGGATCCGCAACTGATGGATTTCCTGGCGAAGCACCAGATTGGTATCGAATCCTGCCTGACCTCCAACATTCAGACCAGCACGGTCGCCTCTTTCGAACAGCATCCGCTGGCTGTCTTCTTACGCCACGGCGTTCTGGCCTCGATCAATACCGATGACCCTGCTGTTCAGGGCATTGAGATCGCCAACGAATACAACATCGCTGCACCCGCCGCTGGCCTGACTCAAAACGAAATCCGTAAAGCGCAGGAAAATGGCCTGACCATGGCCTTCCTGACTGAAGCCGAAAAACAGGCGATCCGCGACAAAGTGTCCGCGTAACGGTTTGTGACGTAATAAAAAAGGGCGAGAATCATTCTCGCCCTTTTCTTTTCCTGACAGCAGGTTACGCTGATTTCACTTCTTCTTTCTTCACCTGTAACGCCGCTTCTTCCCGCGCCACACGCTTAGCGTAACGCGACGCCAGCACCGCACAAACCATCAGCTGGATCTGATGGAAAATCATCAGCGGTAACACCATCGCGCCGACGGCCGCGGCAGGGAACAACACATTTGCCATCGGAATACCGTTCGCCAGACTTTTCTTCGAGCCGCAGAAGACAATGGTGATTTCATCTTTAGTATTGAAACCAAACAGCCGCGCCACAAACGTATTAATAATCAGCACGATGGTCAGCAACACAATCGAACAGCCCAGCACCGCCAACAGCTGCCAGCCGTCGATCTGATGCCAGATACCTTCGACTACTGCGGCGCTGAACGCCACATATACCACCAGCAAAATCGAAGAGCGGTCAGTGACGTTGACGATTTTTTTGTGGCGCTGCACCCAGCCGCCAATCAGCGGACGGCACAGATGCCCGATAATAAACGGCACCATCAGTTGCAGAACGATGGATCCGATAGCGTGGAGTGTGTCAGTGGTGCCACCCTGCGTGTGCATCAGCAGGCCGACCAGCACCGGCGAAAGGAAAACACCGAGGATGCTGGAGGCGGACGCGCTGCAAATCGCCGCCGGAATATTTCCGCCCGCAACCGACGTATAGGCGATAGCCGACTGCACGGTGGCAGGCAGCGCACAAAGATACAGAAAGCCGTAATACAGCGTCGGTGTCAGAATCCCGACCGGCACCAGCCATTTCATGCCCAGCCCCAGCAGCGGGAACAGCGCAAAGGTGCTGAGAAATACCACCACGTGCAAACGCCAGTGGCTGATCCCCGCCATAATCGCTTCACGCGACAGCTTCGCGCCGTGCATAAAGAACAGCAGCGCGATAGCAAAGGTGGTCAGATGCTCGAAGACAGTCTTGTAAATCCCTTCACAGGGAAAGAACGACGCAAGCACCACCACGCAGATCAGAATCAGCAAAAACTTATCAATCTTTAACCAGGACATGAACCTTCCTTGCCATATAAACAGGTAGTGAAAAAGTATAGCGGTGACTTATTTTTTGACGTCCAGCGTCGCCCGCTGTTCTGAAGACTGCATGCCCAGCTCGATCATTTCCATTACGCGGATTGCATCCGCCGCCGGAACCGGGTTTTCGCCCTGTCCGTTAATTGCATCACGCACACCGGCATAATAAGCAGGATAGTTGCCGGGCAGCGTCAGCAGCGATTTTTCTGCCAGCACACCTTCGTGGCTCAGCGTCACGACACCGTCGCGCATGTCGTAACCCCAGTCGGTCTGCGGCAAACGCTCACCGGCTTTCAGACGATCTTCCTGCGGATCCAGCCCGAATTTTACGTAGCTGCCCTTTTCCCCCTGCACGATAAAGCGC
The DNA here is from genome assembly GCF_057290995.1 of Rahnella sp. 1L-D-7-B-C2. Lineage (NCBI taxonomy): Bacteria > Pseudomonadati > Pseudomonadota > Gammaproteobacteria > Enterobacterales > Yersiniaceae > Rahnella > Rahnella sp. 1L-D-7-B-C2. Next base: position 82,198 of record NZ_JBXAVQ010000016.1, on the reverse strand, counting down.
GCCGTTTCCGCCACGGCATATACGGTGCTGTGCAGTACAACGCGACGACGCGGATAGGTCAGCACGGCATTGAAGTAATCCACCGCTTTGCCGCCGGGACGCAGCACTGCCAGATCGGCCTGCAAAGTGTCCGGCGTACCGAACAGCTGCAATGCCTGATCAAGCAGATGCGACCCTAAGTCATACCAGATACCGCTGCCCTGCGCCGCGCTCTCACGCCAGCGTTCCAGCACCTGCGGTTTGTAGCGATCGTAATGGGATTCGAAATAGACGATATCGCCCAGCGACCCTTCGTTGATCAGCGTTTTAACGGTCAGAAAATCGGAGTCCCAGCGGCGGTTGTGGAACACCGAAAGAACTTTACCTTGCGCCTGTGCCAGCGCGTCCAGCTCGCGGGCTTCTTCCAGGGTCACGGTGAAAGGTTTATCAACGATGACGTGTTTACCTGCTTCCAGCGCCAGTTTAGCCAGCGGGAAATGGGTGGTGTTAGGTGTAGGGATGACGACCAAATCGATGGAAGGATCGGCAAAGATTTTCTCAGATGAATCGACCACCGTGACGTTCGGCCAGTCAGCATGGACTTTACCGGCATCGCTGCTGGATACCGCTGCAAGCTCGAGCCCCGGCGTACCGTCGATCAGAGGTGAATGGAAGGTTTTGCTGGCGAAGCCATAACCGATGAGGCCAACTCGAAGGGATTGGGTCATGATGATTTCCTGTGATTTTTAACGGTCTTGCCCGTCAGGACGCTATTGGTTTGATTTGACACTAGCTTAGGGAGTGGGACAAGGGAAAAAATAGAATTTTATTTTTGCAGATGCCGCTGTAACGATGGACATGTTCTGTCACTTCCGCGTGTGGCGCAAAATCCTGTCGATCCGTTCAGCTGGATTTTTGATCGCACCATCTTGCCTTTTTTCAAATGATCCTGAGCGGGTGAAGTTGTGACCTAAGAAGCCTGTGGCCGCGTTCAAAAATCACGCCGAGGAAGAGGTGGAAAACCGCGCACATGTTTGCGCGGGTTGTAACCCGCCCCGAGGGAACCGCGCAGCGGCGGATTTTGCGGCAATAGGAGGAGTTTCTGAAACATAGCCCGTTTGCATGGCACATGTTTTAAAGAGCCGGAGATTCTTAAGAGGCGCGGCGACAGGCGCCTCTTAAGGCCGGTTTGGGTGGCAACCCAAGGTCTTGACCTTAAAGTCGAAGCCGAAATTGGAAACCGCCACCGCAGGCGGTCTCCTGCAAAAAAATTTCAGCCTTTGCAAAGCCTAAAAATGATATGCAATAGCATTATCCGCCGGTGCCTTATACGGTTTTGCCGGGTAGTTGATCTCCACGCTGCGGCGACGAAAATCACTCGGGCTTACGCCAACCCGCTTGCGGAATACCCGCGAGAAATACAGCTGATCGTCATAGCCTACGACGCGGCCAATGGTCGCAATCGACTCCTGCGTGGTTTGTAAGAGCAACTTGGCGCGAATGACTCGCTGATCTTCACGCCAGCGCAGAATATTGATCCCCACCTGTTCCCGAAATAAATGCGCCAGACGCGACGGCGACAGGCAGACGTGGCGGGCGACTTCGTCGATGCGCAACTCTCCGGCGAGATTACCGGTAATGAACTGACAGGCTTCGATAACGCGCGGATCCATAATTTTTTGCGGGCTCTGCGGGTCTTCTTCCATTGCGCGAAGCAACAGACGCTCCAGCAGATTCATCCCTAATTCTTCGCAGAAACGACGCCCTGACTTCTGCGTTTGCTCGATGTTGGCGAACAGACGGTCGAATTCCAGCAGCAGCGTATTGTTGGGCAGCGAAAGACGCCCCACGTCGCGGGTTTTAGTGTGCCATTCCAGCCAGTCGGCCCAGTAGGCGCGCGGGCGGAAATACACCCAGCGGTGATACCAGCAATCGCTGTTGGCGGAACGGCTGTAGAGATGACGCGCTTTAGGCGGGAACAATAATAAGTCGCCGGGATTGCAGTAAAAGGTATCCTCGCCGTCAAATACTTTGCCCTGACCTTTAACCGTCAGGTTGAGGATAAACCCTTTCATGCCACCCGGACGATCAATAGCGAAGTCCAGCGGCCCGTCAGCGAGGATCGGAGTCATTCCGGCGACCAGATAGGCATTGAAACTGTAACCCGGTAACAGCGGATTTTGCTGCTGATCCTGAATCATGCGGTGGTACATCGAACCTCCTGAAACATCACGTGGCTATGGACTTTTCATCTATTCTAACCATCAGTGAAAACGCTGCCAGCAAACGTTACAAAATTGTGAACAACCACGCGCTTTTACGGCATTTAACCTGTCAAAGCGTTAAATGCCGTGTGAAAGCGTTATCACTAAACAGGGTTAAACGGTCTTTTTAGCTTTCTGTTTGTAACGGTCGAAGATAACCGCCGCCAGCAGGATCAAGCCACGCACCACGTATTGCGAGAAGGGAGAAATGTTCAGCAGGTTCATGGCGTTTTCAACCGTACCCAAAATCAGGATACCGGAAACCACATAGGAAATTTTGCCGATACCGCCCTTCAGTGACACCCCGCCCAGCACGCAGGCGGAGATGACGATGAGCTCAAAGCCCAGCGAGGTCATCGGCTGGCCGCTGGTCATACGCGATGCCAGAATGATCCCCGCTGCCGCCGACACCAGCCCGGACAGCATAAAGATGATGATTTTGGTTCGCACTACCGGCACACCGGCCAGACGCGCCGCATCCTCGTTACCGCCGATCGCCAGCGTGTTGCGCCCGAAGGTGGTTTTGTTCAGCAGCAACCCGAAGATAATCAGGCAGCCGACCGTCAGCCAGATCGGCGCAGGCAGACCGAACCAGTTCGCATAGCCGAGGGCGAAGAAACGCTCGTCCTCGATGCCCACCGCTTTACCGTCGGAAATGATGTACGCCAGACCACGCACAATCTGCATGGTGGCCAGGGTGGTGATCAGCGCATTGATTTTCAGACGGGCGATCACGAAACCGTTGAGCAAACCGGTCAGCATCCCCAGCACCAGACCGGCACCCACACCAATCCACAGGCTTTCGGTCATGTTAATGACTACCGCCGTGGTGACGCCCGCACAGGCAATGACTGAGGCGACGGACAAGTCAAAGTCGCCGGACGCCAGGCAGAACAACATCCCGCAGGCGACCATCCCGGACATCGAAATCGCCAGCCCAAGACCTTTCATGTTGATGAAAGAACTGAAGTTCGGCACGAAAATACTACAGGCAATAAACAGTACGGCGAATACAACTAACATGCCGTAGCTGTCCCAGATACGCATCAGGCCCTGTCCGCCGCGCGAAGCGGCTGAAGGTTGATCCGGTTTGGCGGAATTGGTTGTCATACTGGACATAATATTGTGCTCCTCAGTCAGGCAGCGTCAGGGGCAGAAGTCAGGTCCGGGGTACGCAACATGGCGAGCCCCAGCGCTTTTTCTTCGGTGGCTTCATCATGGGACAGTTCGCCGGAGACAGCGCCTTCGCGCATCACGACAATTCTGTCCGCCAGACCCAGCACTTCCGGTAAATCACTGGACGCAAACAGCACCGCAATGCCTTGTTTTGCCAGAGAGTAAATCACGTTGTAAATTTCATGCTTGGCGCCAACGTCGATCCCGCGCGTTGGTTCATCAAGCAAAATGACTTTCATGTCTTCCGACAACCAGCGGCCAAGAATGGCTTTTTGCTGGTTACCGCCGGAGAGATTCATGATCAGTTGCTGATCGCTGGGGGTTTTGATGTTCAGCGCCTCGATGTGCTTGCGCGCATTTTTGGCTTCCCACGGGTTATTGATCAGGCACCCGGCAAACACCGATTTACGGCGGGCGCTGATATTGATGTTGTCGCGAACCGAATGCACAGGAATGATGCCGTCAGCCTTGCGGTCTTCCGGGCAAAGCATGATGCCCTGCCGGATAGCATCCGCCGGTTTACGGATGTTCATCACCACGCCGTCGAGTCTGAGCGTGCCGCCGGTAATGCGCGTGCCGCCGAATAATCCTTTCATCAGTTCGCTGCGCCCTGCGCCCACCAGCCCGAACAGGCCGACGATTTCCCCCTGACGCACCGTCAGGCTGATTGGCGTTCTAACACCGGGTGCTTTAACGTTTTCCAGCGCCAGTCGGACGTCACCGTGCGGACGCGGCGAGTAACCGTAAATATCATCCAGATTACGGCCCACCATTGCCTGCACCAGCTTGCTGTTATCCACCTGAGTCATATCGTCGAAGGTACGCACATAACGGCCATCCTTAAACACCGTGACAGCGTCACTTAACGCGAAAATTTCTTCCATGCGGTGCGAGACATATAAAATCACCCGCCCTTCAGCACGCAGCTCACGGATAACCCTGAACAGCTGCTCGATTTCACGGGCAGACAGCGAACTGGTCGGCTCATCGAAGGCAATAATTTTGGCATTGCGCGCCAGTGCCTTAGCAATTTCAACCATCTGCCACTGGCCGATGGAGAGATATTTGAGCGGCGTATCGGGGTTGATATCAAGCCCGAGATGCTCAAGCTGAATTTTGGCCTCATAGCGCAGCAGCTTACGGTTCACGAAACCGTGTTTGCTCGGCAACTGCCCGAGGTAGATGTTTTCTGCCACCGTCATTTCCGGTACCAGATGTAATTCCTGATAGATAATCGCCACGCCCGCATCGAGTGCGTCAGTCGTTTTATTGAAACTGACCGGCTGGCCTTTGATGTGAATAACGCCCTGTGAGGGCTGATAGTTCCCGCTGAGGATCTTCAACAGCGTGGATTTTCCCGCGCCGTTTTCGCCCATCAGTGCGTGGATTTGCCCGGCATAACAATTGAAAGAAATCCCGTCGAGCGCCTTCACGCCGGGGAAAACTTTGCCAATGTCATGGAATTCCAGATACGGCATGGCCGCATCAAACTCCGTCAGCGACGGTTTCAGCAAAGGCGTCTTGTTTAAAGATTGCTGAGTCATAGTGGCTACCTGGAAGATAAGTGAAAGGGTCAGACTCGCTGCTGCACCACAGAAAACAGTCGAATGTCTTAACCGTCGTCCGTGGTGCAGCAACTCAATTCAGATCAGGCAAAAAATTACATTAAGCCTTTCTTCTTGAGCTCTTCTTTAAAGTTGTCACGAGTGATCAACACCACGTCAGTCACTTCGGTGAATTTCGGTGGTTCAACGCCTTTGGTGACCCATTCATTCAGCATCTGGATACTTTTGTAACCGTGGATATCCGGGCTAGGTAACAGGGAACCGTAGAAACCGGTTTGCGCGCTTTTGGACAGCTCATTCACCGCATCCACACCGTTGATGCCGATGCCGATGACGTTAGCCGCTTTAAAGCCCTGACCTTCCGTTGCACGCACGCCACCGAGCACGGTGTTATCGTTCATGCCGATGATCAGCCAGTTTTTCACTTCAGGATGTTGCACTAACAGCGAGTTACCGGCATCGAGTGCGCCAGGAATATCGTTAGATTTGGTCGGCACTTTGTAAATTTGTTTTTCCGGGAAACCGGCCGCTTTCAGCGCGTCCATTGACCCGGAGGTGCGGCGACGTGCGGTATCCAGCTCGTCAGCGGTGATGGCCATCACGCCAGTTTCAGCCGGTTTCCAGCCGCGTTTTTGCATTTCTTTGTACAGTTCCTGCCCCTGACGTTCGCCGATTTTGGTCGCGGCCATCATCACTAATGGCACTTCTTCCATCGGTTTGCCTTTGGCATTCACAAACTGGTCATCCACCTGAATAACTTTCATGTCATAGCTGCGGGCTTTCGCCATGATGGCAGGCCCCAGACGCGGATCCGGCGTACAGATAACAAATCCTTTCGCACCGTTCGCCGCCAGGCTGTCGATCGCGTTCAGCGTTTTTTCGCCATCCGGCACGGCGATTTTAATCACCTCGAAGTTCATGTCCTTACCGGCTTTGTCCGCAAACCGCCATTCAGTCTGGAACCAGGGTTCTTCCGGCTGCTTAACCAGGAAGCCCAACTTCGGGTTCTCCGCTGCCATAGCTGAATGTGACATAACGGCAGCTAATCCTACCGCCGCTAACGCCTTAGTGAATTTATGCATGATGTTCTCCGACCTTTTATTGTTGTTTCTCGCGATTCCGGCTTTAAACCTGATGAATTGCCGTTCGCATGAAAACGTTATCAGTAGCGTAAAGAGACAAAGTGAGAGTGCGGCGGTGCCCTGTATTCAGACGATCCACGCCACTCCCTCTTGTAAGACGCGTTAAGTTTTAGCCGTAAATTAGCCACGGAAGATAGAGCGCTATCACACGCCGGGAAAACAGCAGGTTTGTGCATACATATAGCGAATTTAGCCAAACATTAACTTTTGACCAACCTCACAGAAACATCATGAGGAGCAGATTTGTGCATACTTCCAGCTAACGCCTCCTCACTCCCGCTTTTACATCCTCCTACTGTTAGAGCAATTCGATTCGCCGCCGTAATGACTACGGCAAACCTGAAGGAGTAAGAAAGAATGACGCAAGGTGCGATTGCTCTTGGTCTGGATTTTGGCAGCGATTCTGTCCGTGCACTGGCCGTGGATTGTCAGACCGGTGCTGAGATGGAAACTGATGTGGTGTATTACCCGCGCTGGAATGAAGGCCGTTACTGTGATGCGGCCATCAACCAGTTTCGTCATCACCCGCGCGACTATATAGAAGCGATGGAACAGGCGATTAAAAACGTCGTTGCCCGCCTCGGTCCTGAACGCAGCCAACGCGTGGTAGGTATCGGAGTGGATTCCACCGGTTCCACGCCTGCGCCGGTGGATAAGGACGGCAATGTTCTGGCGCTTCTGCCGGAATTCGCCGAAAACCCGAACGCCATGTTCGTGTTGTGGAAGGACCACACGTCGATAGAAGAAGCCGAAGAGATTAACCGCCTGTGCCGCAGCGGCGATTTCCCCGACTACTCCCGTTATATCGGTGGTGTCTATTCATCCGAATGGTTCTGGGCAAAAATTCTGCACGTTTCCCGCGCAGACAGTTCTGTGCGCGACGCAGCGGCTTCCTGGGTGGAGCTGTGCGACTGGGTACCCGCCCTGCTTTCCGGCACCACCGCACCAGATAAAGTCGTGCGCGGCCGGTGCAGCGCCGGACACAAAATGCTCTGGCATCCGTCCTGGGGCGGTCTGCCACCGAAAGCCTTCTTCGCGGCGCTCGACCCGTTGCTGGTCGAAAACCTGCCGTATCCCTTATTTACTGAAACCGTCACGGCCGAACAGGCCGTCGGCACGCTGACCGCTGACTGGGCGGAGCGTCTCGGCTTACCGGCAAGCGTCGTGCTTTCCGGTGGCGCGTTTGACTGCCACATGGGCGCAGTCGGTGCAGGTGCGCAGCCTTATACGCTGGTAAAAGTTATCGGGACATCAACCTGCGACATTCTTATCGCCGATAAAGACCGCGTGAACGACCGCGCGATTGCCGGGATTTGCGGTCAGGTGGAAGGCAGCGTCGTGCCGGACATGATCGGGATGGAAGCCGGTCAGTCAGCCTTTGGTGACATGTACGCCTGGTTCAGTCGTCTGCTCAGCTGGCCGCTGGTGCAGGCCGCGAAAGCGCATCCTGAACTGCAACCTCAGCTGACAGCTTTGCAAAAAAATCTGCTGCCGGATCTGACCGCCGCGTGGGCCGCCAATCCAAAGCTCGATCACCTGCCGCTGGTGCTCGACTGGTTCAATGGCCGTCGTACACCTTTCGCCAATCAGCGCCTGAAAGGGGTGATCACTGACATTAACTTAGGTACCGAAGCACCGGAACTGTTCGGGGGCTTTATCGCCGCCACGGCCTTCGGCGCACGCGCCATCATGGAGTGCTTCGAGCAGCAGGATATCCCGGTAGAAAACGTCCTTACGCTCGGCGGCATCGCCCGTAAATCGCCGGTCATCATGCAGGTGTGCGCTGACGCCATGAACCGTCCGCTGCAAATCGTTGCTTCCGATCAATGCTGCGCGCTGGGTGCAGCCATCTTTGCCGCCGTTGCCGCCGGTGAATTCAAAGACGTGCCTGCCGCTCAGGAAAAAATGGCCTGCAGCATCGAACGCACATTGCTGCCGGATCCGCAGCGCGTCGAGCAATATCAGCGCCTGTACGAACGTTATCAAGCCTGGTGTGCCACTACTGAACCGCTGTTTGCAGCGAAAACGGCGCATTAATCCCTATTTCTCTATCCCGACAATGACATTCAGGAGTTACAAATGGACGCGTTTAAACATCTCGAAGTGTGGTTCGCTATTGGCAGTCAGCATCTCTACGGACCGGAAACGTTACGTCAGGTAAAAGAAAATGCTGAAAAGGTCGTGAATGGCCTGAACTCGGAAGCCGGACTGCCGATCAAGCTGGTGCTAAAACCGCTGGTCACCACCCCGGATGAAATCACCGCGCTGTGCCGCGAAGCCAACTATCACAACCCGTGCGTGGGGATCATTACCTGGCTGCACACCTTCTCTCCGGCCAAAATGTGGATCGCCGGCCTGAGCATCCTGCATAAACCGCTGTTGCAGTTCCATACGCAGTTCAACGCCGAAGTGCCGTGGGAAACCATGGACATGGACTTTATGAATCTGAACCAGACCGCCCACGGCGGCCGTGAGTTTGGTTTCATCGGCGCGCGTATGCGTCAGCAACATTCCGTGGTCGCAGGTCACTGGCAGGATGGCGAATCCCATCGCCGCATCGCACGGTGGATGCGCGTTTCTGCGGCGAAAAACGAAAGTCAGCACCTGAAAGTGGCGCGTTTTGGCGATAACATGCGTGAAGTTGCAGTCACCGAAGGTGATAAGGTCGCTGCGCAGATCCAGTTCGGTTACACCGTCAGCGCGTACGGTATCGGCGATCTGGTCAGCGTGATCAATGAAGTCAGCAAAGGCGACATCGATACGCTGGTGGAAGAGTACGAAGCGACTTACCGTCTGACGGACACCGTGAAGCTCAACGGCGAACGTCGTGAAAACCTGTTAGATGCGGCGAAAATCGAACTGGGCATGACGCGTTTCCTCGAGCAAGGCAAATTCGGCGCGTTCACCACCAACTTTGAAGATCTGCACGGCATGAAGCAGCTGCCGGGGCTGGCGGTACAGCGTCTGATGCAAAAAGGCTACGGCTTTGGTGGCGAAGGCGACTGGAAAACCTCCGCCCTGCTGCGCATCATGAAAGTGATGGCCAGCGGCCTGAAAGGCGGCACGTCGTTCATGGAGGATTACACTTACAACTTCAAGCCGGGCAACGATCTGGTGGTCGGTTCGCACATGCTGGAAGTGTGTCCGTCGATTGCCAAAGAAGAAAAACCGCTGCTGGATGCGCAGTATCTCGGCATAGGCGGCAAAGCGGATCCGGCGCGTCTGATCTTCTCCACTCCGGCAGGCCCTGCGGTCAACGCCAGTGTCATCGACATGGGCGACCGTTTCCGTCTGCTGGTGAATCTGGTAGATACCGTCGAGCAACCGCATCCACTGCCAAAACTCCCTGTCGCCCGCGCGATCTGGAAAGCCCAGCCATCCCTGGCCACAGCAGCCGAAGCTTGGATCCTCGGCGGCGGCGCGCACCACACGGTATTCTCGCAGGCATTAGATATCGACGCGCTGCGGTTATATGCAGAAGTGACGGGGATTGAGTTGCTGGTGATTGATAACGATACGACGCTGGCGGACTTTAAGAATCAGATCCGGTGGAATGAAGTTTATTATAAGCTTTGCGCTCGGTGATGCAGAAGGCCGCTGCAAAGGCGGCCTTTATAAATGACCGGGATTTTTCGGTTTCTTACGAGAATGTTTCGGTTTCTTAATTGCAGTGATCACTTAACGCGCTGTGCCGAAACCGCCAAAGAGGGAGGAAAGCGCCTCCCTCTTTGATCTCCCACGCTTTTTCAAACACGCGCTATCGCGGAAACGATGGCCGTGTTCTGACAATTCCGCGTGTGGCGCAAAACCCTGCTGCTGCGCGGTTCCCTCTCTCGGTCTTCGAGCCGCAGGTCTCGAAGCCGCTCCGTTCGGCAGGATTTTTTGATCGCGCCATCTCACCATTTTTAAGTTTTAAGTTATTGGTTTCTTTTATTTTTTCTGAGCCGGTGAAGTTGTGCCGTAATGAGCTTGTGGCCGCGTTCAAAAATCACGCCGTAGGAAGAGGTGGAAAACCGCGCGTCTGTTTGCGCGGGTTGTAACCCGACCGGAGGGCACCGCGCAGCGGCGGGATTTTTGCGGCAATAGCGAAAGCCGCTGAAACATAGCCGGTCTGCATGGCACGTATTTTAAAGAGCCCGGGATTCTTAAGGGCGGCGGCGATATGCCGCCCTTAAGGCCAGTGTGGGTGGCAACCCACGGTCTTGACCTTGAAGTTGATTTAACAGTCACAAGCCTTCAGGCAAATAGCTGATCGTATACATGCTGCAAATGCCGCCCCATCCGCGCTTTCGCGCCTGCCCCATCCCGCGCCAGAATGGCGTCCAGAATCCCCTGATGGTCCGCATTCATCTCACGCGCGAAATCCACTTCGGTGTAATGGCTTTCAAGTCGCATGAATCGGCGTGACTGACGCTTATCCCACAGGTATCCCATCATGTCGTGCAGCACTTCGTTGCCGGTCATTTCACTGATCATCAGATGAAAACGACGGTCTGCCTCGAGAAATGCATCGTTATTGGCATTCAGCTCATTAAGCTCGCGGGCAATTTCTTTAAGCTTTGCGCGCTGGTCGTCTGTGCCATTGATAGCCGCAAGTTCAGCGGTCATGGCTTCATAAATCTGCCGCGCTTTCACCAGAGATTGCAGGCTGAATTCTTCTTCAGCAGGAACCACGTGAACCACCGGAGAACCGTCGGGCAGCGGATTACTCACGTATACGCCGTTGCCGGTGCGGATTTCCACCCAGCCGGTGATCTCCAGCGCAATCAGTGCCTCACGAATCGACGAACGGCTGACGCCTAACTGTTTAGACAGATCCCGCTCGGAGGGGATCATCGCGCCCGGCGCAAATTGTCCGGTATTAATGCAGTTAATCAGGACATTAGAAATCTGGCGATACAGCCGTTCCACTTTCAGTGTTGGTAATTCCATTGTTCTCTCCGCGCTGGTGCTGAATCCCAGATCTGTTATCGCGATCACATTAATGATCGGGTTGATACTGAATCATATAGCGGTCTGGTGGCCTGACCAGCAGACCACCAGACCATGCCGTGTCCTAAGATTGAACTTATCACCGGTCATGCGTCAACTGTATTGATAACATCAGCAAAAAATTTAAGGAAAACAGATGGAACAGACATGGCGTTGGTACGGCCCGAAAGACCCGGTATCACTTGATGATGTGCGTCAGGCTGGCGCAACCGGTGTTGTCACCGCCCTGCACCACATTCCCAATGGTGAAGTATGGCCGGTTGAAGAAATCAAAAAACGTCAGGCAGAACTTGCAGCCAAGGGGCTGACGTGGTCGGTGGTGGAAAGTATTCCGGTGCATGAAGAAATCAAAACACGCAGCGGCAACGTTGAGCAGCACATTGCCAACTATCAGCAATCCATCCGTAACCTGGCGGCCTGTGGCATCGATACCGTCTGCTACAATTTCATGCCGGTTCTTGACTGGACGCGCACTGATCTGGGCTATCTTCTGCCGGACGGCTCCCGCGCACTGCGGTTTGATCACATCGCGTTTGCCGCCTTCGAATTACACCTTCTGCAACGCGAAGGCGCCAAAGCGGATTACAGCGCTGAAGAACAAAAGCTGGCCGCTGAGTATTTCGCGGCGATGACGCAGGATGAGAAAAACACGCTGGTTGCCAACATTATTGCCGGTTTACCGGGTGCGGAAGAAGGTTATACGCTGGAGCAGTTCCGCGCGCGTCTGGCGACCTACGACGGCATCGACAAAGCCAAACTGCGTGAAAACATGGCGCATTTTCTACGCAGCATCGTGCCGGTCGCCGAGCAGTGTGGACTGAGTCTGGCGGTTCACCCGGATGATCCTCCCCGCCCTATCCTCGGCCTGCCGCGAATTGTTTCCACCCTCGAAGACATGCAGTGGCTGAAAGACACCGTTGACAGCATCCATAACGGATTCTGCTTCTGCACAGGTTCTTACGGGGTGCGCGAAGATAATGACTTAGTGAAGATGATGACCACCTTCGCCGACCGCGTTCACTTCATTCACCTGCGCGCTACCCAGCGTGAAGAAGTACCGGGCAGCTTCCACGAGGCCGACCATCTGGATGGTGATGTGGATATGGTCGCGGTGATCAAAGCCATTCTGACCGAAGAACAAACCCGCCGGAAGGCTGGCAATCTGCGGGCAATACCAATGCGTCCGGATCACGGACACCAGATGTTGGATGACCTGAATAAGAAGACCAATCCGGGTTATTCCGCCATTGGACGGTTGCGCGGGCTGGCGGAGTTGCGCGGTGTTGAACGGGCATTGAAGCAGACTTTCTTCACGGAATGATCGTGCGAGGCCGCGCACCGGGTGTGCGCGGCTTGTTATGGCCTTTCTGCTATTGAAGGGCCATCAGTATCATTAGAAAAACGTTTTTAGAAATTCAGACCGGCGTCATTACCGTACTGTGGCTGAGCGGTCAGCGGCGGCGCAACCGTCAGGGTTATCCAGTTCGACGTCACTTTCTGCGATTTACTGTCCTCCACCGTCACCGACAAGCGATAGCTGTTAGTCGCCTCCGGCGAATCATCCCACTGTGGCACGATCACGCTCCAGCCTTCGGCGTTACGGTTATTAGCAGGCGGCGTAAGACTCAGCGCCTGCGTATCGCCCTGCCAGCTCAGCGCCACCAACGGGTTCAGCGCGCGTAACTGTAATTTCAGCGGCACGGTTTCGCCAGGCTGTAATGTCCACGGCGGCGTGGCGAGGAATACCGACAACGTTTTGCGCTGTTTGAACTCCATCACCGGCATATTATTACGATCTACCATATCCATCCGACTGCCACGCAACGAGTGAGCCGCCGCAACGTTTCGCACCGACAGCTGCTGATCCAGCGGTACCCCGAGGCGGTAGTTCAGCGTCAGTTTCACTAAATCCTGATTGTCACCGTCCTGCCCTGCCTGATGTTCCGCCATCACCGTCACCAGCGGTACCGGCGTATAGTTCAGTCCAAACGATACCGCCGACGGATTACTCTGCCGTGTACCGTTGCCAAACAAATCCACCTGATCGCCGAAGTACTGCTCGTAGCTCAGTGAGGCACCGATCTGGCGGTAAAATGGCAGATAGCCTTTGGTGGTGATGTCGTAACCGCGCGCCTGACGACGCAGCTGGGCCGACGAGCTGCTGTCTGCTTTGTAGGATGAAAACGGATGATAATAGTTGGTGGAGAAGCGCAGATAATCTGACCACGCCTCTGCGCCGAGACTGCCACGCGTGAGCTGATGGTCAAAATCGTTATCGATAAAAGCGTTGTACCCGAGCATCCAGGCGCCAGTGTTGATCCGCTGACCGATGCCAAAATTCCCCACCGTGGCATCGCTCGCACTCTGTAAACCTATCTGGCTGTACACCAGATTGTTTTCGGAATTGTAGAGCGGGCTGAACAGCTGGCCTGAGCTGCCGTCAAGATTATGGCCGGTGACGTCCAGCGTAGTGCTGACGGTGCCGAGCGGTGACAATAAACTGCTGGTTTCCTTTTGCACCAGCTTTGCCGCCTGACTCAGAGCGATGTTTTCCGCCTGCAGGCGCAACGGGTCATCGCTGTCTGCGGTGGTGGTGCCGAGCTCTTTCAGCGTGGTCGCCAGCTGCGTTTCCGTGGCGGTCGGGCCGGTAGTGTTTTTAATGTACTGACTGCCGAGGCTCGGCAACTGCGCAGGTTTTCCGACTGCACCGGTGTTAAACGCGGACAGTTCATCGCTGGCAGGAAGGAAACCGGAAAGATCGTAACTGAGGGCTGAAACCGGGGACTGGGTTTCAGTGGATTCTGCCGTCAGCGCAGACGCGCTTACAGCATAAAAAGCAGATCCCCCTGCGATAAGCACAGAGAGGCAGGATGGCCCCGCGCAACGCTTCAATAATTTTCGAAAAAAATCTGTGACGTTTGTCATGCCTTACACATTTTACCAGTGAACAGTGATCTTACCTGACAGGCAGCATAATTCAACCTTCAGACCACGAAACGCCACATGGCAAAGCCCTGCCCTCTCTTTTATGTTTTTTTTAACGCCCTTTTATCCTCATCATTGACGCGGATAAAATGTAAACAAACATCAAATTAGAGGCTAAAATTACAACATAAAAAACCATTTACACACATTTCATAACATTTTTAACATCCATTGCATTTATCTTTACCGTCAGTTTTCACTTATCCTTAGCATGTTAACCATTATCACAACGCCACCCGACTGCTTTTGCAGCGCGTTGTTGATTGCACCATTTACCGCCCTCTATAGCGTTATATATCCCGAACAGGGAAAACAAACAGGGAAAACAAATGAGCAAAAAAACCTTGCCTGGGGTGACCCGCCGGCAAATTCTCTCGTTCACGGCAGCCTCAGCAGTACTCGGCGCGGCCAAGGCCGCAAACGCGGTGACGCTCAAAGGTACGCCCGTGTGGAGCCCCTTCGACGCCAGCCCGCCACCGCAAATAGACCACGACGGCTGGGCGTTCTTCACCGATGCCGAAGCCGCGACCATGGAAGCCATCGTTGACCGTCTGGTACCTGCCGACGATCTCAGCGTGGGCGGCAAAGACGCCGGATGCGCGGTGTTTATTGACCGTCAGCTGGCCGGTTTTTACGGCACCTACGCCCGCCTCTACATGGAAGGCCCTTTCCAGGAAGGCACGCCGGAACAAGGCGATCAGTCACCTCTGGTTCCCCAGCAGCGCTACCGGCTCGGTCTGGCGGCGCTGGATAAATATGCTCAGTCGCAACATCAGAAATTATTCAAAGATCTGCCCGGCAACCAGCAGGATGAAATTCTGTCCGGTCTGGAAAGCGGAAAAATGGCTCTCGATGGGATCGATTCCAAATTGTTCTTCGCCATTGCGCTGAAAAACACCATGGAAGGATTCTTTGCGGATCCGATTTATGGCGGTAACCGCAACATGGTGTCGTGGAAAATGCTGGGCTTCCCCGGCGCACGCTACGACTACCGTGAATATGTCGGCAAACATAACCAGAAACTCGATCTGGAACCGCTGAGTATTTCAGGCGGCGACGCATGGAAAATGAAGAGCTAAGGGCAGAACACTATTATGGCAAAGAAATTACCCAAAACTGATGTGGTGGTGATCGGGCTCGGCTGGGCCGGATCCATCATCGCCAATGAACTGTGCGACGAAGGTCTCAACGTGGTGGCGATCGAACGCGGCCCGTGGCGCGATACCGCACGCGATTTTAACGTGGCTACCGTAACCGATGAACTGCGCTACAACTCGCGCCAGGAACTGATGTTACGCACCCGCCAGAACACCATCACCATCCGTAACAATCCGGCGCAAACCGCGCTGCCGATGCGCGAATGGGGTTCGTTCCATCCGGGCAACGGTACCGGCGGTGCAGGCAACCACTGGGCGGGCATCACCTTCCGCTTCCAGCCGGATGAGTTCCGCCTGAAAAGCCATCTGACTGAACGTTACGGCGCAAATGCCATTCCCGAAGAGCTGGTGTTACAGGACTGGGGCACCGACTGGGACGAAATGGAGCCACACTACGCGTCATTCGAACGTCTGGCCGGGGTCTCAGGGAAAGCCAGCAACGTGAAAGGCGAGCATCACGAAGGCGGCAATCCGTACGAAGGTATGCGCTCGATTGAATATCCGACCCGCCCGATGGAACAACCTTATGGCCCGACGCTGTTCGCCGAAGCCGCGCGCAATATGGGTTACAAAGCGTTCCCGGTACCCTCTTCGCTAATTTCAGAGCCGTACACCAACCCGCTCGGCGTGAAAATGGGGCCCTGTACTTACTGCGGTTTCTGCACCAACTACGGCTGTGCCAACTACTCGAAAGCCAGCGCCATCACCACCGTGTTACCGGCATTGATCCGCAAAGAGAATTTCGAAGCGCGCACCAACTGTGAAGTCATGCAGGTACTGACCGATTCCACCGGCAAACGCGCCACCGGCGTGGTTTACATCGACTCCTCCGGCGACGAGTGGGAACAACCGGCGGATCTGGTTATCGTCAGCGCGTTCACCTTCGAAAACGTGCGCCTGATGCTGCTCTCCGGCATCGGCAAACCTTACGATCCGGTCAGCCTTTCCGGCACCACCGGACGTAACTACGCCTATCAGACTGCCAACGGTGTGCAGCTGTTTTTCGATGACAAAAACTTCAACCCGTTCATCGGCGCAGGCGCGGTCGGGATGGGCATCGACGATTTCAACAACGATAACTTCGATCACAGCGGTTTAGGTTTCTTCGGCGGCGGCAGCATCCGCGTTACGCCAATCGGCGGCGCGCCAATCGGCTATCGCCCTGTGCCACCGGGTACGCCGAAATGGGGATCCGAGTGGAAAAAGGCCACGGTGGCCAACTATCTCAGCTCGATGTCGATAGGTTGCGAGGCCAGCAGCTACACAACTAAAACCAACTATCTTTCACTCGATCCAAACTACAAAGATCGTCTTGGCCGCCCGCTGTTGCGCGTCACCTTCGATTTCCCTGAGAACGACCTGAAAATGGCCGCATATTGCACCGGTAAAGTCGCCGAGATCGCTAAAGCGATGAACCCGCGTCAACTGGTCGCAAACCCAATGAAAGGCCACTGGAACGGCACGCCTTATCAGTCTTCCCACGTGGTCGGCGGATTTGTGATGGGCGCGGATCCGTCTACCAGTTCGGTGAACAAACACCTGCAAGTCTGGGACGTACCCAACCTGTTTGTGGTCGGCGCCTCCGCCTTCCCGCAAAATCCGGGTTATAACCCGACCGGCACCGTCGGTGCGCTGGCATTTAAAGCGGCTTACGCGATCCGTAATTACTACCTGAAAAAGCCGGGAGAGATGATTGCATGAAGAACTTAACCTCATTCTCACTCGGATTACTGGCGCTGAGCGTGTCAGGTCTGGCGCATGCGGCGGGCGACGGCTCTTTTGAACAGGTTGAACGTGGTCGCTATCTGGCAACGGTCGGTGACTGCGCGGCATGCCACACGGCCTCGACGCCGGACGCCAAACCCTTCGCCGGTGGCGTGCCGATCGAAACGCCGTTTGGCCGTTTAGTCGGCGCGAACATCACGCCGGATGCGGAAACCGGTATTGGTAAATGGAGCTTTGATGACTTCCAGCGCGCCATGTCTGAAGGTATCGGCCACGGTGGCAAGCGTCTGTATGGCGCGATGCCGTTTACTGCGTACACCAAAGTGACCCGTGATGATAACGCCGCCATCTGGGCGTATCTGCAAACCCTGCAACCGGTGCATCACGAAGTTGAAACCAACCAGCTGCCGTTCCCGTTCAATGTGCGCACCAGCCTGATGGGCTGGAACTGGCTGAACTTTAACAAAGGCGAATTCAAACCGCAGATGGATAAATCCGCAGAATGGAATCGCGGCGCGTACATCGTTGAAGGACTGGGACACTGCGGCACCTGTCACACACCGAAAAACATGATCGGCGGTGACAAAGACAGCGAGTTCCTGCAGGGTGCGGTGGTCGAAAACTGGGTCGCACCGGATATCACCAGCAATAAGCACACCGGTATCGGCAACTGGACGCAGGAAGATCTGATGCAATATCTCAAAACCGGTGTAAACCGCTTTGATATCGCCTCCGGCCCGATGGCGGAAGAAGTGACCAATTCGTCGCAACACTGGACGGATGCGGATCTGAAAGCCGTCGCGGTGTATCTCAAAGACAGCGGCCATGACAGCGGCAACCGTGCGCCGGAACCGGTGAAAACCAATGACAGCGCCATGACTGCCGGTAAACATATCTACGCCGACCGTTGTTCTGCGTGCCACACACCAGACGGCAAAGGTCAGGAAGGATTGTTCCCGCGCCTGGCGGATTCTGCTCTGATTAATCAGACCAACGCGACGTCACTTATTCACGTGGTGCTCGCGGGCAGCCGCCCGGTCGCCACCGACACTAAACCGACGGCGCCATCGATGCCGTCGTTTGATGCCAATATGAGCGATGCAGACGTGGCAAATGTGCTGACCTACATTCGTAACAGCTGGGGAAATGCCGCTGCGCCGGTATCAGCTTCGGACGTGAAAGATGTGCGCGCCGATCTGAAGAAATAAAAACGTTTTAATCAACATGACAAAGGCCGCTTTCGCGGCCTTTCTTTTTGTCACTCATTTATCAATTAACTGTTACAGAGTATTTTCTCAATGCTGAGACGGCATCTGCATTATCTGCACAAGTAAATGATCATTATTCTGGCTGAGTTGTACCAGATGTTTACACTCGACTTTAATCGCCGTCAGCTGATCGTCAGTCAGGGAATACGGGAGCGTAATATCGATGTTGTACATGCCCTGCTGTTCTGCCAGTTCTATCAGACGAACGATATTGGTTTCATCGCTGACCTGAGTGGAAACCACCTGAAGTGCCAGCGCCCGCAGAGACTCTTGTTTCGATTTATCTTTTTGAGAGCGGGATTTCAATACCATGCCGAAAAACGGCATCACACCATAAATGGCGTCAACGAAACTCCATTTCTTTTTGCAGGATGCGGACAAATATTCCATATAGTCAAAGGATGCTTTCTGACTGCGCGCATCGGGTACCAGGCGGTTTTCATTCATCCCCTCTTCCTCTTCCTGGTCAGGGTCTAGCCATTGAACGTCTGAGTTGAACGTGCGAAGGTGTGCTCGGATTTATTCCGCAAATCAATGCATATAGACACAATTATTCCTCTGTATAATGGCATAGTTCACCGATACTTTTCCAGTCGGTTCAGGCGCTTTCATTGTGTGACTGTAGTAGGCTGAAAGCACAAACACCCAAAATTCAGATTTTGTCGCCAGAATCCCCCGAATTGTGGAATTCATGCCGCAAGAGTCATTACGTCCCATAGCGTCCGCCGCGCGCTCACGCTATGCTAACCACCGGATTTTTAACAGCAGCAAGCCAATGAATAAAATCGTTTTTGTAGAAGATGATGCTGAAGTCGGCAACCTGATTGCCGCCTATTTAGGCAAACATGATATCGACGTGCTGGTTGAACCCCGCGGCGATACGGCGCAGGCAAGAATAGAGAAAGAAAAACCCGATCTGGTTCTGCTGGATATCATGCTGCCCGGCAAAGATGGCATGACGCTATGCCGTGATTTGCGCCCGGTGTTTCCCGGCCCGATTGTCCTGCTGACTTCGCTCGACAGCGACATGAACCACATTCTGTCACTGGAAATGGGCGCCAGCGATTACATCCTGAAAACCACGCCGCCCGCTGTCTTACTGGCGAGACTACGGCTGCACCTGCGACAGAATCCGTCGCAATCTACGCAAAATGAACAACCGGTTCAGACGCTGACCAGCGGCAACGCCCTGCACTTCGGTCAGTTGTGTATTGACCCGGTCAACCGTCAGGTAACGCTGGTGGATGAAACCATTGTGCTGTCGACCTCTGACTTTGATTTGCTGTGGGAGCTGGCAACGCACGCCGGGCGCATTATGGATCGCGAAGCGCTGCTGAAAAACCTGCGCGGCGTGAGCTACGACGGGCTGGATCGCAGCATCGACGTGGCGATTTCCCGCCTGCGCCGCAAGCTCTACGACAACACCCTTGAACCTTTCCGTATCAAAACGGTGCGCAATAAAGGCTATCTGTTTGCCCCGAACGCCTGGGAGTCACTGACGGAATGAGAAAGCTTTTCGTCCAGTTCTTTCTGTTACTGCTGGTCTGTTTTATGGTCATGGCGATGCTCGTCGGGCTGGTGTACAAAGTCACCGCCGAGCGCACCGGCCGTCAGTCCATGAATGACCTGATGAAAAGCTCGCTGTATCTGATGCGCAGCGAACTCAGGGAAATTCCGATCAAAGACTGGAATAAGACCATCAATACGCTGGATCTTAACCTGTCATTCAAACTGCACATCGAACCGCTCGGCAAACGCAAACTCAGCCCCGAACTGGATAAACGCCTCAAAGACGGCGAAATCATTGCCCTCGATGATGAATACACCTTTATTCAGCGCGTGCCGCGCAGCCATTACGTACTGGTGGTCGGCCCGATCCCCTATCTTTTCTATATGCACGAAATGCGGCTGCTGGATCTCGCGCTGCTGATGATCATCGGCCTGTCGCTGGCGCTGCCGGTCTTTCTGTGGATGCGCCCGCACTGGCAGGATTTGCTGCGCCTCGAGAACTCGGCGTTGCGCCTGGGCAACGGACATCTTGATGAACGGGTGAATTTTGATTCCGCCTCGAGCCTGACGCGGGTCGGCGTGGCGTTCAACCAGATGGCGGACAACATCAGCACGCTGATCGCCAGTAAGAAACAGCTGATCGACGGCATCGCCCACGAACTTCGTACCCCGCTGGTGCGCCTGCGTTACCGGCTGGCGATCAGTGAAAACCTGCCTGAATCTGAACAAAACGCCATTAACCGTGATATCGGCCAGCTTGAAGCGTTGATCGACGAACTGCTGACCTACGCGCGCCTCGATCGCCCGCAGGTTGCGCTGCATCTCGAAAAAGTGAATCTGGCCGACTGGCTTGAAGACAAAGTGGACGATTTCCGGCTCATTAATACCGGGCGCAGCATCGCCTACGATGCACCGCAAAACATCGATTTCGGCGGTGTAGATTTGCGGCTGATGGAGCGCGTGCTGGATAACTTAGTCAACAACGGACTGCGCTATTCGCAGGAAACGTTGCGCATCAGCCTGTGGCTGGACGGCGAAACCGCCTGTTTACAGGTTGAAGACGACGGGCCGGGTATTCCGCCGGAAGCACGTCTGCGCATCTTCGAGCCGTTTGTGCGTCTTGACCCAAGCCGTGACCGCGCCACCGGCGGCTGCGGGCTGGGGCTGGCCATCGTACATTCTATTGCCGTCGCCTATCAGGGCCGCGTCGCCGTCGATAGCAGCCCGCTGGGCGGTGCCAGCATGCGTTTCAGCTGGCCGGTAAAACCGACTTTCAATCTGGCTGTAGAACAGTCCGACTCACACCATGAAGGGAGCTAATAATGACCATCGCGTATAAAAAATTGCACGACACCTTCGCCCGTTTATCCCGTTTCGGCCATTTATCTGCGATTGCCGGCTGGGATGCTGCGGCCATGATGCCGCCACAGGGCGGACAGGCGCGTTCAGAAGCCCTTGCGGAACTGAGCGTGTTGACGCATCAGATACTCACGGCGAAACAAGTCGGTGAATGGCTGGAACAGGCCAGCGGCGAGCAGCTTAACGACGTGGAACAGGCCAACCTGCGCGAAATGCGTCGTCATTACCAGCAGGCGGCTCTGCTGCCTGAAAGTCTGGTGCAGGCAAAATCGCTGGCCGGTGCGCGCTGCGAGCAAGCCTGGCGCATTCAGCGTAAATCCAACGACTGGGAAGGTTTTGCGGAAAACCTGAAAGAGGTGGTGAAACTCAGCCGTGAAGAAGCGCAGTTCCGCGCTGAAGCCGCGGGTATCAGCCGCTACGACGCCCTGCTCGATTTGTACGAACCGGGCATGACGTCGCAGAAACTCGACACGCTGTTCGGGGATCTGAAAACCTGGCTGCCGGATTTGTTGCAGACCGTGGTCGAGAAGCAGAAAACAGAAAGCCGCATTGCACCGCAGGGGCCCTTTGACATCGAGAAACAACGTCAGCTCGGCCTGAAAGTAATGGGCCGTCTGGGCTTTAATTTCGACGCCGGTCGTCTGGACGTCAGCGCCCACCCGTTCTGCGGCGGCGTGCCTGAAGATGTGCGCATTACCACACGCTATAACGAAGATGAATTCCTCAGCGCTATGATGGGTGTGATTCATGAAACCGGTCATGCACGTTACGAGCAAAACCTGCCAAAGGAGTGGCTTGGCCAGCCGGTTTCTAACGCGCGTTCCATGGGGGTTCACGAATCCCAGAGCCTGTTGTTTGAAATGCAGCTCGGTTGCAGCGAACCTTTCCTTAAATCCGTCTATCCGCTGGTCATTGAGCAGTTCGGTCAACGTCCGGGTCTGGATGAAAGTAACTTCATGAAGCTGAACCAGCGCGTCCAGCCGGGCTTCATCCGTGTCGATGCTGATGAACTTAGCTATCCGGCTCACGTGATTCTGCGTTATGAGATCGAAAAAGCGCTGATGGAAGGCGAAATTGAAGTCGATGATATTCCTGGCTTATGGAACAGCAAGATGAAGGAATATTTGGGCATTGATACCGTTGGAAATTACCGGGACGGCTGTATGCAGGATATCCACTGGACCGACGGCGGCTTTGGCTACTTCCCGACTTACACACTCGGCGCGATGTATGCTGCACAGCTGTTCCAGTGCGCCAATAAAGCAATCCCGACCTTGCAAGATGATATCGCCCGCGGCGACCTGACGGCGTTGTTCCAGTGGTTACAGCAGAATATCTGGCAGCATGGGAGCCGGTTTACCACTGACCAGTTGATGAAGAACGCCACCGGGGAAACGTTAAATCCGGCGTATTTCAGGGCTCATTTGGAAAATCGATACCTGTAATGGGTGGGCGGCATGTAGCCGTTTGCTTTGCTCCTCCCCCTGCGAAGGGGGAGGCCGGGTGGGGGTATGGCTGGCAATAAACTGGTTAAAACACTTTAACCTTTTGATTTAACGTTAATACCCCACCCCAACCCTCCCCTTCGCAGGGGAGGGAGCGGCCCGAGTACTGTTTTACGCAGGCACCGCCTGGCGGCGAGCCCAAGGTCTTGACCTTAAAGTTGAAACCCAAAGATAACACCTTGTTGTTATTGAATTCCCCCTTGTACATTCCGTTACACGCCGAAACCAATCACTCACGGACAACCTCATTCCTCACGCCTATTATTCTCTCACCGGCCCCGCAGTGGGGCAGACACATAAACTAAAATTCTTGAGGAATGACACATGAAAAAAGTATTAGCTCTGGTTGTAGCCGCTGCAATGGGCCTGTCTTCTGTCGCTTTCGCTGCTGAAACTACTGCAACTCCAGCGCCAGCTGCAACAACAACGACGACGGCTGCTCCTGCTACCAAGCACGTAACCAAACACAAGACTCATAAGAAAGTAGCTCAGAAAGCTCAGGCTGCTAAAAAACACAAAAAACACGCTAAGAAAGCAGCACCCGTAGCTCAGAAAGCTCAGGCTGCTAAAAAACACGTGAAACACGCTAAGAAAGCAGCACCCGTAGCTCAGAAAGCCCAGGCTGCTAAAAAACACGTGAAACATGCTAAGAAAGCAGCACCCGTAGCTCAGAAAGCCCAGGCTGTTAAAAAACACGTGAAACATGCTAAGAAAGCTGCTCCGGCTGCAAAAGCTACCCCAGCAGCATAAGACGTACTAAGAAGTCTTTGTGAGCGTATCCACTCACCATTATCAAGACTGATGATTTAACACCCGGTTCGCCGGGTGTTTTTTTCTCCGGTTTCTATCTTGAGGTACTGATGGAAGATGCTGCGCCGCTACCTGTTCGAAATCACCCTGTGCTCTCTGATCCTTTGCGGTCTGATCACCCTGTTCTTCTACTTCTGAAGTTTTGAAGCCCGCTGAGATGATGCTCGTTATCTGCTAAAAAGATTGAGTTTTCAGACAAATATATCCATGTCCAAAGATAACCGTCTATAATCGTTCCATAATAACGGGTTTACGGGTTCTCCCTGTTTTCAAGGTCAGAATGTTATGCGCATCGCATTACCTTTGTTTTTGTGCTTTTTCTGTTTTACCGCCAGTTCCCTCGCCCATGCTGATTCCCCGGATGATGCAGACGACGACGCACCTTCCATCTCCGTTAAAGAAAAAACCGCCCTGTTTTTTGGTCACGATCAGCGCCAGCCCGTTGCGAATGCATCGCACTGGCCGTGGCAGGCTATCGGGCAAATTGAAACCGCCAGCGGTAATTTATGTACCGCCACCCTGATTTCCAAACATCTGGCCTTAACCGCCGGTCACTGCGTCCTCGCGCCGCCGGGTAATATCGATAAAGTCATCGCCCTGCGTTTTATTTCTCATAATCAGAAATGGCGTTATCAAATTACTGCGCTGCAAACGCTGGTGGACCCTGCATTAGGCAAAAAACTGAAAGCCGATGGCGACGGGTGGATTGTGCCGCCAAAAGCGGCGTCTTATGATTTTGCGCTGATCCGTCTGACTGACGAAAAGCTGGCATTACCGATTAAGCCGCTGCCTTTGTGGGAAGGATCGCGTGACATTCTCACCGCCCTTCTCAAAAAGGAAGGTCGGAAAGTAACCCAGGCTGGATACCCTGAAGATCATCTGGATGATTTGTATGTTCATCAGGATTGTCTGGTCACCGGATGGGCACAACCGGGAGTATTATCGCACCGTTGTGACACGCTGCCAGGCGACAGCGGTTCACCGTTACTGCTCAAAAATGCTGACGGCTGGTCTCTGGTGGCGATTCAAAGTTCAGCCCCCGCGGCGCAGGACAGATATCTGGCCGATAACCGCGCGCTGGCCGTTCCTGCGATTCGCGATGCGCTGAATACACTCTCTTCCGGCGCCATCGCTGCGAGCACACCGACAACGCCTGCGACTCAGTAATCCTCAGGGTGTACCCAATCTCAGAGACAAAAAAACCGCCGAAGGCGGTTTTTTAATGTATCACTACACCAGCTGTTCCATAGTCTGAAGGATCCTTTTATCAGAAATCGGATACGGCGTCCCCAGCTGCTGCGCGAAGTAGCTGACGCGCAGCTCTTCGATCATCCAGCGCACTTCTTTCACGTCTTCACTTTGCTGTCGCACCGGCGGCAGTTTATTCAGCCACTGCTGCCACTGTTTCTGGATGCTTTCTACTTTGAGCATCTGCGCGCGGTCACGATGCGGATCCATCGCCAGTTTATCCATCCTACGCTCGATAGCGTGGAGGTATCGCAATGTATCCGGCAGACGTTTCCAGCCGTTTTGCGTAACAAAACCACGGTAAATCAGCCCTGACATCTGCGATTTAATATCAGAAAGCGCCAGCGCCATAGTGATATCAATCCGCCCCTTCAGCCGTTTATTGATGTTGAAAACGGTGGTCAGGATCTGCTCGACCTGAATGGCGATTTGTACCACGGCATCGTTGAGATTAGCGCGTACGTGCTCATGCAGTTTTGCGAAATCCTCTTCACGCCAGACTAATCCACCGGATTCAGCGATGAGTTTGTCGATACCGCATGAGATACAGTCGTCAATTAAATCAAGCACTTTACCGTACGGGTTAAAATACAAACCGAGTTTGGCTTTGTTAGGCAGTTTGTCATGCAGATATTTAATCGGTGACGGAATGTTCAGCAGCAGTAAACGGCGCATCCCGCCCCACATGGCCTGTTGCTGTTCAAGTTCGCTGTCAAACAAGCGGATGGCGATACTGTCTTTTTCATCAACAATCGCCGGATAGGCTTTTACTTCATAGCCACCGCGCTTTTGCTCATAACGTTCCGGCAACGTGCCGAAACTCCAGACGTGCAGGTCACGCTGCTCGATGCCGTCATCCGCTACGGCGGAAAGCGTTTGCTGCACCTGTTCTTTCAGGCCGGATTTCAGCGCCGTCAGGTCTTTGCTTTCACGCAACGTTTTGTTTTTATCATCAACGATGCGGAACGTCATTTTAAGATGATCGGGGACCTGATCCAGCTGCCAGTCTTCGCGTGACAACGTCACTCCGCTCATCTTACGCAATTCCCTTTCCATCGCATCCAACAAAGGCATTTCGAACGGTTTGATGCGCCCCATTAGTGCATCCGCATAGTTTGGCGCAGGAACAAAGTTACGGCGTAACGGCTTAGGCAGTGATTTAATCAGCGCCATAATCAGCTCGCGGCGAATACCAGGGATCTGCCAGTCAAAACCTTCTTCGCTGACCTGATTAAGCAGAGGCAGCGGGATATGCACCGTGACACCGTCGGCATCAGTGCCTGGTTCAAACTGATAGGTGACCCGCAGTTTGATGTTGCCCTGATGCCAGAAATTGGGGTAATCATGGGCGCTGATATTGCCCGCGCCCTCTTTGATCAGCATGCTTTTTTCGAAGTTCAGGCTGTCCTGCGGCTGCGTTTTCCACCAGGTATCGAAGTGGCGGCCTGAAACGACGTCCATGCCGACGCGCTGTTCGTAGAACAAGAACAGCGTCTCTTCGTCCACCAGAATGTCGCGGCGGCGGGATTTGTGTTCCAGCTCCTCGACTTCGCTACGTAAACGCAGATTAGCGCGGAAGAATGCGTGACGTGTTTGCCAGTCACCTTCCACCAGTGCATGACGGATAAACAGCTCGCGCGACACAACCGGATCGATGGTGCCATAGTTAACGCTGCGCGCCGCGACAATCGGCAGGCCGTACAGCGTGACTTTTTCCGTTGCCATCACCGCGCCCTGCGCTTTTTCCCAATGCGGTTCACTGTAACTGCTTTTCGCCAGATGCTGCGCCAGCGGTTCGATCCATTCTGGTTCGATACGCGCGGCGATGCGCCCCCACAGGCGGCTGGTTTCCACCAGTTCAGCGACCATCACCCATTTTGGTGGCTTCTTAAATAAACCGGAGCCAGGGAACACCGCAAAGCGGGCATTACGGGCACCGGTATACTCCTGTTTATCCGCGTCTTTCTGGCCAATGTGCGACAGCAACCCGGTCAACAGCGCGCAGTGAATGCTGCGATAATCCGCCGGTTCACTGTTGATTCGCAGTCCAAGTTCTTTCACGACCTGACGCAGCTGGGTGTAGATATCCTGCCATTCGCGCACGCGCAGATAGTTAAGAAAATCGCTGCGGCACAGTTTGCGAAATTGCGCCGAGCTCAGTTCTTTTTGCTGTTCTTTCAGGTAGTCCCACAAATTCACGAACGCCTGGAAGTCGGAATCTTTATCGGCAAACCGGCGATGTTTCTCGTCGGACGCCTGCTGTTTGTCCATCGGACGCTCGCGCGGATCCTGAATCGACAACGCCGACGTAATGATCATCACTTCGCGTACACAGCCGTTTTTCTGCGCTTCCAGCACCATGCGTGCCAAACGTGGATCCACCGGCAACTGAGCCAGCTGACGGCCAAGCGGCGTCAGAGAATAGCGGCCATCGACGGCGTTATTGATAGCGTTCAGTTCTTCGAGCAGACGCACGCCGTCCTGAATATTACGTTTATCCGGCGCTTCGACGAACGGGAACGCGGCGATATCGCCAAGCCCCAGCGAAGTCATCTGTAAAATGACAGACGCCAGATTCGTGCGCAGAATTTCCGGGTCGGTAAATTCAGGGCGCGAGAGGAAATCCATCTCCGAATAAAGACGGATACAGATCCCCTCAGAAACACGGCCGCAACGGCCTTTACGCTGGTTGGCGGAAGCCTGCGATACCGGCTCGATCGGCAGGCGCTGCACTTTGGTGCGGAAGCTGTACCGGCTGATGCGTGCCGTGCCGGGATCGATAACGTACTTGATGCCTGGCACCGTCAGTGAGGTTTCTGCCACGTTGGTCGCCAGCACAATACGGCGGCCGGAATGCGACTGGAACACACGATTCTGCTCGCTGTTCGACAATCGCGCATACAGCGGCAGGATCTCGGTGTGCGGCAAGGCCAGACGGTTCAGCGCATCGGCGGTATCGCGGATTTCACGCTCACCGCTCATGAAAATCAGGATATCGCCCATACTTTCGCGGCCAAGCTCATCCACCGCGTCAAAAATCGCCTGCAGCTGGTCACGGTCGGTGTCATCGGCGTCATCAACAATCGGGCGATAACGCACGTCGACCGGATAAGTGCGGCCTGACACTTCAATGATCGGCGCATTGTTGAAATGGCGCGAAAAGCGCTGCGGATCGATGGTCGCCGAGGTAATGATGACTTTCAGATCCGGGCGTTTCGGCAACAGCTGGCGCAGATAACCGAGGATAAAGTCGATGTTCAGACTACGTTCATGCGCTTCATCGATGATCAGCGTGTCGTACTGCATCAGCATGCGGTCCTGCTGAATTTCCGCCAGCAGAATACCGTCGGTCATCAGCTTGACCAGCGTATTCTCGCTGACCTGATCGTTAAAGCGGACTTTATAGCCGACGGTGTTACCCATCGTGGTATCGAGCTCATCGGCAATACGGTTGGCAACGGTACGCGCCGCCAGACGACGCGGCTGCGTATGGCCGATCACGCCTTTGATACCGCGCCCTAACTCCATACAAATTTTTGGGATCTGCGTGGTTTTACCCGAGCCGGTTTCACCCGCGACGATCACCACCTGATGGTCACGGATGGCGTTAAAAATGTCTTCTTTCTTTTGGCTGACCGGCAGATTCTCCGGATAGCTGATCTTTGGTCGTGACGCTTCACGTGAGCTGACTTTTTTACGGCTTTCGTCGATTGCAGCCTGAATTTCGGCGCTGAGCGCATCAGTCGCCTGAGGATTGGCGTTTTCGTTAAAGGTCTTTTTGGCACCCTGCAAACGACGTTGCAGACGTTGCCGGTCACGTAGCATCAGCCCGTCTAACTGCGCTGATAATGCCGCGAGCGGTGATTTCACGTTCGATATTCCTTGTTGCAAGTCAGACGACCCGCTGTCGATAAAGAGGGGACGGCTGAATTTGAAATGATTTGAGGCGGGTTAACGCTTGCCTGTTTGCTGATATGTTAACACAAGCTGTTGAGGATGAAGAAAAGTCGAATTTTTTAGCCTTTTATAACTTGTTCAAAAAAATCGATGAAGGGTCTCTAAATATTGCGCTATCACTGCATAAGCTTTGTGAATAAAGTAAGTTCCATTCCGGGGGCGGACTGGTTATAACCAAGCGCATCCCTATGTATCTCACAGTTAAGGAACTCTCTCATGAGCAAAGTACTCGTCCTGAAATCAAGCATTCTGGCTAACTTCTCTCAGTCTAACCAACTGGCTGATTACCTTGTCACCCAATATCAGGCTGCCAACAGCGGTTCTACCGTAACTGTTCGTGACCTAGCCGCTGACCCGATCCCGGTACTCGATGGTGAACTGGTTGGCGCACTGCGTCCTTCCGATGCTCCGCTGTCACCACGTCAGGAAGAAGCGCTGGCGCTGTCTAACACCCTGATCGACGAACTGCAGGCGCATGACGTGATCGTTATCGCGGCACCAATGTACAACTTCAACATCCCGACTCAGCTGAAAACTTACTTTGACCTGGTTGCCCGTGCTGGCGTGACGTTCAAATACACCGAGAAAGGCCCTGAAGGTCTGGTGAAAGGCAAACGCGTAATCGTGCTGACCAGCCGTGGTGGTATCCATAAAGACACCCCAAGCGATCTGGTTGCCCCTTACCTGTCTCTGTTCCTGGGCTTCCTGGGCATGAGCGATGTTGAGTTCGTTTACGCCGAAGGCATCGCGTACGGTCCTGAAGTAGCGACCAAAGCACAGACTGATGCAAAAGCAGCCATCGACGCAGCAATTAAAGAACTGGCTGCGGCATAATTTTCACAATCAGAGCGCGGTCTACTCTCTTTAAAATCTGTGTCTGAAACCCGCTTCGATGTTGTTGTGAAAACCCTCTTGCGCGCTGAAAAGCGCGCTTTTTTATTGATAACTAATGTGCTTAACCTTGTCGCTACTTTCCCAAATAATGAAAGATACGGTGTAATAATCAGTGTAAAAATCAGTTTGCTCCCGCTCAGGATCCTGAGTAAAACGTATACTAATATGATAAGCCAATCCTGATTCAAATTTATAACCAAACAACGGCATACAGGTGTCTTTTCTAATTACCCGATATTCACCTGCATTATCAAAATGCTTTGTAAAACCAGGTGGTTCACCCCATTTTTCGATATGTATTGATTTCAGTTTTTGTTTTTCAGTTCTCCCTGGTGTTGTAATACATAATGCTCCCGCGACATAAGACGCTTCAGCTTCAGCTGAAGGGGTGATTCTGTCGCCTAAAAAACACCCTGACAAAGTGAGTGCAATAGCTAATGGGCCTATTTTTTTATGCATTACTCATTCCTTTAATAATGAGGGAAGTTTGTCAAAATCAGTTCATAATATGATTGTACACTTTCCAGAATATCACCATTGTAATTAATATATCGATTATTACTCCAACCATGCTCACCATAAATTTTTAGATAAAAATAATCAGAGATAATGGCTGCTTGTTGTTCCATAGAGTACTCGACTAACCGGCTCTTTCCTTTAAAATCATAATGATAGTCAACAGCCCAACTCATACTTCCTCTGAACTTTACCCACATGCCATTTTGATACTGCCAAACATGCGTCATTTCATGGATAAATAGATGCTTCTTATCTGGATTTGCTGCTGAAAAATCATCTTGATAATTTGCTCCTCTAAAATAAAGCCCACCACTGGGAGTCATTCCCGTGTCTACATTTTGTAACCCAAAGGGAAGATAACTGCCTAAATGGATCCACACCCTTGCGTAGTCGATGTAACTGCCAAAGACTGTCCGGGCAAGCGCTATCTCACCTAGAGTTAATCTTCTTACCTGCCCCTCACGGGTCAGTTTTTTCATCGATAACCTTTCCATAACGACCATAAATACGCTCCCTGTATTTCTTTGATTAGATAGTGTCGCTCCAGATGCTGTAGCCAGACGTTCCGGCGGTATGGTGCTTCCAGGTAATGGTTTCATAGACAACTGAAATCATTTCCTCAGGCTCTTTCTCAGGATTATCCAGAGCATGAGGGGCTCTTATGCTGTGGCGCTCAATGGTCGCACTTCTGACTTCCACGGTGAAATGTTTCTCTTGTGCTCCCACAGAAGAGGTTCTGTAAAAATCAAAGAATAAATCCATTTTTTCATTATTGGAAATTGCCATTCCTATTAGCGGTGTTGACTTATCGATTAACTTAATAAAACTCACAGGCCGATGTTTTACATTCATATTTCTCACAATTTCATGTTCAAAGTGAATGACAAATATTTCGTCACGATGACCAGATTGATACTTGTTACCGATGGAGTCATAGGTAGAACAACCAGCAGAGATTAAACCTTGCTTCTGCCCTGTGATCTTTACGTAAATCGCATTTGCCACTTTCAACATCCTTATATTTATATTTATTAAAGATTCATCAATGTAAAAAACAAACAAAAAACATTCATTAAACTAATGAATCGTTGAGTAAATAAAACCGTTTATATCAAAGCAGACCAAACGTAATAATACAACAGATGTATTAATTACTTTTTTCTGATTCGAATATATAAGTGTGAAACTGTGACAATCAGGAAATTACAGAAAGGGATCAGAAAGGAGTAAGTATCCAACAATACTCATCGAAAAATAGTCACGGAGAGTGATTCACTCTCCGTCAGCCAGTTAAACAATCTTCACTTATTTTTATCTCTTACTTCTGCAACCACTTCCCATTAATCCCTCGCACCCATTCGCCTTTTCCGGCTCTGGCGACCAGCTTTTGTC
The DNA here is from genome assembly GCF_057290995.1 of Rahnella sp. 1L-D-7-B-C2. Classification (NCBI taxonomy): domain Bacteria; kingdom Pseudomonadati; phylum Pseudomonadota; class Gammaproteobacteria; order Enterobacterales; family Yersiniaceae; genus Rahnella; species Rahnella sp. 1L-D-7-B-C2. Next base: position 50,752 of record NZ_JBXAVQ010000016.1, on the reverse strand, counting down.
CCGCGAGTTTGGCGACATCATCGGTGGTGACCTGATTATCCTGGGCGACTTGCTGATACTGCTGTTTGCGTGCATCGTTGATGCGCGTGGCAAATTCGATACTTTGTGCATCCTGCTTCACCGGTGCCAGATAGCCGGACAGCGTTTCGCCGACCAGCCCCTGTTGCTTCGCTTCGCCGAGCGTCAGCGCGTACGCCTGACCACACAGCAGCAAGCCGGTAGTGAGCAGCGTGAGGCTGATTCGTTTTATAAAGGCTCTGGACATATGCGCTCCTAGAACAGGTCGTTCTTGCTTTTCAGCAGATTCTCGACGTCTTTATCCACTTTGATGTGGATCTCGTGCTCGATTTTGACGTTCATGTTGATAGTGATCGGCTCTTTCGGCGCAGCCAGTTCGATACGCGGCACGCAGCCACTGAGCATCATGATGCTCAGTGCCAGGCTCGGGCCGATAAGTCGCAATTTCATTGTTCCTTCCTCAAGGTTTTTTCCTCTTTCTGCCCGATTGCAGCGGGGCTTTTCGATAGCGAATTGGCCGGCAAAGCGATCTGTTGCTGCAACCATTCCTGAAGATTGTCGCCAAAGCGCAAACTGCGCCACAGCTGATAAATATTTTCCTGATGGGTGTAATTGAGCACGATCTCGCGTTTTTCTTTCTCACCACCGTGGCTGTTATCGATGTAATTCACACCGTCCACTTTCGCCGCCATGGTCAGTTCGCCGAGATTATCCAGGCTCACCTGCGCTTCAGAGCGGCTGATTTCCAGGTAGCGCAGCAGACCAATCACCAGCCCATTGGCGAAATTACCACTCGCCATCGCATCGGCGAACTGCTGGTCGAGGCGCAGGGTCAGACCACCGTCATTTTTGATCCAGCCGTTGTGAATAATCCATTTAGGATTATCGACATAAAGAGGGAGTTCGCCGTAAATCAGACCGGACATCGCCAGTTGCTTCGGTTTCAGCGCGGTAAACAATTCGCTGAGATTGATTTTTTCCAGCTTAAGCACCGCCGCATCATGCTGTGGCATCCGCAACGCCGAAAGACTGAGATGCCCGCGCAGCGCGTCCACGCCCAGATTGCTCAGCGTCAGCGGCTGCGCCTCACTCCACGGATAATTGCCCTGCAAATCCGCCGTAATATTGTTCATGGTGATGAGATTGTTCACCTCACCAATGCGCAGCGTAACGGGTTGTTTAACGCCCAGTTGCCAGACCGCGTCTTTCAGCCGATATGGCAGGCTGAAATCCAGCCCGCTCAGATCGCCGTCTTTCAGCCACATGCCGCCTTTTTTTACCACCCAGTGGCCACCAGCGATAAAGCCCTGTCCGCGCGCGGCGGAGAATGCCGACTGCGCGTAGAAAGATCCTTCACGTAATTTGATGTTGAAATCCGGCGTGAGCAGCGTCTGGAAGGCGGTCAGCTGTTGTTTCGGCCACCAGCCTTCACCGCGTAAACGCTCGCCGTCCCAACGGCCGGTAAGGCGGATCGGGCCGATCGGTTTGGCATCCAGCGATCCGTGCATATTGAAATGTGACGGCGTATCGCCGCTGAGCTGTAACGTCAGGGTCGCAGGGGGCAGATAACCGCCGTTATCGAAGGCGATTTTTTTGGCAACCAGTTTGATGTCGCCTTTAAATACCGTCGGCAGATCCGGATACTGCTTTTTGAAACGTTCCGGTATCGGCCTCTGCCAGACAAAGGGTTGTTCAAGCGTCAGGCGCGGCGCCTCCACATCGACGATGCCGTAATGTAAGCGGGCAAATCCGGTAGACAGACTGTTTACGCTTATCACGTTATCATGCCACTGGCCCTTGCCGGACATATCCCAGCGGCCATTCAGCGGCGGCAGATGGCCATTGCCCCAGTAGTTGAAATCCCAGCGTCCGGCGTCCGGCCAGAATTCCTGCGATTTCCCGTTCAGGTGTAAATCAAATTTTCCCCAGTAGCTGTGCCGGGCTTTGAGGATCGCCTGCAACGGCCCGCTAACGCCCTGCGCCGACACTTTCACTCCCGCCAGCGGCCAGCGCGCGTCCGTGATGGTGAGATTCGTCATGGGTTTACCCCATGCACGCAGCAGGGAACCGCTTTTCAGCGCCAGCGTCGGGTTCAGCACCGAGCCGCTGAGCACGCCGGGCAGCGACGCGCTCAGCGACGTCGCCTGTAAATTTGCCTGACCGGTCAGCCGGAAATCCAGATTACTGTCGAGCAGCCCGATGCGCCCCGGCCCCATCGTCAGCACGACGTTGGCTTTGCCGTTGTGCCCCTGGGTCAGCACATTCAGGCGCGCGGTAATATTGGTTTGATCAAAAGTCTTCGTCCAGTCGCTGAACGTGATATTAACGCCGCCTGCCAGCGGTTGTGCAGCATAAGGCCAACGCCACTGGCCTTGTGCAATCTGCAACGATTGGCCATTAAGCTGCCACGGCAACATCGCCAGCGGCTGTTCGCTGCCCTTTTCGGTCAGCGTCAGCACGCCTTCTGTCGCCTGCCAGCTCAGCTGAACATCCAGCGGATTGGGTACCTGCGCAGTGTGCATTTCGGCATGCAGTTCGCCGGATTCGGGCAGGCGGTCGAACGTCGCGGGAAGCAACAATTTGCCACTCAGGGTGATCGGCTGTTCACTGCCCGGCGGCGTGAGGCTGAAAGTATGAATTGCCAGCGTGCGGTCGCCATCCAAAATGGCATCAAGCGTCAGGGACTCGCCGGCAAAGGAAAGATGCTGCACGCCCTCGGTGTTATCAAGCTGCAATTTACCGGCGTAACGCTGCCACGGTGTGACAGAGAAATGGGCGATATTGACGCGACCGGCGGGGATCATCTTCTGTATATCGGCCAGCGAGAGCGCAGCGGATTGCTTCTCCCCGGACGGCAGTTTGGACAGACAGGCGGTATCGACAGTCAGTGTATCGAGGTCTACTGCCCAGCGCCCTGACGAGTTGCTCAGGCGGGCATCTTTCGCGTCAGCCAGCGTGCAGTCACCGGCTACATAACGCAGCCCCGGCAATTGCAGCGCGCCGTTGGACCAGTGAGGAGAACCTTTTAGCGCAAGCTGTGTCCCTTTCGGCAGCCAGTGGCCGGCGACGGACGGCAACCAGCGCGGCACCGTTTTCCATAACAGCCACATCAGCAGTAACAGAATCACCACTATACTCAGGATCACCTGTACGCCTTTCTTAAGTCCGTTGTGCATGACGTGCCTTGTTCTATTCTTCGCTGATTGTCTAACTGCCCGCAAGATATCACAATTAGCGTAACAACTGATGGTTGAAAAGCCAGTATCCCACACCCAAACAGCACGGGATAAATTGTCTGCCACCTCGCGCTCTGTTAGTTTGGTTGCATAGCGCGAATTGTTTCTGAAACGGTTTATTCCTTAGAAAACATCAGGAAACAGTATCGCCAGAGATTCAAACTCACTGCGGAGAAACACCATGAAAGTGGCTGTCTACAGTACTAAAAATTACGACCGGAAATATCTGGAACTGGTGAATGAGCATTATGGCTATGAGCTGGAGTTCTTCGATTTTCTGCTGACGCCGCAAACGGCGAAAACCGCCATCGGCGCGGATGCAGTATGCATTTTCGTGAATGATGAGGGTTCGCGTGAAGTGTTACAGGAGCTGGCAGCGCTGGGCGTGAAGACGCTGGCACTGCGCTGTGCGGGCTTCAACAACGTTGACCTGGAAGCGGCTAAATCCCTGGGGATTTCTGTAGTGCGCGTACCGGCATATTCTCCGGAAGCCGTCGCGGAGCACGCCGTCGGTATGATGTTGTGCCTGAACCGCCACATTCATCGCGCCTATCAGCGCACCCGTGAAGCCAATTTTTCACTGGAAGGGCTGATCGGATTCAATATGTACCAGCGCACTGCCGGAATTATTGGTACCGGTAAAATCGGCGTGGCAACGATGCGGATCCTGAAAGGGTTTGGTATGCGAATTCTGGCATACGATCCGTACCCAAGCCCGCTGGCGCTTGAGCTCGGTGCAGAATATGTCGATCTGGACACGCTGTATGCCGAATCTGACGTCATCTCCCTGCACTGCCCGCTGACGCCGGAAAACCATCATCTGCTCAATGCGCAGTCGTTTGCCAAAATGAAAGACGGCGTGATGATCGTTAACACCAGCCGTGGCGCACTGCTGGATGCCAGCGCCGCCATTGACGCGCTGAAAAACCAAAAAATCGGCGCGCTGGGAATGGACGTTTACGAGAACGAACGCGATCTGTTCTTCGAAGATAACTCCAACGAAGTGATCCTCGATGACGTCTTCCGCCGTTTGTCTTCCTGCCACAACGTTCTGTTCACCGGCCACCAGGCCTTCCTGACCAGTGACGCGCTGACCAGTATTTCCGAGACCACGCTGATGAATATTGATCAGCTGTCGAAAGGCGTGACTTGCCCGAATATACTGACGGCGTAAGCGGTTTCATACAGGTCAAAAGGCTCACTTCGGTGAGCCTTTTTCATGCTAAAAATCTAGAGGCTCAGCACCCTGCTAATCTCCGTCCCGTAGCCATTAATCGACAGCACATCCCCTTCGAGCGTGACCGTCGCAAACGGCAGGCTGTTTTCGCCATCCACCATACCTTTCAGGGTAATGAAGTCGGTATCTTCCACACGGTCGTAACCTCCCCGATGATCGTGCCCGGCAAAATAAGCGCGCACCTGATAACGGCACAGCAGTTCCACCAGCGTTTCGCAGTTCCACAGATTGTGGCTGTTGACCGGCGTCAGCGGATAGTGCCCGAAGACCAGCACCGTTTCGCCCTGCGCTTTCGCCTCTTTCAGGTTGTACTCGATCCACTCCAGTTGCCTGCGCCCTACCGCTCCATTCCACGGCTGCGCCTGCGATTGCTGACATTCGGTCAGTTCATCGAGCATGAATTCCGCCAGCTGACGGTCGTCGCCGTTGGCGTGATTACAGTACAGGCTGACGTCGTTGCCGTCGATCACCAGAAAACGGTAGCCCGGCAGGCTGAACTGATAATAACTTTTCGGCAAACCGAGCGCCGGGGTCTGCGCCCCAAGATGTTGGGATATTACCTGTGCATCGTGATTGCCGATCAACACCGCATGCGGATGGCGCAGCGCACCGTAACGGCTGATGACCGGATCGAAGCTGCACCAGTCGCGGTCTACCAGATCGCCGAGCGTCACTACAAAATCGAGTTTTACATCATTGAGCTCAGTGATGGCAGTGGCCAGTTTATTCAGGCTGTTGCGGTAGTGGCGATCTTTCTCAGCGTCGACGTCCGCATACTGTGGGTCGGCAATCAGACCGAACCGCAACCGCTGGCCGGAAATCATTTCATTAAAGACTTCAGGCGGCTGGTAAAACGTGCTCACTTTACCGAGTGCCTCTTTCTGCTCTTCAGACAGCGTTGATGAGGACGGAATAACGGTCATAACGTGCTCCTGTCGGGCGGTTTAACGAATGCCTGCCCGCATAAAGGATTGAACAAACTGACGCTGGAACACCAGAAATAGCAGTAACAGCGGCAAGACGGTCATCAGGGTGGCAGCGCTGATCAACGCCCACTGCACGCCCTGTTCAGGCGCAGAAAACAGCTGAAGCCCGACCGTAATCGGCCGCACTTTGACAGAATCTGTGATCACCAGCGGCCAGAGGAAATCGTTCCAGTGGAAGCTTATCGACACCAGCGCAAACGCCACGTAAATCGGTTTCGCCAGCGGAATATAGATTTTGCGCAAAATGTAAAAGCGGCTGGCACCTTCAACGATGGCCGCTTCTTCCAGCACCAGCGGAATACTTTTGAACGTCTGGCGCAGCATGAAAATCGCAAACGCTGAGGCAAAATACGGCAGCGCAATGCCCAGCAGACTGTCGCGCAATCCAAGTGCGCCGATGGTTTTATAGTTGTTGAGGATCAGCACGTCCGGGCTAATCATCAGCTGCAACAAAATCAGCGCGAAAATCACGCCGCCGCCTTTCATCTTGAAACGCACCAGCGCGTAAGCCGCCAGCGTCGCCAGCACCATCTGGCAGACGACGATCATCAGCACCAGCAGTGTCGTGTTGAGGAAATACCGGGCGAACGGCGCGGCGTGCCAGGCGTTGATGAAGTTCTGCACCGTCAGCGGCGCAAACAGCGAAAAGCTACCCTGCTCAGAGGCGGGATGAATTGCCACCCAAATGGAGACCAAAATGGGTAAAAACCACAGCAACGCTGCCAGCCAGGTGATCAGGTTCAGGCACATTTTAGAAAAATTGGTCTGCTTCACTGATAGTGCGCCCTTTTGTCCATCAGATTGAATTTAATCAGTGCGATCGATGCCAGAATCGCCAGCAGCACAACGGTCATCGCCGAGGCATACGGCAAATCCCAGTAACTGAAGGCAGTGCGGTAAATGTAAAACAGCAGCAAACTGGTGCTGTTGTTCGGCCCGCCGTTGGTCATGGCGATAACCTGATCGACAATACGAAACGCGTTCATCGAGGCGTTGATCAAAATAAACAACGTGGTCGGCATCAGCAGCGGCCACTGCACACGGCGAAAGAAAAAGCGGCGCGATGCCCCTTCTATTTCGGTGGCTTCGGAGAGGCGCGGATCGATTTGCTGTAGCGCGGCGAGATAAAAAATCATGAAAAATCCGGCTTCGCGCCATACCGATACCGCCATCAGGCTGTAAAGCGCAGTATCCGGCTGGCCCAACCAGTTAACGGCGGGGAGCGAAAACAGCGCCAGCAGTTTATTCAGTAAGCCCAACTGAGGTGTGTAGAAAAACAGCCACAGGTTGGCGATCGCCACCATCGGCAATAAAGAAGGAATGAAAAACGCCGCGCGGGTGATAGCGTTGCCGCGCAGACGGCGGTTGACCGCCAGCGCCATCAGCAGCGCCAGCACCACCGACAGGGGAATAGTGATCGCCGCGTACAACAGGTTATTGCGCAGCGAGAGCAAAAACGTGTCGTCGTCAAGCAACGCACGATAGTTATCCAGCCCGACAAACTGCGCCGGATGTCCGTTGCGCGCGGCGCTGAAGACGCTTTCCCAAATGGTTGCCAGCGCCGGGTAATGGGTAAACAGCAGCAGAAAGCAAAGCGCCGGTAACAGCAATAAATAACCGTACAGCTGCAAAGACAACCCGCGTGTGCGGGGTGCCGGTGCGACAGAGTGCAACGTGCTCATGTCGTTCCTTATTGATAAGGTTTCAGCAAGCGGTCGGCCTGTTTCTGCGCAGAACTCAGCGCCTCGGCCGGGGTTTTCGCCTGGGTGACGGCGGCTTCGATCGCGTGGTTCATCAGTTCCTGAATCTGCACGCTGTTGTAAGTCGATAACTCAGGCTGGGAATATTTCAGCTGCTCGCGGGCAACCAGCGCCTGCGGCACTTTTTTCACGTAATCCTGCATGACCGGCGTTTCCCAGGCGGCGGGCGACGTGGCGACATAACCGGTCGCGATACTCCAGCGCGCAGCCTGCTCAGGCGCAGACACCCAGCGGATAAACTCCATCGCCGCTTTCTGTTGTTCCGGCGTGGTGTTTTTGAAGACGTACAGGTTACCGCCGCCGGTCGGGCTGCCGCGCTGAGTTTTCTCCGGCAGCATCGCTACGCCGAACGGGAATTTAGCGTTGTCGCGTACGGTGGTCAGGTTGCCGGTGGTGGTCACCATCATGGCGGTTTTACCATCGATGAAATCCTGCGGCGTGGTGCCCCAGGCGATCGCGCCTTTTGGTGATACGGCATCTTTCTGTGCCAGATCGGTCAGCCACTGCAAAGCTTCGACGTTGGCCGGCGTGTCAAAGGTCACTGCCGTGCCTTTGCCGTTATCCAGATGGCTGCCGTTGGTGGCGGCTATCCCCTGAAAGTTCCAGTAGCCGTTTGGCGTGGAGGGGATCTCGATGCCCCACTGTTTAACATCGCTGCCATCGCGTACCACCAGCTTCTTACCAAAATCGACCACCTGCTGCCAGTTAGCGGGCGGTGTGTCGCCGTTCAGACCGGCTTTCTCAAACGCCTGTTTGTTCCAGTACAGCACCACGGTCGAACGCTGGAACGGAATGCTCCACACTTTGTCCTGAATGTGGCGGATAAATGCCGGATAGAAACTGTCGATCCACTTTTTGCCGTCGGCATCATTCGCCAGGTCGCTGACCGGCAGGATCGCGCCAGCGTCGATCAGGGAATAAGCCTCAATGTCGCCGATCACAGCGATCTGCGGAGCGTTACCGCCGCGAAAGGCGGTCAGCGCTTTGGTCACTGTGGTGGCGTAATCACCGGTGTAGACCGGCTGAATACTGATATCCGGATGCGTTTTCTGGAAATCTTCCACCAGCGTATCCACCGTGTGGCTGATTTTCCCGCCAACGGCAATCGGGTAATACATTTGTAATTTGACCGGATCGGCCGCGAAGGCTGAGGTGCCGGTAATCAACAGTAAAGCAGTAGCAAGGCGTGACAAGCGATGAGCAGGTGACATAGTTTTCCCTTTGGCATTCATAGTGTGCGAAGTCATAAAAGTGAATAAAATCAAAATATAAAATCAGACGGCGACGCGGGTTTTCGAAGGTAAACAGGCGTGCTCAGCGCGATAACAGCGTTTGCCGCCCGCGCTGAAGAAAAAATACTGCGCGCCGGTGGCCCATTGCAGCCCGACAATCTGGCCTTCGGCAAAACGTTTCATCCCCGCCACTTTCACGGTGAGCGGCTCGGGGTACCCGGCTAACGCGCAGACCACCAGCGTGTCTGCGCCCATATATTCGTGGCTGACGACCTGTGCGGTCAGGCCGGCATTCGCGGCGTCAGTCAGTTGAATGTCTTCCGCACGCAGCCCGAGGCTGATGGCCTCTTCGTCGAGATTTTCCACCACCGGCACCGGCATGTTGGCGAGATAATGATGCGAACCGCGACGCACCAGCGGCAAAATATTCATCGGCGGCGCGCCAATAAACTGCGCGGCGAAAATACTGGTCGGGTTGTTATAGAGGTTGTCCGGCGTGTCGTGCTGTTCGATGTGGCCATCGTTAAGCAGAATGATCTTATCGGCCATGCTCATGGCTTCGGTCTGATCGTGGGTGACGTACACCATCGTCAGGCCGAGCTTCTTTTGAATCGCACGTATTTCACGGCGCATGCTCTGACGCAGTTTGGCGTCGAGGTTGGACAGCGGCTCATCCATCAGACACAGCTTGTTATTGGCGATCACCGCACGCCCCAGCGCCACGCGCTGTTGCTGCCCGCCGGAAAGTTGCGCAGGCAACCGGTCAAGCAACTGTTCCAGCTCCATCAGCTTACTGACTTCGGCTAACCGCGAGGCGAACTGACGTTTATCCTCGCCCCGCGCACGCAGCCCGAATAGCAGATTTTCGCGCACGCTCATGTGCGGAAAGAGTGCATAAGACTGAAAGACCATCGACAGTTTGCGTTCAGATGGCGAAAGCGCGGTGACATCTTCCTGACGAAATAAAATAGCGCCGCTGTCGGCGGATTCCAGTCCGGCAATGGTGCGCAACAGGGTGGATTTACCGCAACCAGAAGGTCCCAGCAATGCAATAAACGCCCCCTCTTCCACATCAAAACTGATGTCGTCGAGGGCGACCTTATTTCCCCAGGATTTCTGGATATGACGCAGTGATAGATAGCTCATGCCCGTAATAATTCTCTCTGACCGGTGATGGGCATAACCTAACGGGGCAAAATGACGGTTTTATGATGAAGAGATGACGGCAGGAAGACAGGCCGGATTCAGCACGAAGATAAGCGCAACTGACGCCAGTTTCCTTGCCTTCATAATCAGCATCGTCTGCGTTAAGACTTCCACGCAACCCGTGAGCTGAGGGCGATGTACAAATTGTAGAACGCATACGGTGCTAAGAATAAAACCTGCCCTACAGTCAAAGACTATAGAGCAGGTTACTGCTATCAGCCGGTCAAACCACCCGCCAATGTCGTGCAGTATTGCCCTGACGTGACTTGCTCAGGATTGCTGCTGGTCATCAAATCGACATAGGTAAAGGATGAAGGGTTATCACGGTTTAAATCCCAGAATCCAAGAAAATTTAACCCGTTGGTTTTCGCGAAACTTGCCAGTTGGAGAGCATCATCCAAATTAAACATCGCACCGTCATCATTTAAACCAATCATCGGAGTGATGGCGACATGTGCATACAATTGTTTGTCGTCATAAGTTGGGTAAAGCGTGGCAAGTTGTGACTTAACCGATTTCGCCGCTTTTATGGCCGAGAACCCCATGTCTGCATCGTCAACCGGGTTAAAATAATCCATCGCCATACCATTCACGATAAAACTCACACCGGCGGCTTTCGCCGTAAGAATAATTTTCATCCCGACTTCCGTCAGTCCGGTGGGCATGACCGGCAGAGTCAGGCTGATGACAACCTGAGGTTTTGATTTCTGCACGTTGGCCAGCGCAGCGAAGATCTTATTCATATCATACAATCCATTCTCTAAATCAAAGTCCAGGCCTTTGGCCTGATACATATTGATCGCTGAGATATAAATATTCTCCAACTCTGCGGCAGAGAAATGGGTTGAGATATCGCTATTTGATGCACCACCAAAGGAAACAATAGTTTTCAGCCCAGCCGCATTAATGTCTTGAGCAAGAGGGATGGCCCAGTTTAACGGCATGGCATCATTCCCCCCCCAGCATGGGTTATTGTTCGGAGATAAGGTAATAAAACCGAATACCAGACCATCCGTGTGCCATGCACTTGCCTCATGAGAATAAAGAGGGTTTGGACGACCTTGCGGATATTTTTCCCAGTCATCCCATTGCGCATTTACAGTAACATCGATGAAAGGCGTTAAATAAGTAGTCATGAGCACTTCCTTTTAAATAAGTAATTTATTAGTGACTGAAAGCCAGTTATCAGGCAAATCAGAAATAAGTGAGTCATCATGAATAGCGGTGCATTGCTGTTCACGAGAAATAGAATACCTATTCAAAAGATCCGTACAAACGAAAATAATATTATTAACGCGATCGAATCGGATTTTATTTTAATAAATTAAATGATTGTTTATTATTTATAATTAATCACAAGGCAACTCTTATTGAGAATCAGCATCCATCAGCGTGATTCAATAAATTCCAGGTGAGGATACGGCAGCGTTTTTAAAAATTTCAATAATATAAAACAGCATCATTGATTTTACCGATGCTGTTTTAGAAAAATGTGTTTACGACATTCCTGTCAATGGTTGCATCTTTTGCATGCAACTCAAAACCAGATATTCCAGTCATGCAGCAACACAATCAACATAAAAAAATGCACATAAACAAAAAAAGCACCATTATTGTCGCAATTACAGATAGTTACATTTACCACGCCTGACTCTACCCTTGCTGCTGTTTCAGTGAAATCTTCTTGCTCATCATCAGCCTGAAGAATTTTTTCTTCTTTGTCATCTTCTTCTTTAAGAATGAGTTTATATCCGCGATTTCTTACTGTGATTAATGAATTACTGAAACCACATATCAACAATATTTTTCTCACACGATGTATCAGTTGAAAAAGGTTATCGAAGTCAATGTGACAGTCATCTTCATTCGGCCATAAATTGCTAATTATCCTCTGTTTATCAAGAACCTCCCCCTCATGCGCTATTAAAAAATTGAGCAGATTCATTTCCATCATGGAGATATGTATTTTCTTTCCATCTGAATAAACACACTTTTCGTTTACATTAACATAACAGTCATCGCTTAATTTAAACATATTTACTCCGACATTTTGTTGCAACCAATACCCTTTTAATATAATCACGCTTAACAATTATTAAAGTAAAGTATTTTTTCAAAACAATACGCATATCATATTCACAGTAATATTTATAACGTAAAGACTTGATTGCATATAAAATAAAAAAATCCGCGATTCTTATTAATATTAACAACCTTTATTTTTCTATAAAACAAGAAAGCGTCAAAACATCACATCCAATTCTGTTATGACATGTAAATTTCTTTAATAAGATCGTAAATGGCGTAACAAAAAAAATAAAATCCACCTGATTTTATCGGAATTTTTATCGTGACATTATGACTAAACGTTTCACAGAAAATTAAAAATAGCGAGACTGCTTTCTAATAAATATTCAGTAAGAAAAAGCTCTTTGCAGAAGAGTTACCAGGTGAGGTGGTGATGCCTGCACATGTGCAAAACAGCTCGAAATGACGCTTTTGTGATCGGGAGATAACGGCAGGAAAACAGGACTGATTTGAGGCCGGAAGGCGCGCAACGTTGCGCCTCCGGCCAGAGGTTAACGATTAACTATTCTTTGATGACATAGGTGATCTGATAGTGCCCGGAGCCGACTTCTGCCGTTAAACCCGTCGCATTGCGGACGAAATCTACTCCGTCGGTTTCTGGCACAGAATCTGCCGCAAGCAGCGAAATTGTCGCCGTCGAATTGGCCGGGATGCTGACGTCCAGCCTCAGGGTTTTGCCTTGCGCATCTTCCCCGGTGACTTTCCATTGCACACTGATTTCACCGTAAACCGAGTGATAACCGGCCCTCACCCAGTCAAGACCGCCGCCCGTCAGCGGGCTGATCAGGGCATGTTTAAAGCCCGGTTGCTGCTCGTCCGCCTCAATCCCTGCCACCACGCGGTACAACCATTCGCCTACTGCGCCATAGGCATAATGGTTGAAGGAATTCATGTCCGCGCTCCACATCGAGCCGTCCGGTTTGATGCCGTCCCAGTGTTCCCAGATGGTGGTGGCACCCGCTTTCACCTGATAGAGCCAGGAAGGAAAATCGTCTTTTAACAACAGTTCCCAGGCTTCCTTCGCCCGCCCATTCTGACTCAGCGCATGGCAGAAATACGGCGTGCCGACAAAACCGGTGACCAGATGACCACCCTGTTCTTCTAACAGCTCAACCAGCGTGTCCGTCGTTCTCTGACGAAAAGCGTCAGGCACCAGATTGAAATAGAGCGCCAGAATATAGGCGGTTTGTGTTCTCGCCGCCAGACGTCCGGTCGGCGTGAAAAACTCCTCCTGAAAACTGCGGACAATGGCGTGATGCAGCGCCAGATAGCTTTCGTGATCGGCCTGACGGTTTAACGCTTTGGCGGCTTTAGCGAACAGCAGCGTGGACCAGGCGTAATAGGCCGTGCAGGTCAGATCATTCGGCGTCGCGCCGAAGTAGCTGCCCTCTTTGGCATCCAGCGCCACCCAGTCGCCGAACTGTAACCGGTAACGCCAGATGTTATTTTCCGCATGCGCCTGCATGAAATCGATCCAGCCTTTCATGCTGTCATATTGATTTTCCAGCACCCGCGTGTCGCCGTACATCAGGTACATCGTCCACGGGTTGATGACCGCCGCATCCGCCCATGCCGATGCAGAATGCGTACCGCCGCCGGACAGCAGACGATCCTCACCGCAACGTCCGTCGAGGATATCCGGGATCACATGAGGAACGCCGCCCTCTGGCGTTTGGTCAAAGCGCAAATCGGTCAGCCATTTGGCGAAGAAATTGCGCGTCTGCATCAGGTAACTGGCGGTGCGGCAGAAGATCTGCGCATCGCCCGTCCAGCCGAGACGTTCATCGCGCTGCGGGCAATCCGTCGGCACATCCACAAAGTTACCTTTCAGCCCCCAGAGAATATTGTGATGCAGCTGGTTGAGGTCCGGATTCGAACAGGCGAAATGCCCGGTTGGTTCCATCGCGGAATGCAGCACGATGGCGGTGAAATTATCCAGATTTACCTCACCCGGATATTCTTCGACTTTCACATAGCGGAAACCCTGCCAGGTGAAATGCGGATGATAAATCTCTTCACCGTCGCCTTTCAGGGTGTATTCGACCCGCTGTTTGGCCGAACGTAAATTATCCAGATAGACATTGCCATTCGCATCCAGTACTTCGAAGTGACGCAATATCACTTGGTCGCCCGCGCGGCCTGTGGCTTTAAATTCCACCCAGCCGCTTAAGTTCTGACCGAAATCAATCACCCTGTCGCCTTCGGGGGTAATGATCATTTCTTGTGGATTCAGTAATTCTATCTGGCGGACTTTACAACTTCCCTGCGCGGTCAGCGTTGTTTTATCGTACCGGACAATATTTACCGGTCGCCATGACGTTGCCGGATAATCTTTATTATCCCAGCCGCTCAACTCTTTTCTGGCATCGTAAATTTCACCGTCGTAAATTTCAGAGAAAAGAATCGGAGAATTATTTCCTTTCCAGCCACTGTCGGAATAAATAATATCTTTTTTGCCGTCGTTGTAGTGGATCACTAACTGGCATATCAGCGCCGTCTGTTCGCCATAATAATTACGATCGCGGGTAAAGCCCATATCGCCTTTGAACCAGCCTGCGCCTAAAATAGCACCCATCACATTCTCGCCGCTTTGCAGCAGACCGGTCAGATCATAGGTCTGATAAAGTAAATGGTGATGATAGCTGGTCCATCCCGGCGTCAGTTCATCGTTGCCGACTTTCTGGCCGTTTAAATGAAACTCATACAGCCCCAACGCGCTGACGTGTAAAACAGCAAAAGCAATATCACCGGCATTATTAATTGCGAAAGATTTTCTCAGTGACGTGGTGGCCGAACTGTTTTTATCTGCGGGGGTTTCTGCGGAGATAAATTCCGCCTGCCAGCCGCTGTTGAGTAAGCCAGTGATGAAATATGCAGCAGAGCACCAGTCGCTGGTTTGACCATGATTATCCTGAACCTGCACGCGGACAAAATAACGCGTCGAGGGTTGTAATGATATTTCACCAACATCCAGGTTATTCGACGTTTCACTGTTCACTTTCCCGCTGTCAAAAATAACGGTGCTAAAATTCTCATCCGGAGAAATTTGCAACCAGTAAGAGACTTGCTTTACGTTGCGGTTGTGACTTTCAATTTCCCAGCCAATGACCGGCATCCGATCCACACCTTGTAATACCGGCTCCAGATCCAGGGTTAGTTTTGCAATGGACAACATAATTCAGCACTCCTTAATGACGGCATATTATTGAAGGGTGAGAGGGAGAGTGTTCAGATTTTTCTGCGGACAAGCCCGGAGAAAGGTAACGGTTTTCTTCAATATAATTTTCGGACTCGCTCTTAAATTCATTTCGCTGTTTGCCGTGGAAACATAACCAACCGACAAATAACCCCAAAGCGACAATGGTAGATAAAATTGAATACAGCGCGACAGGTCCGGCATCGAGTAATAATGGCGTGACAAACGCCAGCAGCCCGCAGGAGAGTCTGGAAATCGCCACGATGACGCCCTGCGCCGTTGATCTCAGCATGGTCGGGAAAGATTCCTGCGACCAGACTTTCATGATCCCTTCGAAAGCCAGGCCGCTGCCGAGCGCGGTAAAGAACAGGCAGCAGAACCAGGAAAGTGGCGAGAAGTTAAAAATGACCGGCAGGAAAAAGCCCCCGGCAAAGCAGAATGCGCCGACGATAAAGGTCGGGATACGTTTAGGCGTATCGACGAAGCGCATGAACAATAGCCCGGCGATCACGCCGACCGGCAAGGTCAGCAGATTCCACAAAGAGTTTTTCTCGACGCTGATACCGACCACATTGACGGCGACGTAGGTGCCGAACTGCCCGCCGGTATTGGCGGCCAGGTTGGTGAAAATATAGAAGATGCACAGTGAGACAAAGGGCAGCAGATACTTGCCTTTGACCAGATCCCGGTACGCCACTTTCTGCGCGCGAACGGTGGTCAGACCTTTTTTGAACTCACTACGGGCGGTGAGCCACATCGGGGATTCCGGGATCGTACAGCGCAGTGCCAATAAAATCACCGCCACGGCGCACACGTGCAGATACATCAGCTGTCCGCCGACATGCCCCCAGCCGCCGACCACGGCGGAGATCGCCATCGTGGTGACGATACCCAGAAACCACAGCAGGTTAGACAGACCAATAATTTTGCCGCGATTTTTATCCGTGGCGGCTTCGGAAATGGTCGCCAGCGAAACCGGTAAATCCGCGCCCGTGGCCAGACCGACGAAAATCGTACCGGTTAACAGCATCGGAAAATGATTACCGAACGCTAATAACAGCGTGCCAACAATAATCATGATCATGGTGGCAATAAATACCCTTCGCCTCCCGTAACAATCCCCCAGCCTGCCACCGAATAATGCGCCAAGTGCAATACATAAGGTTAATATTCCGGAAAGAACACCTATTTCAAAGGATGAAGTACCTATTGCTTTTTGATATATCACCAGTGCGGTACCGTTTGAAACAATGGCGGCTGAATCAATATAAGATGCCATCCCTGATACCACACCCACGTACCAGGGATTGGGTTGTTTGATTATAAACATAATGATTCCTTTAGAGGTTATTGTGATGATTAGCACTTCATCTCTTTATTCCCTGTGATTTATCTAAATATGTTATTTGTTGTCATCAGATCACACTATTACTCACACGTGCGCGCTCCTGAGAAGGCGTTCGCGAGAATTGCTTTTTATAGGCTTCCGTCAGCCTGGCGTGATGGGTAAATCCGCACATCAGCGCAATTTCACCAATGGCGTAATCCGTGGTGCGTAATAATTCCTGGGTTTTAAGCAAGCGGTAGCGTAACTGGAATTTCTCTGGTGTATATCCGGTGGTCTGTTTTATAAAACGAAACATGGTTCGCTTAGTAATACCGCTGGTTTCGCACAACCCCTGCCAGCTGATAGCGCAGTGGTAGTTTTCAAGAAGATGGTTGAGCAGGTAACGCTTGCCGTTTTCTGTCCGGCCTGATTTTTCTTCTTTTTTCGTCGCGCAGCAATAAAGTAAGCTGATGATGGAAAGCAGCGCTGACTCGGTAGAAGAAAAATAATCCGCATCGGAATCGAGATCGCTTTTATTATTCATCACGCCCGCCAGCCGGATAACAGCTTCCAGTTCAATCTCACTCAGCGCCACCCGTTTATTTTTTAGCGGCGATGTTCGCTCCCTTATCCCTTCTTTTAATACATCAATATTTTTAATAAAATGAAAAGGCCGGGTCCGGTGCAACAAAATATTAATCACGGACAATTCATTTGCCGATTCATAGCAGTGTATATCACTGGCAGACACCAGAAAGAAATCACCCTGACAAATAAACTGCACCTGATCGTTAATAATATGAAATCCGCTGCCGTGGCGGACAATGACCAGTTCATCAAATTCGTGCGCGTGGACATCCTCCATCATCTGATGGTGCATATCAAATAAGCTGAACGCATGTTCGTCTGAAAGAAAGAAATCATCGACGCGTAATATCTTCATCTCTTCACCGGTTAATTGTGAAAATGGCGTATTCCTTTATATCCTCACGCATATTATAAACGATAATTTTCGATGTAATGATTAGACCGTAATAACGATGACAAGTCCATATAGCGCGGTGGCACTGTGGCGTAAACGACAGTGATGTTAGTTTCACTTTCGACAATCGTATTGGGTTCAGGGGTGAATAACGCGGTCGCGGGAGGCGATAAATTGCACAAAGGTAAAGGGTTAACGCCTTAACCTATTCACGCTATAATGGACGAGAAAATGACGCATTTGTCAGGTGAATCTATCGACAAGACGGATGCGGATGGAATATATCTCAGGAGAGAAGATGAAAAAGGCACTGTTTATTCTGGCTACGGCCATGGCTCTGAGCGCATGCAGCATGAATCAGAACACGGCGGTTAAACAAACCGACTTACAGCATCATCGTTTTGAGCTGCTGAGCGTTGACGACCAGACCGTTCCCGTCGCGCAGGGGCGCATTCCGGAGATTGAGTTCGGTGAGAAAATGCACGTTTCCGGCAAGATGTGTAATAACTTCTTCGGACAGGGTGAACTGCAAAACAGCGTGCTGACCGTCAAAGGTCTGGCCTCAACCCGCATGCTGTGCAGCGACGAAAATCTCAATAAATGGGATCAGGTGATCGGTGAAGTGCTCAACAATGGCGCGGCATTAAACTTACAGGATCATAAACTGACCCTGACCCAGGGTAAACATACGCTGGTATACCGCCTGAAAGACCGCATGTAATCACCCAACTTACCTGCAAAAACGCCAAACCTGAGTTTGGCGTTTATCCCGCAGTACAGCGGCCTTGCATTAATGCCGTTTCTGAACACTGGCGACCATTTGACATGGAGCACATCCCGACGCGGCTGCCATCAAGCTGCGGTGCCAGTCGCAATTGCCCGCCCGCCATCGAACAGGCTGCATAAGCCGGGCTGTCCATATTCACGGTACGCGCGCCGACATTCACGCTGTTGCCTTTTTGTGGAACATCAGCCGAATCTTCATGGCTGCTGCAGGCGGCTAACACCAGCACGCCGGTGGCCAGTAACACGCGAAACGCAGTGATCATCTGTCCTGCTCCTGAAAAGTAGGTTGTAGCGGGGAATTTTTTAGAACGGTCATCATATCCGACGTTTTTCATCTGCGTCGAGTCCTCCTGCGAAAGAACATCAACTTTTTCCTAAAAAACGGGCTTTTGTTCATAAACCGAAACACTTTTCTTTCCTGCGCAAGCCAAATCATTCACCTGACTAATAAAAACCCATGCACACAATCAGGATAAATTGATTATTCCGCCCTCTGCTAAGCTTTTATCATTCTTGCCAGCATAACCAAAAGTTTGCTGGCCTGTTTTTGTGAGCAAGCAAAGGGTATTCCATGATCACCACTGACGGTAATAACGCAGTCGCTTCCGTGGCTTATCGTACTAACGAAGTGATTGCTATCTACCCGATCACGCCGAGTTCTACCATGGCCGAAATTGCAGGCGCATGGTCTGGCGAAGGGAAGAAAAACGTGTGGGGCGATGTCCCGACGGTAATGGAAATGCAGTCGGAGGCCGGGGCGATTTCCACTGTCCACGGCGCGTTGCAAACCGGCGCGCTGTCCACCTCTTTTACTTCGTCGCAGGGTCTGCTGCTGATGATCCCGTTACTGTACAAACTGGCCGGTCAACTGACGCCGTTTGTGCTGCATGTTGCTGCCCGCACCGTCGCAACGCATGCGCTGTCAATTTTTGGCGATCATTCAGATGTCATGGCCGTTCGCCAGACCGGTTGCGCCCTGCTCTCTGCCGCCAGCGTGCAGGAAGCCCAGGATTTTGCGCTGATTTCACAGGTCGCCAGCCTCAACAGCCGCGTGCCGTTTATCCATTTCTTCGACGGTTTCCGCACCTCGCACGAAATCAATAAAATCGCGCCGCTGAGTGACGATACGCTCCAGCAGATGCTGCCTCAGGCGCAAATCGACGCCCACCGCGCACGCGCACTTTCGCCCGATCATCCGGTCATTCGCGGCACGTCCGCCAATCCGGACACCTACTTCCAGTCGCGCGAAGCCACCAACCCGTATTACAACGCCACCTGCCAGCACGTCATTGACGCCATGAATGCTTTTGCCGCCCTCACCGGCCGTCAATATAAGCCGTTCGAATACGTCGGCGATCCGCAGGCTGAACGCGTGATTGTGCTGATGGGATCGGGTATCGGCACCGCCGAAGAAGTCATTGAAACCCTGAACGCACGCGGCGAAAAAGTCGGTGTATTGAAGGTGCGTCTGTATCATCCGTTCAGTGCAGAACATCTGCTGGCCGTGCTGCCACAAAGTGTTAAAAGCATCGCGGTGCTCGATCGCACTAAAGAACCAGGCGCACTGGCGGAGCCGCTTTATCTCGACGTAATGACCGCGCTGGCGGAAGCCTATTCACGCGGCGAACGCGATTCGCTGCCAAAAGTGATCGGCGGACGCTACGGATTGTCCTCGAAAGAATTCGGCCCCGACTGCGTGCTTTCCGTGTTTCGCGAACTGTCGCTCAGCCAGCCGCGTCCGCGCTTTACTGTGGGGATTTATGACGACGTGACCGGCCTTTCATTGCCGGTAATTGAAGAAGAGTTGCCTGAACGTGCCTCGCTGGAAGCCTTGTTCTACGGGCTGGGGAGCGACGGTTCCGTCTCAGCGACCAAGAACAATATCAAGATTATCGGCAACAGCACACCGATGTACGCGCAGGGCTATTTCGTTTACGACTCCAAAAAGGCCGGTGGCCTCACGGTATCGCACCTGCGTGTCAGCGAAAACCCGATCAAATCCGCCTATCTGGTGACACAGGCTCATTTCGTTGCCTGTCATCAGTGGCAGTTTATCGACCTGTATCAGATGGCCGAACGCCTGCGCCACGGTGGGATCTTCCTGCTGAATACGCCCTTCAGCGCCGAAGAAGTCTGGGCGAGACTACCGCTGGAAGTTCAGGCTACGCTGCATCAGCGCGAAGCGCGTTTCTACGTCATCAACGCCGCGAAAATTGCTCGCGAATGCCGCCTCGGCGCGCGTATCAATACCGTCATGCAGATGGCCTTTTTCCACCTGACCAAAATTCTGCCAGGTGATGAAGCGCTAAAAGAATTGCAGGGCGCAATTGCCCGCAGCTACAGCAGCAAAGGTGAAGACGTGGTCACCCGCAACTGGATGGCACTCGGCGCGACGCTGGAACAACTGGTTGCCGTACCGTTGGAGCCGATCCCACAAAATCCGCATAAACGTCCGCCGATTGTGTCCGATGCCGCACCGGATTTCGTTAAAACGGTGACTGCCGCGATGCTGGCAGGGCTTGGCGATGCGCTGCCGGTTTCCGCTTTCCCGCCGGACGGTACCTGGCCGACCGGCACCACGCAGTGGGAGAAACGCAATATTGCCGAAGAAGTACCGATCTGGAAGCCGGATTTGTGTACTCAGTGCAACCACTGCGTCGCCGCCTGCCCGCATTCTGCGATCCGCGCCAAAGTGGTTCAGCCGCAGGAAATGGAAAACGCGCCGTCGGCATTGCATTCGCTGGACGTGAAATCCCGCGATATGCGTGGTCAGAAATACGTGCTTCAGGTCGCACCGGAAGACTGCACTGGCTGTAATTTGTGTGTCGAAGTCTGCCCGGCGAAAGATCGTCAGGATCCGTCGATTAAAGCCATTAACATGGCCGACCGCATTGAGCATCTGGAAGTCGAACGCGCCAACTACGATTTCTTCCTCAAGCTGCCTGAAATTGATAAAACCACGCTGGAGCGCATCGATATCCGCACCTCGCAGCTGATCACTCCGCTGTTCGAGTATTCCGGTGCCTGCTCCGGTTGTGGCGAAACGCCTTATATTAAGCTCATCACCCAGCTGTACGGCGATCGTTTGCTGATTGCTAACGCTACCGGTTGCTCCTCGATTTACGGCGGTAATCTGCCGTCAACGCCGTACACCACCAACGCCGAAGGCCGGGGCCCTGCATGGGCAAACTCGCTGTTTGAAGACAACGCCGAGTTCGGTCTGGGCTTTCGCCTGACGGTCGATCAGCACCGTCGCCGCGTACTGCGTCTGGTGGCATCACTGGAAGAACATATTCCGGCTGAATT
Source organism: Rahnella sp. 1L-D-7-B-C2 (assembly GCF_057290995.1). NCBI lineage: Bacteria > Pseudomonadati > Pseudomonadota > Gammaproteobacteria > Enterobacterales > Yersiniaceae > Rahnella > Rahnella sp. 1L-D-7-B-C2. The sequence goes on along the minus strand of NZ_JBXAVQ010000016.1, from coordinate 29,392 downwards.
GCTGGGCGGCCTGCGTGACGACACCGTCACGCCGGAAGTAAAACGTGAAAATGTCACCGCGCTGCGTAAAATTCTGGCGGATATCGATACTCCTGACGCCCGTCAGCTGGCGACCGACGCCGATCACTTAGTGGATAAATCCATCTGGCTGATTGGCGGTGACGGCTGGGCTTACGACATCGGCTTCGGTGGTCTGGATCACGTCCTCAGCCTGACTGAAAACGTCAACGTGCTGGTACTTGATACCCAGTGTTATTCCAACACCGGTGGTCAGCAGTCGAAAGCCACGCCGCTCGGCGCGGTCACGAAATTCGCCGAACAGGGCAAGCGCAAATCGCGCAAAGATCTGGGCGTCAGCATGATGATGTATGGGCATGTGTACGTTGCACAGATTTCGCTTGGCGCGCAGCTGAACCAGACGGTGAAAGCCATACAGGAAGCCGAAGCCTATCCGGGGCCGTCGCTGATTATCGCGTACAGCCCGTGCGAGGAGCACGGCTACGACCTTGCGCTCAGCCATGATCAGATGAAACAGCTGACCACTACCGGATTCTGGCCGCTGTACCGGTTTGATCCGCGTCGCGTGGAGGAAGGTAAACCGGCACTGGCGCTGGACTCCCGTCCGCCGGGCGCAGGGCTGACGGATACGCTCAACAACGAACAGCGTTTCCGCAGGCTCAACGCCCAGCAGCCGGAAGTCGCTACCGCGTTGTATGCGGCGGCAGAGAAAGATCTGAAGCAGAAGTATGAGTTTTTGGCCATGCTGGCGGGGAAAAGTGCTGACTAAGGTCAGCTTTTAAATCAACGTCAAGGTCAAAGTCGTGGGCGCCGGCCCACACCGGGTTAAGGGGCGTAAACGCGCCCCTTAACAATCCTGCGTTTATTTTAAAAAGCGCTATCGCGGGAATGATGGACCTGTTCTGCGGCTAAGGAGGGTGGCGCAAAACCCTGCCGCTGCGCGGTACCTTCTCTCGGTGCTGGAGCCTAAGGTCTCCAGCCCGCTCCGTTCAGCAGGATTTTTTGATCGCGCCATCTCACCATTTTCAAAGACAAGACCAAGTCATTTTCTATTTTTCTATTTTTCTATTTTTCTATTTTTCTATTTTTCTATTTTTCTATTTTCTTTTTTCGTCCTGAGTCGGTGAGGTTGTGACCTAAAAAGTGTCTGGCCGCGTTCAAAAATCGCGCCGTAGCGAGAGGTGGAAAACCGCGCGTCTTTTTGCGCGGGTTGTAACCCGAGCGAAGGGCATCGCGCAGCGGCGAGATTTTGCGGCAATAGCGGTAATACCTGAAACATAGCCAGGATGCATGGCACGTGTTTTAAAAAACGCGGGTGTCCAGAGGGCGCGCGTTTACGCGTCCTTTGGGGCGGTGTGGGTGGCAACCCACGGTGTTGACCTTGACCTTGAATTTGAATTTAACTTGAAGTGGCATTACCCCCCCGATCCAAGCCGATGCTTATGCCCCTTCATCAAACTCAATGATGCTGAATAAGCTTCCCCCTCGTCCCCCGCCATGATCGCTTCGTAAATCCTTTTATGTTCGTTCAGACACATTCCGCCTTCCTTTGAGGAAAATTCGAAAAACCATTTGAAAATGGTGGTCAGCACATTGCCGAACGGGACGTAAAAACAATTGCCGGAGGAGATGAAAATCATCCTGTGAAACTGGGTGTCGATGTCTACCCACGCCTGTGCGTCGAAATTCTCCGCGACGTGACACATCTGGCGATAGATCCGCGAGAGCTCGATCCGCTGTTCTTTGCTGGCGTTGACGGCAGCAAGCGCAGTGGCGTGCGGTTCGATGGCTTTGCGAAATTCAAGAAACTGATGATAAATCTCTTCGGTCGCTTCCATGCCCTGCATCCACTCCAGCAGTTGCGGATCGAGCATATTCCATTGCGGACGCTCTTTTACGCGTGTGCCGATTTTCGGGCGGGATTCCAGCAGACCTTTCGACGTGAGCAGTTTCAGCGCTTCGCGTAAGGCCGTGCGGCTGACGCCAAACTGCTCGCCGAGCTCGATTTCACTCGGCAAAATGGCACCGCAGGCCAGTTCGCCGGAGAGAATTTTACGGGCGATATCACGGGCAATATGAGTATTAAGGCCGCGCGTCATACCAGCGGCGGTTTCAAACTGCATCGTCATGCTATTCCCTTTTTATGTGCAGATTGCCGACAGCATAGTTCAGGCGGCGAAACGCTGCATGCGTCCGCCGCGAGGAAACTCACGAACTGTGCGCTATGGCGCCATCTGGCCGCCGTTAACGTCCAATATCTGACCGGTGATATAGCCGCTGCACGCATGGGAGGCGAAAAACAAGAAGCTCGGTGCCAGCTCTTCGCTGGTACCGAAGCGGCCCATGGCGATGCTGCCGGCGATTTTCTCGCGCACTTCCGGGCTTTTATCGGCGTGGAAAACGGTGTCGATGGTGCCCGGTGAGACCACGTTGAAACGGATATTGTCTTTGGTGAATTCCTTCACCCAGTTGCGGTGTACGTTGTGCAGCCACGCCTTCGAGGCCGCGTACAAACTCGCGCCCGGCCCGCCGCCTTCACGTCCGGCGATGGAGCCGGTGCTGATAACCGACGTCGTTTTGCCGCTCTGTCTGGCAGAATGACGCAGATGCGGGATGGCGAATTTGGTGACCATCAGCGCCGAACGGGCGTTGAGATCCATCACATGATCGTAAAATTCGTCGTCAATGTTTTCCAGCCCCTGACGTCCGCCGAGACCACCCGCGTTGTTGATCAGCACGTCGATACCGCCAAAGCGTTCAACGAAGTTCGCTACCAACGCCTCGCATTCGGCAGATTTCGTGACGTCCGCGCCAATGTACGCGACTTCACCGCCGTTTTTGGCGATTTCCGCCGCCAGTTGTTCGAGGCTGGCATCGTGACGGTGACCATTAATGCCTACTTTCGCGCCTGCCGCCGCGAAAGCTTTTGCTGCCGCCAGACCGATGCCTTTCGTTGAACCGGTAATCAAAACTCGCTGGCCTTTCAGATCGTTAAACATGCGTGCTCCTTCATTTTTCAGGGATGTTCAGAGGTGAAACGGATTGCCACACCACGCTGAAAGCGTTTTCCGCTGTCGGCGCGGCGCGGTTATTGATGCGGACGTTCAGCGTCCGGTTTTCCGTGAAGAGAATGTTAATTTCAGTTTGCTGATCATCGTGGCTGACCACGCTGACGCTTGTGACGTCGCCACGCGCATCGAGTGAAGTTTCGGTGGCTTCATCGAAATAACCGTGTGTTTCAAACACGCTGGCAAAAATGGCATTAGAACCGTGAGTACGCAGTATCAGCGCCGGTTCATTGCGAAGGTTGAAATGCGGATCGCTGGCGCCGGTGCGGGCCACGATCAGTTCGCCGCCCTCAGGAAAGGCGCTGACCAGCGTCCGGTAACCCTCACCGTCGAGCCAGCTGAATAACGCCGAGTCTCCCGCCGCCACCGTGCCGCGTGCGCAGTCCCAAAGATGCTGATACCCGTGGCTGTCGCCCAGCGGTTTCAGTACTTTCGCGACATCAAGCACCACGTCGCTGCGCACCAACTGACCGAGGTGATGCAGGCAATAATCGTAACAATGCGGCTGCTGGCTGGTCAGGCGGAACACATCGACGATAAGCGGCGAGCCAAGCTCCGGTAAATCCAGCATCAGCACGCTGCGCTGCTGCGCCACGCCGGGATAATAGTCATTCAGTCGCGCGCTCATTCCCTGTCCGACCGGACTGTCTGTGACGAAGAAATGGCGTTCGCCCCAGCGTTTTTCGGCTTCAAGACTTTGCCCGCCATGCTGACTTTGTTTATCCACCACCACGGTGTTGTGCGCGACGGTCTGTTTGCAGTAGCTGTTGTTTTCTGGAATGTAGCGCCCGCCAAACTTGGGTTCGACATTCACCCAGCGGCCAAACCCGTAATCGCGTAAAAACTCACGGCCACGGTTGAACAGGCTGAGGTGCAGGCCGTCGAAATGCCCGTGATTGAGCGCCGAGTGCAGGCGCGGAATGCTACCGTGCTGGCCGTACCACATCAGCGCCATGTCCTGATCTGTGCTGCGCAATATTCCGAGACCGCCCTGCGCGCCCTCCGGCCCGTCGCGCAGTTCGACGCTTCCCCAACTGCAGAGTTGCGGCGGCGTGCTTTGCAATGCCGCGGATAATGCCAGCGCCGCCGGGCTGACCCAAACGGTCCGTTGTTGCCGGGCGACGGCGATCCACTGCGGGTTATGCAGATAGCGGTGATAGCAAACGCTGGCGGCGATAACTGCGCCGTCATCGCGGATATTAATGGTTTTGGAGGAGTCGTTGAGCGCAGGCCAGGTCCCGTCGGGGAAAGCGGTCTGCATCAGCGCTTCGCAGGTTTTACGGATGATCTGATCACGGAACTGATAAATCTGTAATTCCGGCTGACGGCGTTCAATCGCCTCGCTCAGCAACAGTAAAGGCCGCAGCGCAAAGCGGTGATAATACGGCCCTTCGATGTAGTAACCGTCCGGTGAAAACAGCTGGCGGAGTTGGGCAAAAAATCCGCCGCTTTCGCTGTCGCCCTTCATGCCATAGAGCGCTTTTTCGACCAGTGATAAATCGCCGAGCACATAACCGCTGATAGCTGCCGCCGCCACCGACCAGATGCCATGGTTGTGCACGATATCGAAATCCTTGCTGTGGCGGTTAAGCGCATCATCCGCCATCACGCGAAACAGATTGTTTTCAATGTGCGCGCAGGATTCCTGACTGAGCGATGGGATCAGGCAGTGGTAGCCTTCGACGGCGTACAGCCAAAACATATTTTCATTGAGCGTCTGATGGAAAAGCCGTCCCGGCGCATTGCTGTCTTTGCTGACAGCGCTGCCGAGCGAAGGAAAAATGTCGGCATAACCGGTCAGCAACGCCAGCGCGAAATCGCGGTAGCGCGCCTCGCCAGTAATGAGGAACAACCGCCCTGCCAGATTGATATAAAGGTAGTTTTGCTTGTGCCGTGTATGCTCGGAGCCCCCCGCTTCACCGTGACCGGGAATGCTCTGCGGTTGCGCCATATAACGTTCCAGCGAGAGGATTTGCTCGCGCAGCGCCGCGCCCAGCAGGGAATCAGCATCCATCTGCCCGCGCAGTTTTTCAGCGTCGGCAACGGATATCAGTAACGGCTGCCAGTGACTCATTTTCCACTCTCCTGCGGTGCAACGTAACCCGTGGCAAATGACGGTAGCGAAAGCAGCCAGGTTTCGCGTTCGGCTTCCATCACCGCGCCGCGTGTTACGTCTTCGTGATAGCCACCGGCCATTTTTTTACTTTTATCCGCAGGCGGCACTGTGAAGGTCGCACTACGGATCTTCTGCTGATAGCGCAGCTGGCCGGTAGAATTATCTGCCCAGGACAGCAGTGGCAGCGGACGAACGCGGATCTGGTCGATGGTTTTATACGGCCACGTCACGGTCGGATCGGTGAACCGCGCCATGAAATCCAGCGAGGTCAGCAGACTGCCGCCCTGCGGCGTTTTGTAGTGCCAAAGATCGATACCGTTTTTCTGCGCCAGCACCGCCATCATGCTGACCGCCTGCAAATTGAAATAGCTGTAATGGAAAGAACGGGTGCGCGCCAGTTCGGCAGGCTGCGTGCCATCGGGCTTAAGCTGCACGTCGAGCTTACTTTTCATCAGCGTGGCCATATCGCGGATCACGGCTTTAGCGCCGAGATACCACGCGATGCCCGACACCTGCGTCACGTACCAGTTGCCGTGATTGTTCTCGGTGCGCCCTTCTTTCTTCGCGATTTTGCTGCCCTGAAGCCAGTGCAGATAGTCGGTCATCCACGCGTGGAGTTGCTGTTCGTCGTTGTCGCTCCACGCAGGATTACCGCGCAGTAACACCAGTGAATCCACAATGCGCGTGGAGAAATAGCGGCCATCCAGCACACCGGCGTTGCGACCGGGCGAAATTCCCGGCACACCCTGCGCAAAATTCAGATTCGGATTCATGCGCGTTTCCGGGGTGATGAACCAGGCACGCAGCAGGCTGGCTGCTTTATCGGCGTATTTCTGTTCACCGGAGAAATACCAGGCCAGCGTCAGGTTCTGCACCCGCGCGGTAAAATCCGCCAGCCTTACGCCATCGCTTTGATCGTTTTTACTGGCCGGATTGACGCGCCCGTCCTTGCGGATCCACGGCAGACCATCGGGTTTGCTGTCGTCCGGCCACCAGTACGCGCTCAGGCTGAGATAGTCGTGTTTCGAACCGCTGGGTGGCGTCATACCTTTGTCGGTCACGCTGAGATTGGGCTTGTTTAGCGCTGAATCCGCGGCCGCCAGCAGATGACGGTATGCGTCTGAGGTCTGCGGTGCAGCCGTATTGTTGTGCAGTTGCTGGCGCACCACTTCCATTTGGGCGGTATTGAGAAATGCCGGTTCAGCGGCGAATGCTCCCGCGCTGCCAAACATCATAATTAACGCTGCAGCTAGCTGTTTCACCTCAACGGTACGGCACTTAAATAACGTCATGCGTTCTCCGGTTACAACGGTTTCGTTCTCTTTAGTACTACTAATAAAGCAACGAACGCTCATAAGCGCCAGTCAGAATTGGCTGAAAAAGCCACAAATTGCCCAGCAAGTGACCGACTTCACAAATCGATAACAAACTAAGCATTTCTTATTTGTCGGACTTTTAATTCCATTAGTCTCTTCTACTCTTGCTCAATACATAACCAAAAATACCTCACCTACAAATGAGAGAGTAACGACAATGGATATCAATGTTCTGGTCATGATCGGTTACTTCGTCTTAATGATTGCTATCAGTTATGCCTTCAAAAAGATGGCGTCCGGCTCCTCGAGCCACTATTTTCGCGGCGGCGGGCGAATGCTCTGGTGGATGGTTGGCGCAACGGCGTTCATGATCCAGTTCAGCGCCTGGACTTTCACCGGCGCCGCCGGGCAGGCCTACCGCTACGGTTTCAACGTGGTCAGCGTGTTCGCGGGTAACGTTTTCGGCTATCTCATCGCCTGGTGGTGGTTCGCCACGCGTTTTCGCCAGCTGCGGGTCGATACGGCCACCGAGGCCATCAACCACCGCTTTGGCAAAGGTAACGAACAGTTTTTCACCTGGATGATTATCCCGCTCAGTATTCTGAGTGCCGGTGTGTGGCTGAACAGTCTGGCGGTATTTGCCAGCGCGGTGTTCAAGCACGACATCACGCTCACGCTGTGGGTAACCGGCGTGGTGGTGCTGGTGATTTCATTACTGAGCGGCGCATGGGGCGTGGTGGCGAGTGATTTTGTGCAGACGCTGGTGGTGGCGATTATTTCGATTGCCTGCGCGGTGGTGGCGCTGTTTAAGGTCGGCGGACCGGTCAAACTGGTGACCGAGTTCCCGTCAGGCTTCTTTACCGGGCCGGACGTCGGGCCACATTACATCTCACTGCTGGTGGCCTGCTTCCTGTTCTTCTTCATCAAGAACGTGCAAAGCATCAATAATCTTCAGGATTCCTATCGTTTTCTGAATGCCAAAGACAGTTTCAATGCCAAAAAAGCGGCGTTGTTCGCGCTGGTGCTGATGTTTGTCGGTACTCTGATTTGGTTCATCCCGCCTTGGGCGGTCGCCGTTCTGTATCCGGACGCCGCCACCGCACACCCTGAGTTGGGGAAAAACGCTACCGATGCGGTGTATCTGATTTTTGCAGAACGCGCCATGCCACTCGGCACCGTTGGCCTGCTGATGGCCGGACTGTTTGCCGCAACGATGTCCTCCATGGATTGCGCCCTGAACCGTAACTCGGGGATTTTTGTGCGCAGCTTCTGGACGCCGATCGTCAACCGTAACGGCGCGCGCAGCGACAAGTATCAGCTGCGCGTCGGACAGATAGCCTGCGTGGTGAACGGTGTGCTGGTGATCCTGGTCGCGCAGTACATGCACACGATGCAGACCGTCAGCCTTTTCGATCTGATGATGAAAGTCGGCACGCTGATGCAGGCGCCGATTGTCGTGCCCCTCTTCCTTGGCGTATTTATCCGGAAAACGCCGGACTGGGCGGGCTGGGCCACCGTACTGTTCGGGCTGTGCGTGTCATATGTAGTTGCCAACGTGTTTACCGCGCCGGACGTCGCCCACCTTCTCGGTATCACGCTGACTGCGCGTGAATTGCTGGACGTGGCGATCATGTGGAACATTTTCGCGCACATGGTATTCACCGGCGGATTCTTCTGTCTGACCCGCCTGTTTTACCGCGAAGCCAATACCGCACGCGAAGCGCAGCGCAAACAGTTCTTCATCGATATGGAAACACCGGTATATGCCGATAACGAACAGGATGAGTTCGACCGGCTGCAACGCGATAAAATCGGACGTATTTCGATGTACATGGGTGCCGGTTTACTGCTGATGGTGCTGGTACCGAACCCGCTGTGGGGACGATTCCTGTTCCTGCTGTGCGCGCTGGCGATTCTGATCTTTGGCTGGTTCTTACATCACAGTGCGGAGAAAGGCATGTCTGCTGCCAATGCAAAAAAAGCCGCGACGGCGGATAAAGCGAAAATCGTGACGTCGCAGAGGTAATTGCGGGGGTGAGAAAAACGATGCAGGGCTTTGCGGTGCAAAGTTCTGCATTTTTATTTACCACTGGCCAGGCTGTTTCAGCGGGACGCGGGTCAGGTCTGCGGTACAAGTCCATAAAAAAACCCGCTTGTCAGCGGGTTGAGATGTCGGAAAAAACAGACAAAAAGCGATATTATTTTGGAAGCTCCGTTACCTGCTTAACTTCAGTTTTACTGATTTGCTGTTTCACACCGTTAGCATCGGTATATTCCAACAGGCCAGTTTCGGCTTCTTTTGGTTTACCGTCGCTGATGATGGTTCGCGCATCATTCGTCTGAATGGCATAGCTGGTACGGGTGCAGCCTGACAAAGCTGCGACACTGATTAATGCGGCTAGTGGCAGAATCAATTTCCTGTTCATCGTTCTCTCCTTTGTCACGTTGATTGGATAAATTAGTTATCCAACTCGCTCATGTTTTTAACCTGATCGCGGTTAATTTGCTCTGTTTTACCAGTCTCAGCATTTTTGTACGACACCAGACCGGTATCGTCATCGACCTGAGGTTTACCGTCCGTTACGATGGTTTTTCCGTCCGTCGTTTTTATTGCCTGATTCGATGCGCAGCCTGCAACAAAAAGTATGGAGACGGCAGCCAGCGACGCGGCAATAAGGTTTTTCCTTTTCATATCTTCCCTCCTGAATTGGGGTTTTTACTTAACAATGAGTCTATTAACTATAGTCAGAAATTTCACATTCAGGAGAGATTCAGACAAATGGAAGTTTTTTGGCTGTTTTATACGCACAAAAAACCCCTGATTTTCACAAAATCTACCTGACAGCAGGCGGCAAAATCCGTACCCTACTGCGCATAGACACTGGCGGCCTGTGCGCCGCGATTTTGCGAAAGAGAAATTTGTGACAAGTCCAATTCAGAAAGAAAAGTATAACATCGACAAGCTCCAGAAACGCCTGCGTCGTGATGTCGGTAAAGCCATTGCTGACTTTGGCATGATCGAAGAAGGTGACCGCATTATGGTGTGCCTGTCAGGCGGTAAAGACAGTTACACCATGCTGGAAATTTTGCGCAATTTGCAAAAAAGTGCACCGGTGAACTTCTCACTGATTGCCGTTAATCTTGACCAGAAGCAACCCGGTTTTCCGGCGCATATTCTGCCCGCGTATCTGGAAGAACTGGGTGTGGAATACCAGATAGTGACCGAAGATACTTACGCTATCGTGAAAGATAAGATTCCGGAAGGCAAAACCACCTGCTCCCTGTGCTCTCGTCTGCGCCGTGGAATTTTGTACCGCACCGCGACGGAACTGGGCTGTACTAAGATTGCACTGGGCCATCACCGCGATGACATCCTGCAAACCCTCTTCCTCAACATGTTCTACGGCGGCAAGCTGAAAGGTATGCCACCTAAACTGATGAGTGACGACGGTAAACACATCGTCATCCGGCCGCTGGCGTACTGCCGTGAAAAAGATATCGAGCGTTTTGCGATTGCACGCGAATACCCGATCATCCCTTGTAACCTGTGCGGTTCACAGCCAAACCTGCAACGTCAGGTGATCGGCGACATGCTGAAAGACTGGGACAAAAAATATCCGGGCCGTATCGAAACCATGTTCAGTGCGATGCAAAATGTGGTGCCTTCACACCTCAATGATATGAATCTCTTCGATTTTAAAGGGATCCAGCACGGTGGCGAAGTCGTTGACGGCGGGGATCTGGCGTTCGATCGTGAAGATATTCCTATGCAACCGGTCGGCTGGCAGCCGGAAGACGATGAAACCGTCGCCCCGGTGGAGCGCCTGAACGTGCTGGAAATTAAATAACATCTCGCGAAACAGCCGTGAAGATTTGAAAGCCCGCTCATGCGGGCTTTTGCTTTTCAGGAAAGAAAAAACGTGTCGGTCCAGTTGTAGTTAGTCATCACCAGTTTTACAGGCAGGCTGATTGAGCCAAAATTCTTATGCTGATTTTCGCGAAAGAATGCCCGCAGCGGTTCAGGCATAAACTCAGCGCTGTAACGCAGCAGCGTGCTGTGCCAGAAGATTTGCGGAATGGCAGCGTTGGGGTAGCGATCTTTAATTTTTCCCGCCCATTTTGTTGCCAGCAGATGCTCCACCAGGGACTGCCTGACGCGCAAACTTTCACTGTCGGGAATACCGGCCAGTAGCAGTTGATTGGGCAGCGCGACAAGTTTTAAATCGCTGATTTGCATCACATGTTCGGCACAGTGCTGTTCGAAAATACTCACCAGCCCGGCGAGACCTTCGGCGTCTTCCGGCCGTTCATAGAGCGCCTGAGTGATCGCAAAAAACGTAAAATGCATGCCGTCTGGCGGGGCGACATCCGCCCGTTTATCGCTCTGTGCAGCGGTGGTTAAATCAGACAACAGGCCTGCCATTACGGCCCCTGCGCGATTACCGCTGGTGATGGCCAGTCTGGTCGGATGATAGAAGGGGTCGGTTCTGACTGCACCGGTTTCTCCCTGAGCTTTCCATAAATTCAGCGTCCTTTCGGTCGTATTTTCATACGCCTGATGAATCATTTCTCCGGTGTGCAAAACAGACTCCTGATCGTAAGTTTTGAGATCCGCGTGGCACAAATCCACACAGACCGGGCTGACAGCACAGAAACCTCAAAAAGATTGAGCCAAATCAACATTAGCAGCGCTGAATCGGTGCACTATCCATTCCGCAGGTGAATGCAACGTCAAGCGATGGGCGTTGTGCTCCATATTGTCTTATTTCCAAATTTTTAGAATTAATGCATAGCACTTTTTGATTCGAACGACGCCGGTCTTCTGACCGGCTTTTTTTTTGTTTTTTTCGGCAGCTTTCCGCCCTACAGCCAGCGGCTTTTCTTCAGCCACCATGCGACGCCGCCCACCAGCACCACCAGCGACACACAGAAAATCCCAAACCCCAAATGTGATGAATTACCCGGAATACCGCCGAGATTGACACCGAACAGGCCAGTCAGAAACGTTGTCGGCAGGAAGACCATGGCCAGCATCGACATGGTGTAGGTGCGGCGGTTGAGGGAATCGGCCATCAGTGAACTGATTTCATCCGAAAGCACCGCTGTGCGGGCAATGCTGCCGTCCAAATCGTCCAGTCCGCGCCCTAAGCGGTCCGAGATTTCCTGCATCAGACGACGCTCATCATCGTTCATCCATGACAAACGCTCGCTGGAAAGACGCGAGAACACGTCGCGCTGCGGCGCCATATACCGGCGAAGGACGATCAGCTGTTTACGCAGCAGTGCCATCTGACCGCGTTCCGGCACCTGTTGTTCCATCAGGTCGTCTTCGATATCAATGATTTTATCGTGCAAATCTTCGATGAAATCGCTGGTGTGATCGGTCAGCGCATCGCACATTTCCACCAGCCAGCTGCCGGTATTCTTCGGCCCGCTGCCCTGCTGCATGTCGTTAATCATCTCTTCCATTGAGAACACTTTGCGATGGCGTGTGGAGACGATCATTTTATCGGTGAGATAAACGCGGATGGTGACCAGTTGATCCGGGCGTGAATCGGCGTTGAGATTGATGCTGCGCAACGTGATCAGCGTGCCTTCGCCCATGCGGATGACTTTCGGTCGCACGCTGTCACCGGCCAGTGCCTCGCGCACGGTGTCCGGTAAGACAGGCGTGTTGGTTATCCAGTTTTCGCTTTCCGCTCGGGTGTAATCCAGATGCAGCCAGCAAGGTTTTTCGTCCGTCGCGACACACTGCGTGCTGATGTCAGTGACGCCGCTCTGACCGTCCAGCTGGAAGGCATAAACGGCGTCAGCTACCTGTAGTTCTTTTCCCTTAATGACGTCCACAACGTTCCTCGCTTTTTAATTCGTTCATTCTTTTCAGTTTAGCGTTAAGCCTTTGAAGTTCAAAAACCAAAGTCAGCAGTAAATTGTACAAGGGTGTGATCATGTTATACGGCTTCGCAAAAATAAAAAGCGCCCTTGAATCAGCGGCGCTTTTTTATCTTTTTGGAAAGTCAGAAATTAGTGTTTAATAATGTACATTTCCTGGCTATAAGCCACGTCTTCAGGATTTTCAATCGGATAGCCTTTCACCCACGGTTTGATCAGTCGTCCGTTGGTGTACTGATAAATTGGCGCTATCGGTGCCTGTTCGGCGATGATTTGCTCGGCTTTGTTGTAGTCAGCGTTGCGGCGTGCGTCGTTAGTTTCACGGCTGGCGTCGGCGATGGCTTTATCATAATCGGCATTGCTGAATTTACTGATATTACTGTTATGCGTGGACGTCAGCAGCGACAGGAATGTCGAAGCTTCATTGTAATCACCCACCCACGAGGCGCGGATCACGTCGAAATTGCCAGTGTTACGGCTGTCGATATAGGTTTTCCACTCCTGATTTACCAGCTTAACGTCCGCGCCCAGGTTCTTTTTCCACATCGAAGCCACCGCGATGGCAATCTTTTGGTGGCTTTCGGACGTGTTGTACAACAACGTCAGATGCAGCGGTTTAGACGGGCCATAACCGGCTGCCGCCAAGAGGCCTTTCGCCTGTGCATTCAGTTCATCCTGAGAATATTGCTGCATTTCACTTTTGGCCGGCTTCCAGCCGTTGGTCACGTCAGGCGTAAAATGCCATGCTGGTTTTTCACCGGTGCCCAGCACTTTATCGGCAATTACTGCCCGGTCGATACTCATCGACAGTGCCAGACGCACGCGGGCATCGTCGGTCGGCGCACGGCGGGTGTTAAACGCGTAGTAATAGGTGCCGAGTTGATACGGTGTGTAGACCTGCCCCGGAATATCGTGCATCAGCTTTTTGTACTGATCTTTCGGGAAAGACTCGGTGATATCGATGTCATTCGCCAGATAGCGTTTAGTGGCGTTGGACTCTTTGTTAATCGGCACGAACGTCACTTTGGTCAGCACCGTGTGGGCGTGGTCCCAATAATGCGGATTCGGTTCCAGCACCAGTTTTTCATTCACCACGCGCTCTTTAAGTACGTACGCCCCGTTGCCGACCAGATTGCCGGGCTTGGTCCAGTCTTCACCGTATTTTTCCACCGTGGCTTTATGCACCGGGAAAAGACTGAAGTTGGCCAGCAGGCTGACAAAATACGGCACCGGTTTGTCGAGCGTGACACGCAGCTGCGTCGGGCTGACGGCGGTGACGCCCAGTTTATCCACCGGCATTTTCCCGGCAATGATCGCATCTGCGTTCTGGATCCCGGCAAGTCCGGCAAACCACGCACCGCTTGATAACCCTTTAGGATCCACCAGACGCTGCCAGCTGTAGACAAAATCCTGCGCAGTCACCGGATCGCCATTCGACCATTTGGCATCTTTGCGCAGTGTGAAGAGAAATACCTGATTGTTCTGGTTCTGCCAGCTTTCAGCGACACCCGGAATGCTTTTACCCTGTGCGTCCTGATTGACCAGCCCTTCGAACAAATCACGCGCGACCTGCGCTTCAGGCAGGCCGATGACTTTTATCGGGTCCAGTGAGGCAGGCTCGTCCTTGATATGGCGGACGATTTCCTGTTTGGCGGCAAGCGCAGTACCGGCAGGCACTTGTGCGGCGTTGGTCTGACCGAGACTCAGTGCAACCAGCACAGCACAGACGGAGTATGAGAGAAGCGGAAACGATTTTCCCTGCGGCATAAATTTCTCCAGACATTCATAAAAACTATGAGCAATGAAGGAGTTGTATCATTTCTTCAATTCATACCCTATAAGAATTCGCTCCAGTGTTGCCTCCGCGCACAAAACTGCGACATTCGCCGTAAAATCAGACCGAACCGGCCACGTCGATCCCACCGCAGTGGAACTTCATCGGCGGTTCGACGTCCTGTGCCAGCCACGTAGGACCGTCGAGATCGATAAACTTTGCTCCGGCGGTCAGCGGCAAGGCAGCGCGAACCGCCCGCGAGGTGCATAACATGCAACCCAGCATAATGCCGAAACCCAGCTCACGTGCCTCCTGCGCCAGTCGCAGTGCGCCAGTCAGTCCGCCGGTTTTATCCAGTTTGATGTTCACCATCTCATAACGCCCCTGAAGCGCAGGCAAACCCTCCACCGTGTGGCAGCTTTCATCGGCGCAGATCGGCAGCGGGTGGATAAAGTTCTCCAGCGCCGAATCTTGCCCGGCGGGCAGCGGCTGTTCAAGCATCAGAATGTCGAGATCCGCCAGCAGCTGACAGCGCTCTGCCAGACCGTCGCTTTGCCAGGCTTCGTTGGCATCAACAATCAATGACGCATTCGGCACGGCGGCACGGATTGCTACCAGCCGTTCGGCGATCAGCCGGTCATCGAGTTTGATCTTCAGCAGCGTCGCGCCTTTTTGCTGCAATCCAAGCGCCGCTTCAGCCATCTCTTCAGGCGTACCGATGCTGACGGTTTGCGCCATGCTGATCGACGCCAAAGGTTCGATGCCGGTGAGCTGCCACAAATTCAGGCCGCTGGTTTGGGTTTCGAGATTCCACAGTGCGGAATCCAGCGCATTGCGGGCAGCACCGGCGGGCAGCAAATGTTGCAATTGTTCGCGACTCGCGCCTCGTTCGATAGCAGTGACCACGCTGGCGATTTGCGCCATCACCGAGGCTTCACTTTCGTCATAACGCGGATACGGCGTACATTCACCTACCCCGCGGACGCCGTTTTCCTCTATTTCTACCGCCACCACCCTTGCTTCGGTGCGGCTGCCGCGAGAGATAACAAAGGCCGTGTGCAGCGGCCAGGCTTCCGGATAAAAGCGAACACTTCTCATAGCGGCTCCCTAAATTGATCAATGCCCGACGGCATACATTCAATGTATACAACTATTTAGCAAATAATCTATATCCAACCTACAATTGTTACCCTAAACTGAAAGCCGTTTGACTCCAATGGAAATAGGAAAACATCATGACCCAGACCGTACACTTTCAGAGCAACCCGGTAACCGTTGCTGGCAAAATCCCACAAAAAGGCGACGTCGCCAAGCCTTTCACACTGGTCGCCAAAGACCTTTCTGATGTCAGCCTGAGCAGCTTCGTGGGCAAGCGTAAAGTCCTGAACATTTTCCCAAGCATCGATACCGGTGTTTGCGCCGCATCCGTGCGTAAATTCAACCAGCTGGCTGGCGAAATCGACAACACCGTGGTGCTGTGTATTTCCGCTGACTTGCCGTTTGCCCAGTCCCGCTTCTGCGGCGCGGAAGGCCTGACCCACGTGGTCACGCTTTCCACCCTGCGCGGCGGCGACTTCAAATCCGAGTACGGCGTTGCCATCGCTGAAGGCCCACTGTCTGGTCTGACTGCGCGCGCAGTGGTTGTTCTGGATGGTCAGGACAACGTGCTGTACAGCGAACTGGTGAATGAAATCACCACCGAACCGGACTATGAGTCTGCGCTGGCTGTTCTGAAGTAATCTCTTGATGTAAAAGATTTTCAGATAAAAAAAGCAACGGCTCAGTCCGTTGCTTTTTTATTGGCTGCGACCGGAAGGTAAAGAATTACTCTTCACCTTCTGCCGTTTCACCACGACGACTGCTTAAACCATATTCGCGCAGTTTATTGGCAATCGCTGTGTGCGAGACGCCCAGACGTTTTGCCAGTTTTCGCGTACTTGGATAAGTACGATAAAGACGGGTCAGCACCGAGCGTTCGAAGCGCTTGCTGATGTCGTCGAGCGAACCGTTCAGTGCTTCTTCGCCAATCGTCACTTCAGCATCAAAGTCTGGTAAGACGATATCCTGCGGGCGCAGTTCACCGCCTTCGAGCTGCGTAAGCGCACGATAAATGGCGTTTTTCAACTGACGGACGTTGCCCGGCCAGCCATAGTGCGTCAGATAATTGGCCAGTTGCGCAGAGAGTTTCGGGCGCGGCATCCCCTGCTCGTCAGAGAAACGCGCCACAAACAACTCGGTGAGCGGCATGACGTCAGCCGGCCTGTCGCGCAGCGGTGGCAGCGTCAAACTGAGTACGTTCAGACGGTAGTAAAGATCTTCACGGAATTCACCGCGCTGCACCAGCTCCACCAGATTCTTTTGCGTGGCGCACATCACGCGCACGTCGACCTTCACCTCATGCTCTTCACCTACGCGGCGGAATGTTCCGTCGTTAAGAAAGCGCAGCAACTTGATCTGCATTCTCGGTGACATTTCACCGATTTCATCGAGCAGCACCGAGCCGCCGTTGGCCTGTTCGAAAAAGCCTTTTTTGCCCTCAATCGCGTTCGGATAAGCACCGGCGGCATAGCCGAACAGCTCGCTTTCTACCACGTCATCCGGGAGTGACGCACAGTTCAGACCGAGGAACGGTTTTTTGCCGCGCGCGCTGCGCAGATGGCAGGCATGCGCCAGCAAATCTTTACCGGTGCCGGTATCGCCGACAATCAGCAGCGGCGCATCAAGCATCGCCAGCTTGCGCGCCTGATCCAGGACCTGACGCATTTTGCCGCTTACCGCGACAATGTGATTGAATTCGCTGTCGTCATTGACGGTAAGATCCTGCAACTGACGCCCCATGCGCGCAGCGGACTTGAGCATAATCACGGCACCTGCCATCACACCGGTTTGTTCTTCGTCATCCATGTGGATCGGCGTCAGGTCCATCAGGAAATCCTGACTGCGGATCACCACGCGTTCGCTGTGCGGCTGCGTGCTTTCATTTTCCAGCCAGCGCGTGACGTTGTAACCGGGGATCAGGTTTGCAGCGTTGTAGGTATGGATTTTTTCTTCATCGAGTTCGAACAGCGCCATCGCCGCCGGATTGGCCTGCTCGATTTTGCCTTTCATATCAATGGAAAATACCGGCTCCGGCATGGAAACCAGCAAAGCTCGCAGCGCGCGATGCTCACGCTCAGAAGGCATAAACGGCACGGTGCGGACGTCAGTCACGCCATCGATGCGGCGGATCTCCGCCATCAGGGCGCGAAAAGTATCAAAATCCAGTTGGGAAAAGTTCAGGTAAATGCGGCCAATCGAGGCAATCTCGATACCGCGCAAATCAATACTGCGTAAAACCAGTAAATCGAGGAGTTCACGGGTGAGACCCAGGCGGTCTTCGCAAAAAACTTCCAGACGCATCAGTGTTAACCTTTATTTGCCGGTGCGGAAATCGCTGAGTGGCATAATACTCTTTCGTGTACAGCGTAAGAAGAGACTGTCACGAAAAGTTGACAAAATAATTGTACAACTCAATGCGGATTGTCACAAAGTTTGGGTACGCTTTTTGCCGGATAAATTGCACCTGCTGTGTTTTTCAGCAACGTGCCGGTTTCGCCATCCGCGCCTTTATCTGCTACTATCGCCCTTCTGATTTCATCGCCAAATGGTTCCCGACTATGAAGTTTGTCTCCTTTAATATCAACGGATTGCGCGCCCGCCCGCATCAGCTCGCGGCAATCATCGAACAGCACCAGCCTGACGTCATTGGTTTGCAGGAAACCAAAGTTCATGACGATATGTTCCCTCTGGAAGAGGTGAGCCAGTACGGTTACCACGTTTTCTACCACGGACAGAAAGGCCATTACGGCGTTGCCATGCTGACGAAGCAGGAACCGGTCGCTGTACGCCGTGGTTTCCCAGGCGATGACGAAGAGTCTCAGCGCCGCATCATCATGACCGATATTGACACGCCACAGGGCATTCTGACCGTCATCAACGGTTACTTCCCGCAGGGCGAAAGCCGTGACCATCCGACCAAATTCCCGGCCAAGGAAAAGTTCTACCGCGATTTACAGGATTATCTGAACACCAGCCTGTCGGTGAATAATCCGGTTGTGGTGATGGGTGATGTAAATATTAGCCCGACCGATCTCGACATCGGTATTGGCGAAGATAGCCGCAAACGCTGGCTGCGCACCGGAAAATGCTCCTTCCTGCCGGAAGAGCGCGAGTGGATGGAACGCCTGAAAGGGTGGGGATTAATCGACACTTTCCGCGCGGCAAATCCGGACACCACGGATAAATATTCATGGTTCGACTACCGTTCCCGCGGCTTTGATGAAAACCGTGGTCTGCGTATCGATCTGATCATGGCGAGCACATCACTGGCGTCACGCTGCATCGAAACCGGTATCGATTACGATATCCGTGGTATGGAAAAACCCTCTGACCACGCCCCAATCTGGGCGACGTTTGACCTGAAATAATGCCAGTGAAAACGGTCGATGTGGTGGCGGCACTGATTGAGCGGGACGGGAAATTGCTGCTTGCGCGACGGGACGCTTCCAGCGACCAGGCCGGTTTGTGGGAGTTTCCCGGCGGAAAAGTGGAAACCGGTGAAAGCCATCAGGCCGCGCTGGTGCGGGAGTTACAGGAAGAGATGGGGATTACGGTGACGGTGGAAGATTTCGTCGCCACCAGCGTACTGCAACAACCTCAACGTCTGATCCATCTGCACGGGTGGCGTGTCAGCGGCTTCACCGGAGTGATTACGTTACAGTGTCACTCTGAAGTTCGCTGGGTATCGCCTGCCGACGTGACGTCGTTTGAACTGGCACCGGCAGATATTCCGCTTATCGACGCCTATCTGAAACGATTTTCCGGCTGACGGATAAATCGAATAAAAAAGGCGCGGACTGATTTCAGTACCGCGCCTTTTTTATCTGCGTGCCGAATCTACTTTTTCAGCACTTGCCACTTCAGTTCGTTGGTGCCGACCACGTTGGGATCGCGCACGCATTGCAATACTATGCTGTCGGCAGTGACGACCGCACCTTCGCTGTAGGTCTGGTTATTATAAACGCAGCAGTTGTGGCAGGTTGGCGCACTGTTGTTATTATTGCCGCTGTTATCCCAGATTTGGGGCGGCAACGGCACCACGACATCTGCGCCGTTATTGAAACCGGTGCGGTTCGCCATCGCCGGTGTCGCCAGCAACGCAGAGCCCGCCAGTAAAACCATCAGCATTTTTTTAAGGTTATTCATCACTGTTTGCTTCCTTCCCTTTGGTGCTCGCTTTACGGCGTTTAGGGGCGCTTTTGCCTTTCGCCGCCGCGCCCGCCGGTTTGGAAGGCAGACTGCGGAACGCCGAAGACACCCGATTGGTTTTGGCCTGCATAATGAGATTCTGCAACGTCGCGACCAGCGGTTGCATAAAATCCTGATAACGGCAGTTCTTTTCGCTGATGCGCGTCAGGGTTGATTCCCAGTCGGCGGTCATGTCCGGCCGCCCGGCGATGTCCGGCAGCGAGTGAATAAGCGCCCGGCCGGTATCACTGGAATGAATATAGCGCCCTTTCTTATACAAAAATTCACGACGGAACAGCAGCTCGATAATCCCGGCGCGCGTTGCTTCCGTGCCCAGCCCGTCGGTGGCGCGCAGGATTTTCTTCAGCGCTTTATCCTGCACAAATCGCGCAATCCCGGTCATGGCAGACAGCAGTGTCGCATCGGTGAAAGGCCGCGGGGGCTGCGTCTGACGCTCCACCACTTCACCGCGCTCACAGAGTAATTCATCGCCCTTCGCCACCACCGGCAGCGGTGTTCCTTCGTTCTCTTCATCACGCTCTTTGCTGCCGAGCAGCGTGCGCCAGCCCGCTTCGGCCAGAAAACGCGCCTTGGCGATAAACTTGCCACCGGCGATATCAAGATCGATAACACATTTACGATAGACGGCATCAGGGCAGAACTGCATCAGATACTGACGCGCCACCAGGCCATAAATCTTTTGTTCGTTGTCGGTCAGATTCACCTTGCTGCTGCGTGCAGTCGGGATGATCGCGTGGTGGGCATCGACCTTTTTATCGTCCCAGCAACGGTTACGAATATCCGTGTCCATCAACGGCTGCGGCATCAGATCCGGCTGATGGATGCCGATGGCGTTAAGTACGGCATGACGTCCGGCAAAGTGCTCTTCAGGAAGGTATCGGCTGTCAGAGCGCGGATACGTAATCAATTTGTGCGTTTCGTACAGTTTCTGGCAAATATCCAGAATCTGCTGCGCGCTCAGGCCAAAGGCTTTAGAACCTTCGATCTGTAAGGTGGAAAGTGAAAACGGCAGCGGCGCAATGTCATTTTCGCGCTTGTCATTATAACCGGTGACCATCGCCGGCTGGCCGCCGATGCGCGCCACCACGTGATCGGCCAGCGGACGGTGCAGCAAACGCCCTTCTTCGTCCTGATAAGGTTCGCAGGATTCGCTCGGCTGCCACAGCGCCACAAAACGCTCATCGGCAGGCGTCACGATGTGCGCTTTCACTTCGAAGAAATCTTTCGGCACGAAGTTTTCAATGTCTTCGTCACGACGCACCACCAGCCCGAGCACCGGCGTCTGCACGCGGCCAACGGACAGCACGCCGTTGTAACCGGCGTTGCGGCCAAGAATGGTGTAAGCGCGGGTCATGTTGATACCGTACAGCCAGTCGGCGCGGGCGCGGGCTAAGGCGGAGACGCACAGGGGAATGAAATCGCGGTTATCACGCAGACGATCGATCGCCCGTTCCACCGCCTGCGGGTTGAGATCGTTAATCAGGCAGCGCTGAGTGGCGTGGCGTTTTTCCGGCGTGAGTTCAAGATAATCCAGCACCTCATCCACCAGCAGTTGCCCTTCGCGATCCGGGTCACCGGCGTGAACCACCTGCGAGGCTTCCTGCAATAGGCGTTTGATGACGTTAAGCTGTTTGGCGACTGAGGAACGCGGCTGGAGCTGCCATTTTTCGGGGATAATCGGCAGATCCGCCAGCGACCAGCGCGCATAGCGACTGTCGTAGGCGTCCGGCTGAGCCTGTTCGAGTAAGTGGCCGACGCACCAGGTGACCACCTGATCGTTGCCACAGGCAATATAACCGTCGCCGCGACGATGAGGTTTCGGCAGTACGTCCGCAATCGCGCGGGCAAGGCTGGGTTTTTCGGCAATGAACAGGCGCATTACATTGCACCCGTCAGCGGCGCAGCGCCGTTCAGTGTGATCGCCACTACCATTTTCATCGTCCCATCCTTCATTCACTACGTCCTCATCATAAAGATGGTGGCTATGTTAGCCGCTGCTGGCAGAATTAGTAAGACGGATAGAGACATCTGAGAACGCGGTCGCTCATTAAGGCAGCAAAAAACCGGTTTAATCAGAAAGCGCTGAAGAAAACCGGTGATTGCGTGAGCTTTTACTTTTAAAAATGAGAAACGAACGGCGTGCTGTCGACCGGGATAATTTGCAGGCTGGCTTTCAGCTGCGGCGTGCCGAGGTACAGGAAACCGACAATTTTGTCGTTCTCACCGCATTTAAAAGCTTTGCGCACGTCAGGATGATCGGTCCACGCGCCGCTGCGCCAGATACCATTGAATCCTTGCGCCAGCGCCGCCATCTGCATTGCCTGCACCGCACAACCGGCGGACAGCAGCTGTTCCCACTGCGGGACTTTCGCGCTCTCTTTGCAGGCGGCGATCACCGTGATTATTTGCGGAGCGCGAAGCGGTGCCTGCGTGGCTTTTTCGACAGCCTTTTCATCGGCACCGTCTTTAATGGCGGCCGCGCGCAGCAGTTCGCTGAACCTTACCAGCCCGTCGCTTTCTGCGATCACAAAACGCCATGGCTGTAAGGCGCCGTGATCCGGCGCGCGCATCCCGGCATTGATGATATTTTGCAACGCCTGCCCGGTCGGCGCAGGCGCGGCCAGACGGGAAGCAGAACGGCGGTTAAGTAATAAATCTAAAGCATCCATTGAAATCTCCTGAGCAGAACTGAGAATAATTGCTATTAACCTTACGTTAACATAGGCGCCCCGCCATTTTCCAACTGCCTTTGGGCTTTAAGAGAATGACGCACCGCCAAATTCTGAAATGATTTAAAGCTGACTTTTTTCCGGCGGGTCATTAGGATAGCGATACTTTTCCCGTCTTGTTGGAGAGACCATGCGCACATTGTGGCGAATTATCGCCGGTTTTTTTAAGTGGACCTGGCGTCTTCTTAATTTCGTCCGAGAATTTATTCTCAACGTATTTCTTATTGTGATCATTTTGGCCGGTGTTGGCATCTGGTATGCAGTGCAGGATAAACCTGTTGATGCGACCAAAGGCGCGTTGCTGGTTGACCTTAGCGGTTCCGTGGTCGATAAGCCTTCGGTCAATAATAAAGTCCGCCAGTGGGGACGTGAACTGCTGGGCACCTCGAGCAGCCGCCTGCAGGAAAACGCCCTGTTTGATCTGGTCGATACTATCCGTGCCGCGAAAGACGACAAAAACATCACCGGTATGGTGTTGCAGCTGACGGACTTCACCGGCACCGATCAGGCCTCGATGCAATACATCGGCAAGGCGCTGCGTGAATTCCGTGATGCGGGCAAACCGATTTACGCTATCGATGACAGCTACGATCAGGCGCAATACTATCTGGCCAGCTACGCTAACAAGATCTATCTGTCACCGCAGGGCGCGGTCGATCTGCACGGTTTTGCCACCAATAACCTTTACTACAAAACGTTGCTGGATAAGCTGAAAGTCACCACCAATATCTTCCGCGTCGGGACGTACAAATCCGCCGTAGAACCGTTGATTCGTGACGATATGTCCCCGGCTGCCCGTGAAGCAGACAGCCGCTGGGTCGGCGGATTGTGGACCAACTATCTGAACACCGTTTCCGCCAACCGTCAGATCACGCCAGAACAGCTGTTCCCTGGTGCAGCAGGCGTTCTGGCTGGTATGCAGGCCACCGGTGGCGATATGGCGCAGTACGCGCTGAAAGCCAAACTGGTGGATTCGCTGGCGTCCCGCACCGAGGCGGAAAACGACATGGTGAAAGCATTTGGCTGGAATAAAACCACCAAAGACTTTAATTACACCAGCATCTACGATTATTCGCCAAAACCAAAACCGGACAATAACGATCCGCAAATCGCGGTGATCTTCGCGACCGGTGCGATCAACGACGGTGAAGAACAGCCGGGCGCGGTTGGCGGCGATACCACCGCACAGCAAATTCGCGATGCCCGTCTGGATCCGAAAGTGAAAGCGATTGTGTTCCGCGTCAACAGCCCTGGCGGCAGCGTGAGTGCTTCCGAAGTGATCCGCTCTGAACTTGCCGCCGCGAAAGCCGCCGGTAAACCGGTAGTGGTTTCCATGGGTGGCATGGCGGCCTCAGGCGGTTACTGGATATCCACGCCAGCGAACTACATCATCGCCAGCCCGAGCACCCTCACCGGTTCCATCGGTATCTTTGGGGTAATCAACACTTATCAGAACACGCTGGATTACGCCGGTGTGCACACTGATGGCGTGGCGACTTCCCCGCTGGCAGATATTGCGTCTACCAAAGCGTTGCCGCCTGAGTTCTCGCAGATGATGCAGCTGAACATCGAGAACGGATATAAAACCTTCCTCGGCCTGGTGGCAGACTCGCGCCACAAAACGCCTGAGCAGATAGACCAGATCGCACAGGGTCATGTGTGGATTGGTTCTGACGCCAAAGCCAACGGACTGGTGGATGAGCTGGGTGATTTCGATGACGCCGTGAAAAAAGCCGCTGAACTGGCGAAACTGCCAAAATGGCAGCTGAACTGGTACGTCAGCGAACCGAGCCTGAGCGATTTGGTGTTCTCGCAGGTGAGCGCCTCCGTTCACGCCATGCTGCCCGCCGTGGTTCAGGCTTATCTGCCTGCGCCGGTGAGTAAAATGGCGATGGAATTGAAATCTCAGGCAGACCTGTTCAATAACATGAACGATCCGCAAAACCGTTATGCGCTTTGCCTGACCTGTGGTGATGTGAAATAACGTTCATTTAAACCGCTAACAGCCAGCCCGGAGCCTCGCAGAGAGCCTCCGGGCTTTTTTATGGTGGGACACCGGCGGCGAAATCTTTATACTCAGCGCAGTGGCTTTCATCTTTCTGAATAAGAACATCTTCGATGACTAAAAAATCTATTTACGTGGCCTACACCGGCGGCACCATCGGTATGCAGCGTTCCGAACAAGGTTACATTCCGGTTTCCGGCCACCTGCAGCGCCAGCTGGCGCTGATGCCTGAATTCCATCGCCCGGAAATGCCAGAATTCACCATTCAGGAATACGCACCGCTGATGGATTCCTCCGACATGACGCCGGAAGACTGGCAGCACATCGCCGACGATATTCAGGCGCATTACGAAGATTACGACGGTTTTGTCATCCTGCACGGCACCGACACTATGGCGTTCACTGCTTCCGCGCTGTCTTTCATGCTGGAAAACCTGAGCAAGCCGGTAATAGTGACAGGGTCACAAATTCCCCTTGAGGCTTTGCGTTCCGACGGCCAAATTAACCTGCTTAATTCGCTGTACATCGCGGCCAACCATCCGGTTAACGAAGTCACCCTGTTCTTCAACAATCGTCTTTATCGCGGCAACCGCAGCACCAAAGCGCATGCCGACGGTTTCGATGCATTCGCCTCGCCGAACCTGACGCCGCTGCTGGAAGCCGGGATCCACATCCGCCGCCTTTCCACGCCGTCATTGACTGTCGACCCTGCCGCCAGACTCATCGTGCATAACATCACGCCACAGCCGATTGGCGTGGTGACGATTTATCCGGGGATTTCCGCCGAAGTAGTACAGAACTTCCTGATGCAGCCGGTGAAAGCGTTGATCCTGCGCTCTTACGGCGTCGGCAACGCACCGCAAAAAGGGGATTTGCTGAAAGTGCTGAAAGACGCGTCTGAGCGTGGCATTGTGGTGGTAAACCTGACGCAATGTATTTCGGGGCGCGTGAACATGGGCGGATATGCCACCGGCAACGCGCTGGCGCATTCCGGCGTGATCAGCGGTTTTGATATGACCGTCGAGGCCGCGCTGACAAAGCTGCATTATCTGCTTAGCCAATCGCACACGCCGGAAGAAATCCGCGAACTGATGCAGAAAAACCTGCGCGGCGAGCTCACCGAATAAGGGTCAATATGAAATCTGCATTGTTGCTGGTCGATCTGCAAAATGATTTTTGTCAGGGCGGCGCGCTAGCCGTCGCTGAGGGTGACGCCACGATTACGATCGCTAATCAAATGATGGCGTGGTGTAAGAAAAAGGATGTCGCCGTCGTGGCGTCACAGGACTGGCACCCCGCCAAACATCGCAGCTTTGCGGCAAATTCCCATACTGAAGCCTGGACCGTCGGCGAGCTGAACGGACTGCAGCAGGTCTGGTGGCCGGTGCACTGCGTGCAGAATGAACCCGGCGCCGAGTTTCATCCGGCGTTGGAAACAAAACGTCTGGATTTCGTGGTGCAAAAAGGCACGAATATGGATATCGACAGCTACAGCGCGTTTTATGACAACGGGCATCTTGCCGCTACCATGCTCAATGACTGGCTGAAAGCCGCTAAGATCACCCATCTCTACGTCATGGGTCTCGCGACGGATTACTGTGTGAAATTCACCGTACTCGACGCGCTGGCGCAGGGATATAAAGTTACCCTGCTCACCGACGGCTGTCGTGGCGTGAATCTGGCACCGCAGGACAGTGATGAAGCCATAAAGGCGATGCAACTGGCGGGCGCGAAAGTGAGTACCTCAGCAGCAGTGTTGGGGTAAGTCATCACTGATTTTTAATGTTAAAAAAGGCGCTATTGAGCGCCTTTTTCATAGGTAACGAAAACCGAAGATCACTCCGGTCTTAGCCGGATCAGTGTCTCTTGCACAAACTGCTGCTTCAGTTCCTGCTTACTTTTGGTGACGATTTGTCCGTCGGTGCCAATGCTCATATGTTGAGCATCAACGTTATGACGCGACTGGTACAACATCACCGCCTGCAGGCTATGTTCTTTTTGTTCCGGGGTCAGTGCAACGCCGTCGGGCCATTTGCCCAGTTCTACTGCCAGTGCCAGACGCGCATAGATTTCCGGCGTCATCACATCAATGAGTTGGTTAATTTCCATCTGCTACCCCTTGCTCGCAGCAATTATTCAAGGTGTTTTGAATAATTGCTGAATCGATTTTGTCGGTAAAATTACGCACTACAGCTGCTGCATTTAGCCTGCAGTTTTATTGCCATTTTCGCCATCGATAAAACTCATCGATGCAGAATTCACGCAATAACGCTCACCGGTTGGCTGCGGACCATCCGGAAAAACGTGACCTAAATGCGCTTCGCAATTAGAACAACGAATTTCCACACGCGCCATGCCATGGGTGTTATCCGTCAGGTATTTGATCGCATAATGATGCACTGGCTGATAGAAGCTGGGCCAGCCGCATCCGGAATCGTATTTGGTATCTGAGTAGAACAAGCGCGCGTTGCAAACCAGGCAGTGGTAAATACCTTCACGTCTGTTATGCAACAGTTTGCCCGTGTACGGAGGTTCAGTACCGTGCTCCTGCGTCACATGACGTTGAATTTCAGTAAGTTGTTCGAGTGAGGAAGAGGATTCAGGTTCATTGCTCATAATTTTCGTTCTCTGACGAATAGAAAAATCAACTAAAATAACAGTTTATAATAACAAAAAATTAACAACGAATCTGTCTGTTTTGTCCTAAACTGTAGGGCATCAGCGTTAGCCAGCTCCAACTTGTGATGGCGATCACACTCCTGATGTTCCGACTCTTTATATTCTGTTTTTCGCCCCCATGTGGTTGTGAGCCGATTAAAAAAACGGAACGTGCAATTAGCGAACAAAAGTAGGTCGTCCCTTTGACTTACAGCAATAATTGACACGATTCCGCTTGACGCTCAGCAAGGTTTTTGTAATTTTACAACCAACCTTTTATTCACTAAAAAAATAGCTGGTGGAATATATGACTATCAAAGTAGGTATCAACGGTTTTGGCCGTATCGGTCGCATTGTTTTCCGTGCTGCTCAAGAACGTTCTGACATCGAGATCGTAGCAATCAACGATCTGTTAGACGCAGAATACATGGCATACATGCTGAAGTACGACTCAACTCATGGTCGTTTCAACGGTACCGTAGAAGTGAAAGACGGTCACCTGGTTGTTAACGGCAAAACCATCCGTGTTACCGCTGAGCGTGATCCAGCTAACCTGAAATGGAATGAAGTTAACGTTGATGTTGTTGCTGAAGCAACTGGCCTGTTCCTGGACGACGCGACTGCACGTAAGCACATCACTGCTGGCGCTAAGAAAGTTGTTCTGACTGGTCCATCTAAAGATGACACCCCTATGTTCGTTATGGGTGTGAACCATAAAGAATACGCTGGCCAGGAAATCGTTTCTAACGCTTCTTGCACCACTAACTGCCTGGCACCACTGGCAAAAGTGATCAACGACAACTTCGGTATCGTTGAAGCGCTGATGACCACTGTTCATGCAACTACCGCTACTCAGAAAACTGTCGATGGCCCGTCTCACAAAGACTGGCGCGGCGGCCGCGGCGCATCCCAGAACATCATCCCTTCTTCTACCGGTGCCGCTAAAGCAGTGGGTAAAGTAATCCCAGCTCTGAACGGTAAACTGACTGGTATGGCGTTCCGCGTTCCTACCCCTAACGTTTCCGTTGTTGACCTGACTGCACGTCTGGAAAAACCAGCAACCTACAAAGAAATCTGCGCAGTAATCAAAGCAGCTTCTGAAGCAGGCGATCTGAAAGGCGTTCTGGGTTACACCGAAGACGACGTCGTATCTACCGACTTCAACGGCGAAAAACTGACTTCAGTATTTGATGCTAAAGCAGGTATCGCTCTGAACGACAACTTTGTGAAACTGGTTTCCTGGTACGACAACGAAACTGGCTACTCTAACAAAGTATTGGATCTGATTTCTCACGTTTCCAAGTAATTGGCAATGTTGATGAACTGATTAAAGGGCGACGCGAGTCGCCCTTTTGCTTTCTGTCAGATGCACTTTTTTATCAGGCACATGAGTGCGATCAATCTTAAAGCTTTGGTTCATCTGTAGTCTTGGTTCTTATCATCGTAATTATTTATCTACCCGATATAAAATCAACAGGACACCAGATAATGATCGAGCAACTCTTTTCCCTACCCGTTGTAAACCAAATCTCAACCACCATCAGCCAGCGTCAAAAAGATGAACTCCCGGTGATTGTGGTTTCTCATCCTAAAGTTCGTGCAGCCGTTGCCTTACAGGGCGCGCATCTGTTGACATGGCAGCCTGAAGGCGAGGAACCTGTTTTATGGATGAGCAGCGCCAGCGCATTCAAAGAAGGCGTGGCAATCCGTGGCGGTATCCCAATTTGCTGGCCGTGGTTTGGTCCTGCCGGTAAACCTTCGCATGGTTTCGCACGTAACATGCCGTGGGAACTGACTGATCACAAAGAAAACGATCAGGGCGTGGTATTAACGCTGACGCTGAAAAGTTCAGAAGAAACACTGGCACTCTGGCCGCATGATTTCACGCTCACCGCACGGTTTACGTTGGGTGAAATCTGCCATATTGAACTGGAGTCCACCGGTGACTTCGAGGCGAACAGCGCCCTGCACACTTATTTCAACATCGGCGATATCGCAGATGTCAGCATTAAAGGCCTGGGCGGCAGCTTCATCGATAAAGTCGACGGCGCGAAAGCCAAGCAGGAAACTGGAGATCTGACCTTCTCCGGTCAGACTGACCGCATTTACACCCAGCCGCAGGCGACCAGCGAAATCATCGATCCCGTGCTTAAACGTACGCTGGTGATAGCCCATGAGAATAATGCAGACGTGGTGGCGTGGAACCCTGGCGCGCAACTGTCTGTCAGCATGGCCGATATGCCGGATGACGGCTATAA
The DNA here is from genome assembly GCF_057290995.1 of Rahnella sp. 1L-D-7-B-C2. Lineage (NCBI taxonomy): Bacteria > Pseudomonadati > Pseudomonadota > Gammaproteobacteria > Enterobacterales > Yersiniaceae > Rahnella > Rahnella sp. 1L-D-7-B-C2. The sequence continues at coordinate 251 of NZ_JBXAVQ010000016.1, read as the reverse complement.
GACTATGGTCTGTGTAGAAACCGCACAAGTTTCCCATACACATACGTCTTCGCATGCTGCACCTGCGCGTCTGGCTGTGACGTTCTCACTGCGTAAGTAGTAAACGCGTATACCAATCAGTTTGCATCATGCAGACATGACAAAGGGGCCTTTTGGCTAATGCCGATCGTTTAAGGATCAGTTGACCGATCCAGTGGCTCGTGTAAAAAGGGTTCATGCTCAACATGGACCCTTTTTAAATGGAACTTTCA
>NZ_JBXAVQ010000015.1:0-93844 GCF_057290995.1 Rahnella sp. 1L-D-7-B-C2 | reverse complement strand
CGTTGCCATCAGACCCTAGCCGTCAGGCCGGAACCCCGAAGGGATTCCGCGAAGCTTACCGGCTTGCCGGTTAGCGCAGTCGGGCTCGACGACCGGCCGCAGGTCGGGAGCCGAAGGGGGCCATGCCCTGGGTGTGGATTTTATTGGGGTAACTGCATCGCCGGCCATCGATGACCAGGAAGAAGAGAAAAAGCCCGGAGAGGAAGAGACAGTAAGGGAAGAGAGAGACAAGCCCCCGACACATACCGGAGAAGAGGGGCGGCGCAGCCGCCTCCTGTCTCAGGAACTGGCGGGCGCAGCCCGCTGGGGATTTTTGCGGCATTCAGGCTACGTGCAGATATCCATCATTAACGGGCAGGGCATGTATCGCCCCGCCCTTTGTCTCAGCACACCCTGATTTCGCGATTGAAAACGACTCGGTAATCGGCGTGCCCGTCACCTTCGTGGAAGAGTTCCAGCCTGACAACATTGTTGGCTGCGTGGTTCATTACCATGACTTGTTCGACAGCAGCCAACAGTTCCAGACCGTCAGGCAGCGGGAACCAAAGATTTGAATTACTACCGGACAATGTCGGATGTGATACGAAATGAAAGCCCATGCCGGTATCGAGCATGGCAACAATCAACATGACGTGATCACGCGGAGTTTGCGTGTCGGCTGACAGAGGGTTTCCCCCCCATCTTTCGGAAGATTCAGGAGCGGCGGTCTTGACGTTTTGTGTGTGCATGGTGTTTCTCCTGGATTCATGGCGGGAGGATCCCGCCATTCCCACTAAACTTCTGTTGAACCAACCCACGAAGCGCCTAAATAGGCATCTGAGCCTTCCCCGTTATCACCCGGCTGAAAAGTGATTAACTGGTCATGCGTCCAGCCGTCCTGTGGTGCCTTCTGCCTGAATATTTCAGCCCCGTCGAGCGTTCTGATAATCAGGGTTTCATGTCGAACCGGCGTTAAAATGTCCGGCTCTCCTTTTGTCTGGTCGGTGATGTAATAGATCATTCTTTTTTCCTTAACTCACCAATATAAAATTCACTCCAACGGGGGGACGTTCCCGCCCTCGGTTGTTGGTCAAATTTCAATGCCTGACGCCTTAACCAACTTGTTAAACGCCTTAAAATGTTCAGCGTCGCACACAGAAATATGGCTTCCGGCCTTGGTCGTGCCTGAACTGAGCGTATAGCTGTATGCCATTTTCATTTGCTCAGGATACTTTTTACGAAACGCCTGCAACGCCTTTAGCGTCTCAAAACCGTAGACGTCATACTCTTCCGGTTTGCCACCTTTCACACCCTCGGCTAAAAGGATCTCGTATTTCTTACCCCATCTTTCAGTAGATTCAGGAGCGGCGGTCTTGACGTTTTGTGTGTTCATTCTGGTTGTTCCCCTTCGGTGGTTAGTCCATCTCTCAGTGAGTTCTTTCGCGGCAAGGGCAACGGAGTACCAACGCAGGCAGGCAACAAGGGGCGGAGACAACAGTTTTACGAGGCACGAGGAAAAGTTTTGGCGGAGTGCATTTCACCCCTTGGGGAATGACCAGGCGGTGCTACGTTTAAGCCCGAAGCGGAAGGGCTGGCTGAGCGATGGCTCGCCGGACAGCCCGGACAGAATGAACGCACCCGACACGACGGAACGGCGTGGCGACCTTGGCGGCCGATTTACCGGCCAGTGTCTGTGCGGCGGCGGAGCCGGCTGCGGGTGTTGACCTGGCCGTTGCCATCAGACCCTAGACGTCAGGCCGGAACCCCGAAGGGATTCCGCGAAGCTTACCGGCTTGCCGGTTAGCGCAGTCGGGCTCGACGACCGGCCGCAGGTCGGGAGCCGAAGGGGGCCATGCCGTAGGGGTGATCCGTCTGGGGGAAAATAATCATGAGAAGTTCGGAAAGTGCGATCACTGACAGAATGACGCGCAGCAGCTGCATGACGAATCAGAAGAGTTGCCCGGAGAGAAAGAGACAGTAAGAGAAGAGAGAGACAAGCCCCCGATACATACCGGAGATTAAGCAGAGCCGCCGCGGCGTAGCCGCAGCAGCCTGGCGGTTTATCTGTGTTTTTTTTCCAGGTCAGACAGGCGATTAGGAAGCATCAGTCGGTCAAGGTAAGTCTCAAACTCGCTTTGCTCATCAGCGTGCCGGTTAACTTCCAGCATCACTGCCCAAAGAGGTTCGTAGCGAACAAAGTAGCGGTCGAAATGCATCAGGCTGGGGAACCGAGAAATCCACGCATACACCAGCTCACCCAAATCGTGGAGATGCAATTCTCTGCGCGACCATGCCGAGTACCACGATCTGACCGTGCTCGGAGTACAAAACGCCAGTTCTATTTCGGCCTGTCCCAGCTGGCTCTCATAGTGCCGCCGCTTCATTTCCTCAGTCTTCGCTTCGACATTTCTTTTGCGGTTTGCGTTGAGAACGGCACGCTGTTCCCCGCGCTGCCGATCCATGTTATCGACTTCAGGAAACAGGCTGCGACCGACGCTGTCGGACAGGGGCGAAAGGCATGATGCCCCGCGCGTCGAAATCAGCACATCGATGGCGGCAAGATATCGCGCTTTACTCGGCCTCTTCCGGTCCTTGGGATCAAAGCACCCGTCTACCATGCGGATATCGTCTAAAGCTATCGCTGGCCTGCCCATAAACCGGAAAAAGGCGCTGGCATAGGGATACTTTCCCTGCCGGTGGGCGGTTTCACTGCGATTTTCAACATAACCGATAGCTTGCATAACCGCTCGGCGTTGGGGATGCAGGGGGACTAACGCGCGTGAGTTGGGGATCATACCGCCACCCCCGTGAATCGTAGCACCGCCGCGAGCCTGTCAGCGTCAGTATATCCGGCGTGGATATACTCATCGAGACGCCGAATTTCACGCTCAAGGTTCAAGACAGACACACTCCCGATATCCTCAGAGACGAACACCCACGCGACTGACTGACCGGCATTAAACAAAAGTCCCATCGTCCAGTACGGCGCATCGGAGCCGCCAAATCCGAATATGACCCTGATGCCGGATGCCGGAGTCAGCACGCAGCAGGTCGGCATAAACCCCTCTTCTTCAGGATCGGGCGCATCGACAGACCATGCGACCGGTAACTCTATATTTTGCAAAACAGAATCGGTAAACAACTTACCGACATTACCGTGCAGCCCCGCCAATACGTCCGCACCGGTTGGCTGGCAACCCACAATATTCGTGAGCAAAGCAGTTTGGGTATTTTTCATTATGTTATATACCGCCCTTTCGGGCGGTATCTCCGAATCAGGCGGCGTTTGCCGTGGTGTCAGTGGAAGGAAGTTCGTCCTGCGCGGTTTCTGTCTCCGTCACCGGTGCTTTCATCCACTCCGGCACCCAGCGGGTTTCCCCTATCGCTTTCTCGGCCAGCACGGCGGCTTCGCTCCGCTTGAGTTTCGCCGCCTCGACCGCTACGCCGCTGAGGCCGTTTTGGTTCAGCACGTCAACAATCTGATCTTTGCTGATTTTGCAGAAATACCCCGCTGCGGTCGGCTGCCACCAGTCGCGTAAGTCAAAATTCAGCGTACTTTCCAGCGAGTCCAGTGCGCTGTCCTTCGTTTTGCCGTAAATCCGATCCTGCACACCATCGATGCCAAACGCCACGCAGAATCCGAGCAACATCGACACGTCAGCCTGCTGCCAGTCGAGAAGCCACGTAAAGCTGGCTGTCCAATCTTCGGGAAACGTTGAGAGCACCCGCTCTTTTTCCTGCTCAAGCCACTGAAACGCTTTCCCTTCGTCACCGGAGAGTGACGCTGTCACCAGTGTGCCGCGCTCCACGGTCATATTTACTCTCAGCGGCGATGCCTTACCCAATTTTCCGAAAGCCGCGAGGCAGTATTTCCACGTCAGCAACGCCAAGCCGACGTTCGGCTGCTGGGAGAGCGCGGCTTGGACAGCCAGCGTTCTCTCGCTGGACATGGCGGTAACGAGGGTTGCGGAGACCTGATCCACGGCTTTTGGCGTCTCATTTACCAGCGTGACAACGTTTTCAACAGGCGTTTCCACCGGCTCAAGCTTGCACACACCGCGCTGGATATGCATATAACCGTTGTTATACGACACCACCACGCCGCCGGACGCTTTCTGTTCCTCCGTCCACCCCCGACTGATTGCGCGTTCTTCAATAGCGTCAATTTGCTCCTGATAAACGGAGTCATCTTCATCGGTTTCAAGCGCATCGCGCTGTTCGATCAGCACACCCTGCGCGGCCTCTTCCCCTTCTGCGTAGACAGGATCCGGCGCGTCCAGCAGGCGATACGCTGTGCGGTCATCGCCACGGGAGGTGATGCTGCTCCAGCGTGAGAGACTCCACGACCAGCCTTCCTGCGTCTGAATGGCCTGCGCCGCAGCCGCCAGTTTTTGCTCTGCCAGCGTGGTGAGCAGGGATTTGTCTGCGAGCGGCACAAACTCCATCTGCGCCTGCTCGAGCGCGGCCTTAAGTGCCTCGTTTACCGCTTTTGAAACTTTATCGCTGGATTTTTTAACGGCAGCTGCTTTAGTATTGTTGTCAGACATGATGTGACTCCTTGTTATAGATTGTCGTGCCGGTCTGGGAGCGTTCACCTCCCTTCCGGCGTAATGAAGCAGGGGAAACCCTGCTTTTTTATTGCCTCAATTTCAGTGCCTTACTCTTGTCCTTCTGTTGCCTCCCCGATGTATCGCTGTAAATCACCCAGAAAATCGCGTTCAAACGTCCAGCCCCGCCACACCAGTTCACCCTGTTTGCGGAGCGTGATCTGATGGTCGCCGTCGCGCGTCGGTTCGCTTTGAGACAGGGCATAGCCTTGCTTGAGGCGAGACTGCGCCCGAACATAAATGTTGTGTATCTGTAGAAGGAGATCGCCCTTGCTTTCCCCCCATCTTTCGGAAGATTCGTGAGCGGCGGTCTTGACGTTTTGTGTGTGCATGCTGGTCTTCCCCTCTGGTTTAAATGTCATCTCTCGGTGAGTTCTTTCGCGGCAAAGGGCGAAGTAGCAACGGCGCGCGTGGGAACGCAAGGGCGCCGCAGGCGTGCATTTCACCCTTGCGTTAACGCGGGTGACGGTGCTACACCCAGCCCTCCGCGTAAGGGCTTAACGTGAGATGGAAAACCTGAAACCGGCAGAATGCACACACCCGACGGCGAGGAACGAGGCGGCGACCTTAGCGGCCGGTTTACCGGCCAGTGTCCGTGCGGCGGCGAAGCCGGCTGCGGGTATTGACCTGGCCGTTGCCATCAGACCCTAGCCGTCAGGCCGGAACCCCGAAGGGATTCCGCGAAGCTTACCGGCTTGCCGGTTAGCGCAGTCGGGCTCGACGACCGGCCGCAGGTCGGGAGCCGAAGGGGGCCATGCCCTGGGTGTGGACTTTATTGGGGTAACAGCATCGCCGGCCATCGATGACCAGGAAGAGAAAAAGCCCGGAGAGGAAGAGACAGTAAGGGAAGAGAGAGACAAGCCCCCGACACATACCGGAGAAGAGGGGCGGCGCAGCCGCCGCCTGTCTCAGGAACTGGCGGGCGCAGCCCGCTGGGGTTTTTTAAGCGCGGCCTGAGCCTACAGTGATCACCTGCGTTTGAAACTGCCGCCCCGCGCGGGACGGCAACTCTGCGAAATCAGTCAATTGCCCCGAAAATCCTGCCACCCTCTGCGTGCTCCCCTGCGAATTCGCGCAGCTTGTAATAATGATGGGTCAGCGTTTCCTGTAATGCGTCATCACCTTTTTCATAACAATGATGAATTAATGCGTTAAGCGCATACATTGTTGCAATGATCCCCGCTGCATCACCTGAAACGCTTCCTTGGTAGTAGTTCGATATCACCGCCAGTTCGATAGGTTCATCAACTTGCGGTGCGAGATAGTGACCGCCACCTGACAAGTTATAAAACTGCCAATATGCGCCGTCGTAGTTCTCGCTGTTCTTCTTGAGCCAGTTATAGGCAATCTGTTCACCTTGCATAAACAGGCGACCAAACAGCGCAGGGAGAAACGCCAGACGACGGTTTTCTGACACCAGTGATGCGGTGATCGTACTGTCCTCAAATACTGTGCATGAGATGTCACTGCCACATCTTTCGGAAGATTCAGGAGCGGCAGTTTTGACGTTTTGTGTGTGCATTCTTCAGGTCCCCTTCAGGTTAAATGTCATCTCTCGGTGAGTTCTTTCGCGGCAAAGGGCGAAGTAGCGACAGCGGACGGTGACCAGCAAGAGCGCCGCAGGCGTGCATTTCACTCTTGCGGGGCGCTGGCCGGTGGTGCTACACCCAGCCCTCCGCGTAAGGGCTTAACGTGAGATGGATAACCGCATCCTGCAGAATGCGCACACCCGACGCGGCGGAACGGCGTGGCGACCTTAGCGGCCGGTATACCGGACAGTGTCTGTGCGGCGGCGAAGCCGGCTGCGGGTGTTGACCTGGTCGTTGCCATCAGACCCTAGCCGTCAGGCCGGAACCCCAAAGGGATTCCGCGAAGCTTACCGGTTTGCCGGTTAGCGCAGTCGGGCTCGACGACCGGCCGCAGGTCGGGAGCCGAAGGGGCCATGCCGTAGGGGTGATCCGTCTGGGGGAAAATAATCATGAGAAGTTCGGAAAGTGCGATCACTGACAGAATGACGCGCAGCAGCTGCACGACGAAAACAAAAGGTGACCTGGAAAATATGTATGAGCAGAAAGAAATCGCCACCCGTGAAGGCGGCGATATGAGACTTATTTGGCCATATTCATGATGATGTGATTGCCAGAAAAAATCGAAATGGACGGTGCTTCACCGCCGATCACATTGGCAACCATCAGCATCACAGTCAGGAAAATAGTTCGTAATTTCATGAGCTGCTCCACTTTTGGAGCTACGGGGATTTGATCAGAATGGGGGCTGATTAATCACCGGCGGTAGTGTCAAGTTACCAGCCTTTCGTAGCTAAATTGATGTTGGTATCCGCTGAACCCCATTCCAGATTTCCAGGTCTGCGGTGATACTCTCTTTTGCTGTTGTTATTACTTCGCTTATTTGTGACCCTTTACTTGCTCTTTTTTGAGGGTTAAAATCTCTGCGTCAAGTTACCAGTCTTTGTATCTGGGCACCGCGACATCCAGTCACGATGTTCACAAATCAACCGCCTTCCAGGGCGGTTTTTTTGTTTCTAAACATGCTAATTAGGCGCCTTTCATTTTTCAGCAGAACGTAATTCATTCATCCTGGGCTACATTCTAACCACAATGTGTCGGATTCATGCGCACGATAATTCTCGTTTTATTGACCGGGGACAAAGATTTTTTTCGGCGGAAGAAACCATGGACAAATGTAAATTTTGGCCCCATTTTTGCGTATTGTTTTATATGGCTATGAATGAAACATCGCCAATCCACGTTCTGGTTAAATTTTTCGAATTTCATACAATTTCATGCAGTTGGGGGGATTCTTGCCATCAGACCCTAGCCGTCAGGCCGGAACCCCGAAGGGATTCCGCGAAGCTTACCGGCTTGCCGGTTAGCGCAGTCGGGCTCGACGACCGGCCGCAGGTCGGGAGCCGAAGGGGGCCATGCCCTGGGAAGGAGTTGTCCTGGAGAAAATGATCAGGAGACGTTCGGAGAGTGATAACAACGACAGAATGACGCACAGCAGCTGCACGACGAAGAATATAAAAAGCCCGGAGAGGAAGAGACAGTAAGGGAAGAGAGAGACAAGCCCCCGACACATACCGGAGAAGAGCGGCGGCGCAGCCGCCGCCTGTCTCAGGAACTGGCGGGCGTAGCCCGCTGGGGGGGTTAAGCGCGGCAAAAGTCAGGGAGCGCCCCCCTGCCCACTTATGCCTGTTTGCGCACTTCATCCAATAACTCGGGATGGTGATCGAGTACGCGCAGGAGTTTGATAATAGAAGGGTGTGGCTGTGCCTTACCCTTTTCATAACGCGAAAAGGCATTCACGCCCCCGCCAAAAATCTCGCTGGCCTCTTTCTGCGTGAGTTCAAGTTTTTTACGCACCTGAATGATGTACTCAGGTTCGATGGTTTCCGCGATGACTTTGGCCTTAAATGACTTCACCTTTGCCATGTAGGCCATAGACTGCTCACGATCCATCACGACTTCACCACACGCCGGACAGTGGTCACCTTCTGCCTCGATAACTGTTTTACGGCCACGGAATGAGTAAGGGACTTTTTTGATACCAAACTCAAGTTCTGCACCGCCACAAACGGAACATTTCATATTACTTCTCCTTGAATGAGACGATCAAAACACCGTTACTGACCGTTAGTTTTAGATATACGTCACCACACGACAACTTCGGGCGGTATACGTCCTGCCAGACAGTATGATCATTATAGGTGGTCATACTTTTAAAAAAATCAGCTGCCGTTAATCCCAGGATCGCACTGCACATATCATCAAATGTCAGCCCTAAATCATCCGCGCCGTTGAGCGCCGTATTGGTGGCTTTCACCTTCCCTGCTGCAACAAGTCCCTGAACGATATGAAGGCGCGTATGTGGAGTTCTCTTTTCCATGTTCACTCGGATTATTGGTTTTTGAGAGGTAATTATAACCTCAAAGGTTAGTTTAGACTACAAATATAACCTTTGAGGTTAGTTTCAGGTGACACTATCCCCAGCGTGGTTCGACGTGGTTCGCCTTCATTGCATTTATACGCCGCACGGCTAACAGAGCCATCATCTCGCATTCTGCGAGTGATTCGGCATCATGCAGTGGCTGCACGCCCGCAAAATCTGACGACTCGGCAACGCGGGAATACAGCGAAAATGCGTGAACCCGCTCAGGCTCCGTTATGCTGTCTTCTAACGTGAATGTTTCTACATACTCGCCGTCATCGTAGATGGGGGCGATCTCCAGCTCGATGGAATAAATATGGTCATCGCCTAACACCGAATTGGTCTGGCAATTCCAGCCAACGGTGGGATCGGCGGATAACTCGTCGATCACCTCCTGTAAAAATGGCAATGCCTCAACGGTCTTAAGCAGGTTTTGCAGGTACTGCGCCGCATGGTTGCTGTAATACGCCACGTCCACAACACCGAGGGGAACAACGTTCATCGCGTTCACTGTCCGGCCTCCGCTAACAACGTGCGGTCGAGGACATAGGTAAAATGGTCAAAATAATCACAGGCCATCACCGGTCGTCCGTTAACAAACCACACCAAAATCCACGAAAGAGATTCTTCGCACCTGTACATCTCGGCCTGTGCGCCCGCCGGTAAGAGTCTCGGCTCGAATTTTTGGAAGAATGCCCCGTAGCAGAGGATGTGATAAACCAGATCGCCAAGCTGGGCAGGCGTACAGGTTACGGCCCCCGCTGCGGGGGCCTCAGTGCTGATATTTTGGTTAGAACTTACCGGTGTATTCATGATTAATTCCCCGCAGTCTGGTTTTTTACGCCGTAGCTTTTGATGTAACGGTTAAGCCAGAATCCTGCACCGGCCTCGAAATTCCACCCACGCCACACCATCTCGCCCCCCTCGCGCACGACAAGACGAAAATCCTTCCCGTTATCGTCTTCAATCGCCACGTTGCTGTACTGAGACGCGACGGCGGTTGCCTGTTCGCGGGTAAACTCACCCTCCTCCGGTAATACACATTCCTGATCGCACATAAGCCTTTCCTTTTCGTTTGGGGTTACACACATCACCCGTTGAGTTTCTCTTGTCGCGGTTTTGACGTTTGCGGGAACCTGCTGTTTGGACCCTTCTGGTATGCCATCACCCGTTTGAGACCCCTCGCCGCAAGGGCGTAAACGACACCGGCTGACGAAGATGACCAGGGCGAGCGGATAATTTTTGGAGGACTAACGAAGTGGCCGAGAAAAATTCTCCGCGAGTGTATTTACCCTGGGCAGCGAGGAGGACTGTGTCGGTATCAGCCCAGGCGAAGGGACTTAAACGGAATGAGGGTGCCGGAGTACCAATGAGCGGGGATCCGCCGCAACGCCGGAGCGCGACAGCGAAACGGGGGTGCGCCGAAAAGTGCCGGCGGTACTATCGCCGGTACGGTTAGCGCGCTGGCGTAAGCCAGCTGCATGTGTTGACGTGCTCCATCAGACCCTAGCCGTCAGGTCGGAACCCCGCAGGGATTCCGCGAAGCTTACCGGCTTGCCGGTTAGCGAAGTCGGGCTCGACGACCGGCCGCAGGTCGGGAGCCGAAGGTGGCCGGGAAAGATTCTACACGATCAAATAAAGGCCAATTTCCTCGTACAATTTGTCGTCGGTGATATGTCTCCATATTTACGGTTCACGGTGAACTGTATTAGAGTATTCAACCAGACTATATTTGAAATACTTTTGTAATTTTAACAAATAGTTATAGTAAACATACGTAATATCATTCTTTCTAGATAGGTCTTTTTGATGGCGTTACAACGCCATCACGAGATGAGATGATCCCTCCATCGAGACCAATCACTGAGGATAAAAAGTATGTTTGAGAAAATGGTATGTTTGGCCGAAAGGCTGGCAAAAGTTGCACCGGTTCTTACTAATCTGGTGTTATCTATTTCTACGCTGGGTATTGTATATCTCATTTTAAAATATTCGAGTCTGGGGTGATTGATGCTGTTTTGGAAAAAAATGCCCTCCCTATGGATTGGAAGCCGAATTACAGAATTCAACGATCTGGATACGGCAAAGGGCATTGCAGCATTGAAAATCTATATGGTTTTTTGCCTGTTTTGTAAAAAGACTGACTCAGGCATCAGAACTGTTGAACTCACCTTTAGCAACCTTTGCGAAACGGCATCACTGAGTCGTTCGTTGGTTAACGAAGGTCTCAAAATTCTTTATGCGAAAGAGCTAATCAAAAATGTCTCACCGACGGTCAGAAAAAAGATTTATACCGTCGATGTGCTTGAAGATCATAATGATGGCTGGTGTAAATTGCCCTATAAAGGCGTTGTCGGAAAAGATGAACAAATTAGTGCATTTCAGTCTATGCATAACAGGTATTCCTTTGAGCTACTGGCCTTGCAGGTTTACTTGTATCTTCTTTACGCTCGAGATAATGAAAATGAGTACACCCTGGCAAGAAAGCACACCATATGCAAAAAGTTGAATTGCAAGCTACCCGATCTGAACAAGGCGGTTTCCTACCTAATACTTATCGGGTTGCTTAATAAAGTGGTGAAAAAGTCACTCGAAAGCAAACCGATCGACATGTTCCACGACTCATGTTACTTCTACATGAAAACAGGCGGCGACCGTGCATTCACCTACAGAAAGCGTTTTACTTCCACGGTGATCCCGGAAGAAGACTTACCATTCTGAACCCACTGAGCTTTGTGAATGTACCCATTCAAACAAATTCACCTATTCCGATATCGGTAGCATTAACGCACGGCGCCGTAGGCGCAGTTCGTATGGCTACCGCCAGGCGAAGCCTGAAAGGGGGTTTCGCGCGATAACAGGCGGCTCCCCGCCCGTTTCTTACCGCTTACTTATCGAGTTTTTTGATCCCAGCCTGCTGAATAAAGGCACCGCCGAGATAGACCGCGTTCTGATATTTCAGATAAGCACAAATATCGTCCAAAATCTGTGTCGTATTGAGCGGGGATAATCCGGCCTCGCGGCGGCTCGCGTTAATCAACAATTTATAGTGTTTCAGCGTTTCGCGGGTTTCAGATGTCAGTTTCATTTTTTATCCTTACGGCAGGGTTTCCCCTGCCGGTGAGTGTGTCATTCAGAAAATACGTAGCCGTTTACTAAAACCAGCCCGTTCATGAACAGATCGCGCCCATAAGCTTCATAATCGAAATAGCTCAGCAGTGAATCCGGCATATCATTGAGTAAACCCGTTTCATCGGCATAATTGCGCGCGTAGTCTTCCTCACTTTCAGCCTCACCCTGATACGCTTCCTGAAACGCGTCATAATCACAGGCGTTGAAATACTCGGCCCATTCAACAAACGCCTCCCCCTGCCCTTCCTCCTTTGCCTGCCGGTAGGCATCAATAAAGGCCCAGTTCACATGACTTTCCGACGCCAGTCCGGACGGGATCCCTTCCCAGTCCTGAAACATCAGCTCCGGGTCTTCTTCATCGGCGTGCAGCTTGCTGCATGCCGCCAAAAAGTCTTGCTCGTCGTCAAACTCGGTCAGATCGAGCCATTTCCCGGCGATGCTGCCGCAGTTGTATTTGTGGTACGTACCGACGTACACGGCTGGTGTGGTTGTGCTCATGTGCCTTTCTCCGCTGGTTGTGGGATCACAGTTCCGGCTTACGCCGTGCCGACACGACAGACGGGCGCAAAGCGGAGGATGCAGGGGCGCTACCGGAGGCCGCAGCGCAAACGAAGGAAGGAGGTGGGCTGAACGGCGGGCGAGTGAATATTGAACGAGCACGCGACGGGAAGACCGCCGAGTGTATGAGTGCGAACGGGTGAGGATAGCGGCGAAGCGAACCCTTGCATACGCAGCGGCCCGTCTACAGTGAAGGCACGGCGTTAGCCGTCGCAGCTCAGGCTATCAGGGGCGTTTTTAGCCGGGTTGGTGCGCGGAAGCGTGGCAACCCCTGAAAAAGCGGAGTATCACGACATCCTTATCCGCAGTCCAAAAACTCCCCCCCGTCGCCGGCGGGGAAGCGCTTTATTGTTTGGCCAGCTCGGCGGCGTAACGGAGAGAATCCCAGTTGTAACCAATACTGGCATCGTGATTATCGGTGGCGATCTCCATTGCCCGGTGTATTTCCTCCGACGTTAGCGTTTCATCTACTTCAAGAAAGTCATCCTCAAGCCAGAATGTCCCGCAACAGAGCGTATCCGCAGGGTACGCCGACAGCCTGGACATAAAGCCTTCGACCGTTACCTCCCGATGGCTGTAGCCGTTCACTGCCGGCGTAAAGATTTCTCCCGCCACGTCACCCCAGCTCCAATCCTGCTGATCCGGACAGGGGCGAGTGACGTCCTGGGCGCAGATGCCCGGCACCTTTTGCAATGCCGTCGCGATCTCATCCAGGGTAATGCGATCACCGCTATCATCTTCACTGCCCAGATAGTAGCCATCCAGGTACAACGCCATCTCGCCGTTATCGAGAATCACTTTTGTGAGTTTGTGCATCAGAATATCTCCGCTTCAACGGCACCATTGCCGTGCCGCCACTAAAGACCGGCGGAAAGCGGAAGATGCAGGGGCGGAACGCAGGCCACAGCGCAGACGTTAACGGGCTGAATGCACCGTTAACGGTGAGAATGGGCGAGTATCCGGCAACGCGCACCCTTGCAGCTGGAGCGGCCGGTCTACAGTGAAGGCACGGCTTTGGTGCTTTCACATTTCAGCTACCTGGCTTTGTCCGTCTCCTTTGCGGCCCCGGCTCTGCCGGGAAATGCCGCGTGGCGTTTCTGGGAGACGTTCGGGAGTTCAACGCCCCGGACGTCTCCCCCTGAAAATAACAAGGCTCTTGCAGCCTTGTTATCCCAGCACTAATCCCGAAATGCGTGGTCCAGTTCGTTTACCTGCTGGTATATATCGAGGAATCTTGTGTTCATCTGGCTGATAATCTGTCCGGCCAAACGCTGTGATAATTCCTCACTGTTCCAAAACCAGGTTGATTCCATCGTGCGCAGCCGCTCACGAAGTTCAAACATGGTGTTCGCCAGCTGTGCAACGTCGGCCCGCAGCGCTTCATTATCCTGATAGTTCATCTTGTATTTCCTTTTGTCGTATTTAATGTCACGCCGCGCGCGCATTACGCAGCTCTGTCAGGCGGCGTAATCCGGTTGCGTGGTATTGTTCCATCAGCTCAATGCCAATCCAGCGTCGCCCTGCCTGCTCCGCCGCAACGCAGGTAGAACCGCTGCCGGCGAAAGGGTCCAAAACAATTGAACCAGGCTGTGTAAACGACTCGATCAACGGCCGCAGCACTGAGACAGGTTTTTCCGTCGGATGGTGGAGGTTGCCGGTGTACTGCCAGGGCATCACGTCAGGTAACGGTTTTTCGGGTAGCGGCGGGCGCCCTTTAGCAAGTACGTAAGCACTTTCGTGCTGATAACCTACGAACGCTGACTTTGAGGCGTAAGTTTTGGTGAAAACAATGTGGCCCACTACACGAAAACCTGCCGCTTTCCACGCCTGCATAAACAAATCCACCCGATTCCAGCCGTAGAAACTCACGGCCAGGCTGTTGGCTTTGAGCACCCGGAACATTTCTTTACTGACAGGCAGTAACCAGTCCCCTTGTTTGTCATTGGCAATTGAGCGTCCTGATCTGTCGGTAAACCCGACGAGATAAGGAGGATCCGTCAAAATAAAATCCACCGCATTAGCCGGAAAACCAGACATAACCTGCTCACAATCACCCTGAATAAATCGGGACATAGCGTTACTCCACATGGAATGCCGGGACCGGCCGGCGCCGTGCCCCCACGACAGACGGGCGCAAAGCGGAGCAGGCAACGTGCGTCAGAGGAAGCCGCAGTCGTGACGTGAGCGGGCTGAATGCACCGTGAACGGAGGGAAACGGGTGACGAGGACGGCGTAGCGTACACTTGCATGCGAAGCGGCCCGGCTACAGTGCGGGCACGGGGTCGGCGCTAAATTTTCAGGCAAAAAGGCAATGAAACATGATGTGTTTAAATGACAGCGGCACCGGCAGGTGCCCATAGATACGGAGCAAGGCGACATCCTAAGGCAGTAGCGTTCACCAAAAGGTGACCCTGCATTAAGAGTATTAAGAATGAAAAGACTTGAAGCGGAGTAGAAACGGGATAGTTAACTTAAATATCCCTTTCTCTTACAGTAGTAGTGAAGCTAGGGTTTGGGTTTTTCATCGAAAGCTAACGTGGCACCCACACACATCATTAGCGCAAACAGTACATGAAAGAGAGCCTTTAATAGCCCGTTTAGCTCGACGTTCATAGGTATAACAACAAACACTAAACTTCCAAGGACACATCTCCGCCCCACAACTTTCCGTTGTTCAGCTGAAAGGCGATCTATCCTGGTCAATCTCGACAGGGTGCCGATAATAGTTTTCCACATATTTATTCCTCAATAAAAAACCGGCGCGGCACCGGCTTTAAGTCAAGCTGAGATGCTTAAAACATCTTCTTCGCGTTATTTCGCGTAGCCTCTGTATTTTCCATAGCCCCTTCTCCTTGCCCCTGTCCTCGAGAGATTTCTTTCTTACCTTCTGTCTGCAGCTCAGACACTAAGTCTGATGGAAGCAACATCCTGAGGATCTGAATAACTTCTTCCCTGCTGGTTTTATCATTAAGCAACTCGGAAAGGAGGAACGGGATACGCCCTTCTACTTTCTGCAAGGCAAAACCTGCCAGCATCGCCGCGCGTTGGATCCGGCCCCTGTCACCCTGCGGGATACTATCCAATTGATCGCAGACGTACTTATCAGCCTCGAGCTTATCAGGAGACAGGTAAAATTGAATTTTGCGGCGATTATCCATGTTAGGTTATCCGATTGAAAACATGCCTGTGACCAGGTCAAATTGTGAGTCTGTTGTTTTAAAAAAACGTTCTTCACGAACGCCACAGTGGCGTTTTATAGCCTCTGCAATGATCTCAGCGCCGCCGCCGATAACCATAACATGACTGTACCCTTCGAATGAACTGACTGCCTCCAGCACTCGGTTAGTTAACTTCGCTTCAGATTCCCATAGGGCATCTTTGACCAAAGCCACTTTATCTGCATCGTTTACACGACTTTTAAGGTACAGATCGTCATTACGGTGGATGATGATATCGTCTGCCAAATAGCTGCTCCCCTGTGTTCTCGCTACGTTCAGAGCCGATTTCACCGCCTCAGTCATTAGCGAAACACCTAGCCGTGAATCTCCAAAAATTCGTGAGATACCTGACATCTGTCCCCTTACCTGCGAAATATCCAATGTCGTGCCCCCTAGATCCACAATCAGAAGTGAATCCAGTGGATTCAGCATGCTCGCAATATCAAATCCAGCAGGAATAGACTCAGGCATCACTTCAACACTGCGAATAGTGAAGACATCGTGCCCGTTAAGGGTGATCGGTCGCAACAAGTTGTCTTTTTTACGCTGAATATTCACTCTGTTGGGCTGGTTATTTATGTCGAAGTATTCCGCAAGTGGAAGAGAAACAACAATATCAACTTCTTGTGCAGCCAATCCTGTCTGCAGCAACGCATGGTGAACAGCTACAACATTTACATCGCTGTACTGGTAAGCCACGTTGGTGGTTTTAACTGCATCAGGACTGATCGGGTCAAACGAGTAGTGTTCTCCGTTCATTGTGTAGTTGAACACAGGGCGGTCCCCGAAAGGCACAACCCATTCGCGTTTAAAGCTGTTTGGACTCAAAAAGCGGAATTTTTCATCGCCTTCCTGCCACATGACTTTGATATTGGTAGAGCCGTCGTCAACGAAGATTTTCATTTCACACCCTTCTTTGAGAATTAATTGAGATAAATAAGAGATAACAATGGGAATATTACGCCTGGAATCTCAACAACACAACCCTAATGAGATATTTTTGAGAATTATATGAGAAAATAAAGAGAACTATAGACATTCCTAAGCATTTGTAATTTTTTAGTACTTGCTTTACTACTCAAGAACGATCGCCATATACTGTATATAAACACAGTATACGGACACTCTCATGCGCGTTGAAATCTTCACCCCCGATGTATCTGGCAAAGCCGTACTGCTACCCTTATTTATGGATAGAGTACCCTGCGGATTCCCCAGTCCTGCAAGTGACTACGTCGAAAAGTCGTTGAATTTAAACGATTATTGCATCAGACACCCTTCTGCGACTTTCATGATACGCGCGGAGGGGGCATCTATGGTTCTGGCAGGGATAAGTGATAACGACTTGCTGGTTGTAGACCGAGCGGAGACAGCAAGGCACGGCGATATCGTCGTCGCCGCTGTGGGAGGTGAATTTACGGTTAAACGGCTCTGCACACATCCGCGCTTATGCCTGGAACCTATGAACCCGGAATATCGTACGTTGTTTGTTGAACCGGATGATTTAGAGATATTTGGTGTTGTGATGTACGTCATTCATGGAACCCGGGGTTAACCATGTTTGCACTCTGTGACTGCAATAGTTTTTATGCCTCCTGTGAAATTTTATTCGCTCCACATTTGAGAGGCAGACCTGTTGGCGTCCTGAGTAACAACGACGGGTGCATTATCGCTAGAAATCAAGAACTTAAGAAATTAGGCATTAAAATGGGCATGCCATATTTTCAAATTAAGCCACTGATAAAACAGCACGGGATCGTGCTGTTTTCGTCTAACTACGCGCTATATGCGGACCTGTCAGCCAGAGTGCATACCATTTTAGATTCTATGGCTTTGAATTCAGAAGTTTACAGCATCGATGAAAGCTGGCTTGACGTAACTGGCATCGATGCCGTCACACCTTTTGAAGAATATGGCCACCAGATCAGAGATAAGGTAAAAAAGCATACTGGCCTGACCGTAGGCGTTGGCATATCGAAAACCAAAACCTTAGCAAAAAGTTGCCAGTGGGCAAGCAAGGCATATCCAGCGACTCATGGCGTTGTCGCACTCACGGAGGATGCAAGGATCCGCAAACTGCTGTCTTTACAGCCCGTGGAAGAAATCTGGGGTGTCGGTCGCAGAATAGGAAAACGGCTGAATCTAATGGGGATCAAGACGGCTTTACAGCTGGCCGATGCTGATATTCGCTTTATCAGGAAAAACTTCCACGTAGTTCTTGAGCGCACTGTCCGGGAGCTGCGCGGCGAGCAGTGTATTTCCCTTGAGGAAAACGTCCCTACCAAACAGCAAATCATCTGCAGCAGGAGTTTTAGCCAACGCGTAACAGACGAACAGGCTATGCGTCAGGCCGTATGCCAGTATGCAACGCGAGCAGCTGAAAAGTTGCGGCTGGAAAAGCAGTTCTGCCGGCATATCTCCGTTTTTATGCGAACATCACCTTTTGCCAATGATCCGCAAGCAAGTCTTTCAGGTTCGCAGCAGCTGGTTACTGCGACTCAAGATACGCGCGATATTATCGCTGCAGCTCAGAGCGTCGTCGACCGCATCTGGCAGCCGGGTTTTCGCTATGCCAAAGCAGGGATAATGCTCAATGACTTCTCCCCTACCCGCGTAGCTCAGCTATCACTTTTCGATGATCACGCCCCTCGCGCTGGCAGCGAGGCGCTAATGAAGGTCGTAGATAAAATCAATCAGGGAAGTTTAGGAAAGGTGTGGTTTGCTGGACAAGGTATCGAACAGTCTTGGCAAATGAAGCGTGAGATGCTTTCTCCAGCGTATACCACCAGGTGGGATGACTTACCTAGAGCAAAAATAGCTTAGTCGTATAAATATCAACTAGATATTCAAAGAATATCCAATAGGTATCTAGAAGATACCCATTAGATATCTTATGAATATGACTGGGAAGTAAATTAATAATGATCAGATAATTTCGCCTTAGCCGCTACCTTAGAACATTTAATGACCTACCATAGTCGTTCCTCTAAACCCTATCTCAAGGATTTTCGCCACTAATTCTGGGATATCTTCTGCAGAGTGCCGTTCAGGCATTTGTACGTTTTCGTTTAACGTATACCTAAGGATCTTGGGTTCCACATACTCTTCTGCATCCACGGATTCACGGAGACTCGCAATTCTTCTTTTCATCTCCTCATGGCATTTTTCGAAAGCCGCGTTTTCAAAAACCCGAACATCGATATTCACATCGCTCCTGAAAGTTCTTTTATCTGAAACAACTAGCGCAGCAGTTAATGACTTAGTCTGGGAGGATAGTTTGTGTTTGCAATCAATTTTTATACTTTTATTACTTTCTTCATTGAAGGTGATTGCAACGTCAATCAAACCCACATTTAAAACATTCTCTGAATCACTGGCAGGCTCGAATTTCCCCCCAAAAACATTCTCTAAACCTGTCTGTATTCCCGCAATCGCCATCTCACGTAATTCATTGATAATCGGGTTTCTTTTGGACTCATTCTCTTTTTTTCGAGTATCCAATTCAGTCTTTAAATCCTGCATTTCAAGAAATGATTTCTGCAGTTCTAAAAGCTCATTTAATGAGTAGTTCACTTCTACCTGTTTCATTTATTAAGTCCTTAAGGAAAATCTAGAAAACTAAAAGACATACAACAAATATCATTTAGATATACAATATATATCCATTAAATATCCAAAGATTTCAGTATTAATCTATAGCACCGTCGGTTTTAAGCTTCTCTCGCAAAGCTTCAATGATATAGCTACTCATATCCAAAGTAGTCTTACCTTCTTTCCTGAGTCTCTCATGAGCCTCAAAGAACGCAATCGGTACGGATCTTAGAGATTTTGCTTTATAACCTTCTGCTGTACTGGAAGCAGTGGATTTTAAAGGTGCATCGTTGCCGACTTTGTTGGCAACATCGTAAAGATTACGTTTTGGAAGTTTGGACATGCTTTACACCCGTATATTTATAGTAAATTCAAAGTACATCTTTTAAATATTCAATGTATATACAAAGAGTATTAATTAAGATAAAAGTGATTTAATTTCATTGGCAAGCAAGGTCAACTCTTTACCCGCTGGGCTGGAGCGCGTAGAGACAGACTCAGTCACACCAAGGCCGTACTCAAGAGATTCTGTATATCCTGCTCTGTAGGAAATTACGTTTGATAGACGTTTCAGGTGATGTGTATTCTCGAGCAACTCATCGATCTTTTCGAAGTTCTTACGACTCGGGTGAACCTTGCAAAGAAGCAGCCTTGCGTCTAACTGTTTATTAAGGCTTTTGCTCAATTTAGCCAATAATGAATCAAAACTTAAAAGTCCAATACGTTCAGTGATCGTGTCATTGGCTGGAACTATCAAAAGGTCTGCCAGACTTATAGCCGTCTGAGTTAAATCAGAATCAAATCCACCGCAGTCAATGAAGATATTCTGGCCTTTATCATCAGCTTCACTCATTGCTTTCAACAGATTTTTTTTATCCTTGCATACAATGACAGGAAGCATTTTATCGTCAGGTCTCATTTTGTTTATGACGCTGAGACTTTCATGAACATCCAGGTCGATGATCAAGTCAGGCTTCATTTCACCAATCAGGTTCATGGCAGAAGTTGTCTTACCAACACCACCTTTATTATGGGCAATAACAACAATACTCATTGTGATTTCTCCAGATACTCATTGAATATTCATTAAATATACAATGCACATTCTTAAATTACAAATGATATGAAAAAGATATCCAATAAATACTCATTGGATATTCAAATCAAGCGATAACGGTGAGCGTTATGTGTGGGCGATTTGAACAACATAAAAATTCTCAGAGCAATGTTGGGGCCTAAAACCCTGAAGCAGCGCCTAGCAAGATGCCTAAGCAACGTTGGAGTACAGGAAGAATACTTGTTCGTGCGAACGGCTGGAGCGAGTGGTAAATAGAACCAAGTTAATGATGGAGTTACTCTCTTTTCTTCGCAGAGTCATAGTGAATTGCTGGACATAGTGAAGTGGTCAACAAAAACTGGCCACAGTTTTAGAGTTTTTCCAGAACAATCGCTCTGACTCATTGGGTGTTAAGCCACCGTTATATTGGTGGGGTCTGAGCTGGCTGTAATAACCAATGATGTAATTTGTTATTGATCTATTTGCTTCGCTAAAATTAGCGTATCCACAGTTCGGTACCCATTCTGATTTCAGGCTGCGAAAAAATCGTTCCATTGGGCTGTTGTCCCAGCAGTTTCCACGGCGACTCATGCTTTGCTTTATACGATAACGCCACAGTAACCGTCTGAATTCCCTGCTGGTATAGTGACTTCCCTGGTCAGAATGATACATAACGTCAGCCGGTTTCCCCCTGGCTTCCCAGGCCATCGTTAATGCTTTTCCTGTCAGACCTGAGTCCGGAGAAAACGACATCGCCCAGCCTATTGGCTTGCGGGAAAATAAATCCAGAACAACCGCCAGATAAGCCCAGCGTTTGCCCGTCCAGATGTAGGTCACGTCGCCGCACCAGGTCTGATTAGGTTCCGTTACTGCAAACTGGCGATCCAGATGATTAGGGATATCCACATGCTCTTTTGTGGCTTTTTTGTAGCGATGATCCGGTTGCTGGCAACTCACAATATTCAGCTCTTTCATTATCTTACTGACCCGCCAGCGACTCAACGGAACACCTTTTGCGCTGACCATATCGGCAATGCTCCGGGCCCCCGCAGAGCCATTACTGGCATGATAAACTTCACGAACCAGGCTTAGTATAATGATGTGTTTTGCATCAGGTTTCTGCGGTCGGCTTAGCCAGTACCGATAGCTACTGCGATGGATCCCGAACACATTGCAAATAAAGGCAACAGGAAACCGCGTCCTGAGTTTCTCAACTAACGAGAATTGTTCAGGGAGTCTGACATCAAGAGCGCGGTAGCCTTTTTTAATATATCGTTTTCCATTTCAACACGTTGCAGTCGTTTTTCTAATTCACGAATGCGAAGTTGCTCAGGCGTCATCGGAGAGGCCTTTGGGGATTTCCCTGCGCGTTCTTCTTTAAGCTGGCGAACCCATTTATCCATCGTGGATTTACCGACATTCATTGCCGTTGCAGCGGCGGCAACGGTGTAGTGCTGATCGAGTACAAGCTGGGCAGCTTCGAGGCGAAACTCGGGGCTAAAATTACGTCTGTTACGTCCGGTCATAATGTCACCTGTTTTGACTATGAGGCGATGATATCACCTCTATTCAGGTGGCCAGATTTAGTATTCCACTTCAATAGATGACCGTGGGTCGCATGTGATGGACATCACAGCACGAGATTATGGTGCGATTCTCAAACGTCCTCAGAACCGACTGAAGAGCGTTCAAAAGCATAAGCTTTGCCTGCAACAGATTTTAGATACTGGCCAGTTTCTTTTTTAGTGGGATATGTAAGAACTGATAATCCAAGCCTTATCCAGGTAGAGAACGCTTAAGTGAGCAACGATAAACTTTAGGTGTTTCCCAACACCATGATTATTAACAGTAATTCATCTCATGTTTTTACATTATTGCCATTTACTTACTATTTTAAGAATCCCTTCCCTGGCAGACCGTCCTTTTTGAGACAATTTCTCAGCAATAAAAGTGTTCCATTCGCAACGTGCCGTTGCGAAACAATCACTATAGGTACTCCAGCTCAATCTCAGCCGCACCTCGGAGTTCAACTTTAGGTATTTCCCACACAGCAATATCAACATATCCACAGAGATATTTTTAAAGGATTTTTATTTTTTTTAATCTTTTTAAAACCTTTTAGCTGCTCTGTAAGCCTTGCTGTATCTGGCCTCAGAGTGGGTCAATATGGGGAATACCAAAAGTTATTATGGGAAAGAGCCAAAGTTCCTATGGGAATCACCATAAGTAACTATGGGAAAGAGCTAAAGTAACTATGGGAAATGGCTAAAGTTCAAGAGAAGAAATTAAAGTTGTTTTATTTGATGGATATAGGCTTGACCTGCAGTGTAAATAAGCCAATTATGGGTAAAAATATAACTCCCCACAGTTGGTGCTCATGTCTGAAATCGTTACGCTTCCAAAAGCGAAAAGAAACGTAAAAATATCGCAATCGAACGAGCTTACGCAGGCGGCTTACTACCTATCTCTCCAAGCAAAACGAGTCCTATGGTTATGCCTCATGCAGACCTATCATGAAGATGAACATGATGGGGTTTTCCATATTAAAGTTGCCGATTATCAGAAATATTTTAACGTTAGCCAGGCAACGGCTAGTACCGATGTTAAGAAGGGCGTTGATGTACTATCTGACTCTTCAGTGACTTTCTATTTCTCTGAAGGTGAGTACGAGCAACGTAAGTTGCCTTGGCTTGCTGAAGCTGGATTGAAGAGAGGGCGAGGGCAGTGGTCACTGGAGTTCAACTACAAGGTGATGCCTTATCTTCTGGGGTTAACCAGAGAGTTCACGACCTATAGTCTTTATGACTGCGGGAAGATCAATAGTGTCCGGGTAATCCGCCTTTACGAAAGTTTGTGCCAATTCCAAAGCAGCGGGATCTGGGTAACGACATCTGACTGGCTTGCAGAACGTTATCAGTTGCCACGCTCTCAGCAGAGTAACTTTGCTGAAATGAAAAGGACTTTCATCATCCCTGCCTTAAAGAAGATCTCCGAAACAACACCTATCAAGGCTTCGATGTCTGAAACAGATGAAGGGAAGCTTATATTCACAATCGTGAACAAGATGAAACAACAGAACTAACTTTAGGTATTACCCATACCTTCACTCCATATGCTTACTTTAGGTATTTCCCATACCAATGGCTGTAAAATAGCTTTAGGTGTTTCCCATGATCTGGGGCGCACTCATAGTGAATTGAAAAAAACTTTGCAACCGATAATGAAATATAAGCTATCATATTGATTAATAGGTATTTTAAAAGGGGTTCTATGGGGCGTTCCATGCCAGTGAAGATCGGACTAAAGGAGTTTTCTTCGAAAAAAGCTGCTGTCAGTTATTTCTTAGATAAACGGGAAGAGGTGAGGAACGCTGGTGTTATTACCAACGGAATATTTTTTGACGAACTGAAGGTGTTCTTTACTCTCTATTGCGACAGTTGCCCAGGGTGGGGATTGAACGGTAGATTGGTAACCGGATTTTCGGTTAAGTCTGAAAAACGCTTAATCAACGGTAACTGGATTACCACTCTCTGTTATGAAGCCCAACTTAGTAACAAAGAATGCCGGCCTTTTTCCATCCAGGAAGCCGTTAAAGTCATCGCAAAATCCTCTGCAACAAACGACCTTTAAAGTGGTGCGAAATGTATGATTTACTGGAAAGGGACCCGAAAAATTTCAGGATCGCATAATAAGCAGCACAAAAGATTATTATCTGGAAATGCAGGGTGACGAAAGATGATGAACCTGTACATACAGGGACATTAGACTTAAAGGAAGGATCTGGACATAAGGGAATTTGTCGATGCCGTAGGGAAAACGTTTAAGGCAAGACAGCTTTCTGATAACAAAAAATTTTGAACATGAAGAAAATCTTTTCTTTCTTTGGTGAGGGTGAGCTGTCTGAGAGACCCGAGTTCATTGTACGCCTAGCTCACTAATCAACCAAATATGCGGCACTGTGAACATTAAATCAAGACAGCGTAGAAGCAATTTAATCTCTCAGTAAGTGACAAAAAGGTCACTAATTTCGCTGGACGCTAGAGCCGCAAGCGGTTGCCACCTGTTGACATGTGCCAATATTAGGCTGATAATATTTCTATGGAAGGTTACAGAGATTCAGAAATGGATCGCTTCCCACTGCCGGGTAACCGGTTCGGCCAGTCCGAGGCAACAGTGTTCTGCCCTGTCAGGCATGTTCTGGCAGCTGAGGCCCCCGAAAGGGGGCCGCCACCTAACGATTCCTTACTTCTTTTGGTATTGCCCCATTCCTTGGTTTCTCAGCTGTATCTTTTGCGACTTTAAACAAACTTACTGATTTATTTGGAATTGCTTCGCCTTCCGAACCTGGCCCTGTCCGTGCGAAGAAAGCCGAAAGGATATGCATGCGTAAAAGACGTTTTTCTTTGAAGAACGCGATGCAAATCTTATATGGTTCAACCTGCTGGGTAGCGCTGTTCATCATGTGAAGAGTAAAATACTTTTCTGCCGTTGTTTGATAAATGCTCATGGCGGGCAATTGATGGAGGATCTGGCGAATATGCTTTGACGCTTCATAGCGCTCCATACAAACATTCTTAGCTTCACGACCATCCCGATAGACGACGGGAATATTCCAGTTCGTTAGATCTTTGGCAAAGCAATGCAGGCCATAAGTGACAACAAATTTATAGTCAGCCTTTTCTCCTTTGTACGTAATATCATGAGCATCTAGATGGTTGAGAGAGTAAGTTATGCCCGCATGTTCAAATGGTGCCCAATTCTGGACAGAATCAATCTGATACTTTGCCACTTTTTCGCCCGGTTTTTTTTTTGCATCTTATCATCATTTCGCAATAAAACGCGCCTCCCCCTTGTGCTGCGTGTGTGGTTCGCCGCCATATCTCACGCTACGCCTTTCTCAACTCCTGGCTGTTAACGTCACAATTAAATCATGAAGTTTGGATATAGGGTCTGACGCTTCCAGTGCAAACATTCTCTAGGTTCGCGACATCGTGCCGTTTGGAGGAAAATCAAATGCTCAGAACTCTCAGCAAACTATAATGCAGATGACCTTCTTATTTATTAAATCAGAAGATATTTTAGTTAATTTTTGAAAAATGCTTATTTGGTACAGATTGAAGAACGCTTTGGTTCACCAATTTCAAAAGCAGCATAGAACGAGATTCTCCATCTACTTCCTGGAATATGGCTTCCAGCCCTTCAAAATTTCCTTCAGTCAGCAACACTTTGTCGCCGTTTTGAATCCCAAAACCCTCACTGCTTTGATGCCCAGGAATGCGTTCCATTAACTCGGCCATAAAGCTATCGGTAAGATTCGCCAACTTATTACCAAAGCGAACAAAGTGACTAACGCCTCTAGTTGCTGCGAGAGTGGTCGTATGGATGATCTCAGGGTCAAATTTCACGAACATGTAATTTGGGAAGAGTTGCTCGACGCCGTGTTTGATTTTCCCCTTTACCAGGAGTTGACCCTCAATCACCGGATTGAAACAATGCACACTCTGATTTGTTAAATGTGCCTGTGCTCTACTGGACTGACCACTTTTACAATAAAGCAAATACCATGCTGCGCTCATAATAACCCCGCTGAATTAAGTGCTGTATATAATTACACTTTTAAATGTATACCCAAATGACATGATACTAATCATAGCTAAATTTGATTAAAGACACTACATAAATGACACCGATTATTGTGATATAACCTTAATGACACACTAAGGGGTATATATGTATATTTTCGGCTATCTCCGGGCTTCAACAAAAAGCCAGGATGCCAAACGGGCGCAAAAGCGGATGAAATCCTTTGCGGAAGATAACGGATATCGTGTTGCAGCCTGGTACATAGAGAATGAGTCCGGTGCGTCACTCCAGCGTCCTGAGTTAATAAGGCTGTTAGACGAGGCAGATAAAGGGGATGTGATCCTCATTGAGCAGGTTGATAGGCTTTCACGCTTATCCGAGGAAGACTGGGGAACGTTGAAAGCCATCATCAATGAGAAGCAGCTGGCAGTAGTGAGTTTAGACTTACCGACAAGCCATATGGCTTTGAGTGGGAAGGGCGGGAGCGACTTCACCGGAGCAATGCTCAGGGCCATCAATGGCATGATGTTGGATATGTTGGCCGCAATTGCAAGAAAGGACTACGAAGACAGGCGCCGGCGACAAAAAGAGGGTATTGAAAAAGCAAAAGCTGAGGGCAAGTTTCATGGGAGAAGGGCCAACCAGTCTTTGCATATGCTAATTCTAACATTACGAGAAAGTGGAAAAAGCCTGGCAGATGTTTCTCGAATGAGTGGTGCTTCATTAAGTACTGTAAACCGAGTATGTAAGAAAAAACGTGAAGAGGGTGAATAGATGCTGATCGGGCAGTTGAGGGCGGTATCAGGTTATTTTGACAGAATGTCACCCTTCAACATGGATGTGCTGAAATGTGTGGCTCTGGTTGCCATGCTGGTCGACCATGCAAATGATATTCTGTTGTCGCCCTCGAGCCCTATACTTTACGCCGCCGGCCGTATGGCCATGCCGCTTTTTGCGCTTATCTTTGCTTTCAATATGGTAAAACAACCCACGCGTGCTCAGGAACTAGCGAATCGGCAATGGAAGTGGGCTACTATTACCCAGCCTTTTTTTGCCTTTGCTTTTCATGGCCATCAGCCCTGGTTTGCATTGAACATTTTGTTTGTCTTTGCCGTGTGCAGCCAACTGGTCGCCTGGGTCTATCCCCGGACAAATTATTGCTGGATGAAAAGCATTCTGCTTATCGCAATCTTTGCATGGCCACTCTCAATTGCCAGTTATGGCTTAGCGGGCATTACATTTGTATTGTTCTCCGTTCTGATGTTAGCCAGCGTTACGCCAGGAACGACGTTATTACTTGTTTGGCTTTTATCACTGATCAGTTTAAATGCTGCATCTTTAATGGTTGCATCGCTGCTAAAAGTGGTCATTTTCGCAATTATTCCCACGCTGTTTTTACCGTTATTTATGCTAGCTTTAACGGATAACACTAATAAGATAGAGAAACGCTTTTTACCTCGACAAACTTTCTATTGGCTGTACTGCGGACATCTTCTAGTCTTCGGCATAGTTTCAGTTTTAATCAGAGCTGGCATTATTTAAAAAAGGCCTAAACGGAAGCTGATGTTATCCGCCGTGGCAGCATTGCTGGGCATGCCGAAAATTAGGGCCGCTCAACTGCGTTCAGTAGTTCTCTGCATCCAGACCCCAGTAAGGCTCTAGGGTTTTGAGCACTAAGAACTGCAGAGAGCCGTTGTCGAGGTTCAAGTGCGCCGGTAGTTGGTTAGGCGGGAGCCGGTGTTCCACAGTGAAGGTCTGGGTCAGTTTGATCTTACCCATCAATAGTGGACACGCGACTTTCGAGGGCTCTACTGGGAAATTATTTTCTCCATATGATTGTCTGAGAGACACTTACTATCTGCGAAATATGCTCTGATTAAGACACTTATTCATACCGTATCTGTTGCTGTATTAAATGCGCGAAATATATGCATTACAGGTGACTGAGACAGTGTTCTTCCTAATCTATTTGCGTTTATCAAGTAGCATCCGTATTTAAAGATAACACTCACTCCACGATAAAATGACATCAGCAACGTATTCAGCATCCTGAGCATGCGTCAGCAGATGATCCGCCTTACCTAATGAAATGAAACTCTTAGGATGTTTTGCTGCCTTGAATAT
This sequence comes from Rahnella sp. 1L-D-7-B-C2, assembly GCF_057290995.1. Lineage (NCBI taxonomy): Bacteria > Pseudomonadati > Pseudomonadota > Gammaproteobacteria > Enterobacterales > Yersiniaceae > Rahnella > Rahnella sp. 1L-D-7-B-C2. Next base: position 66,047 of record NZ_JBXAVQ010000015.1, on the reverse strand, counting down.
CTTTTCGGCTTGTTCAATTAACACTGTGTCGTCTTCAGGCGCATGGAAAATCAGCAGCGGTTTGTTCATAGTGAACACCTTATGGGCGATTTTGTGTTCCTGAATATTCTCCAGCATCTGTTTCTTCAGCGTAAATACCCGTCCGGCCAACTCAACCGGATAGGCTCCATGATGATTAATGTCTTCAATACTGTCCTTGAACAGGCGCTGTACGTGCTTCAGCTCGCCGGGTGAGCCGATGGTGACAACGGCCTTTGCTTCAGGGACTTCGCCTGCGATGGAAAGGATAGCCGATCCGCCCAGGCTATGGCCGATGAGTAAAGAGGGCGCCTCATACTGTCGTCGAAGATAATCTACCGCACAAAGCAGGTCCGAAATATTGGATGAGAAGTTGGTGTTTGAAAAATCACCTTCGCTGTTTCCCAGACCGGTGAAATCAAATCGAAGAACGGCGATCCCGTTCTCTGTCAGTTTTCGTGCAATGCGAGCCGCGCCCTTGAGGTCTTTACCGCAAGTAAAACAATGGGCTAACAGCGCAAAAGCTCTAGGATTTTCAGGAAGTTCAAGCAATCCCGCCAGTTCCTCACCTGCCGCATTTTTGAACGTGAATTTGAGTTTTTTCATGGGGTATTCCGGTGCCTTAAATTGGTGTCATGTATTTTCAACGTAGTAGAAAGCAATCTCCCGCATCGCATGTTGAATATCGCGTTTTCATCCGTGCCCTTAGGACGTGAAATGGAGATTTATGATAATTGTCCGTCATCACCATCCGGCATGAATGCTGAATATTGTGCTTTCTATTGGAGTATCATTTACACTATGCTACCAACTAGATGGTAGTTTACAAGAATTTTATGAGGACTCACTGAATGGCCAAATGCACGCTCATTCTTAAAATATCCCTTGCGATGCTGGCCTTTGCGGCAAACTCCATTCTCTGTCGCCTGGCACTTAAAGGAGGTCACATAGATCCCTTTTCATTCAGTAGCCTCAGGCTGGCCAGTGGTGCATGCGTCCTGATACCTTTCCTGTTTTATCATACAAGGACGACTTTATCGCTTTGGCGGCCACTGAGCGGGTTTTATCTGATGGTGTACGCGGTGCTGTTCTCTGTCGCTTACATCCACCTCGATACCGGGGCCGGTGCGCTGCTGCTTTTTGGTGCCGTGCAGTTTGCGATGGTGACCCATGGATTATTTAAAGGGGAATCACTCTCCGTGATGCGGGCATGCGGTCTTGTTCTCGCCCTGGCGGGAATTGCTGCCCTCCTGTTACCCGGTGCCAAAGCACCGCCGCTTTATAGTGCGCTTCTGATGCTCGTCGCCGGATTAGCCTGGGCAGCCTATTCGATCAAGGGGAAGGCGGGTCAAGCCGCCGGGGCATCAACAGCGGCAAATTTTGTTTTCGCCGCGCCCATGGCTCTCGTTCTTTCAATGCTGTTTATGAAGCATGGTCATTACGATGCCACGGGCATTGGTTTGTCATTACTGTCCGGCGCCGTCGCCTCAGCAGGTGCCTATGTGCTTTGGTACACCCTTTTACCCTCTCTTGGATCTATCACCGCCAGTACCCTTCAGCTCAGTGTTCCCTGTTTGGCCATGTTAGGGGGAGTCATATTTCTGGGTGAATCCCTGACGGTCAGAACGGTATTTTCTGCTCTGGCCGTGCTGGCTGGCATCGTAATGGTGACGCGGGAAAAGGCAAACACCCGTCGCCCGATGGCTAAGGTGAACAAGCATAAACACGACAATTAATTCATGCGGTTGGAATGGCACGCTTATGTTCAACAAGCGTGCCTCTTATGCCGATTCGCTATCAGACCGGAAGGAATACTGAGGTCAACGTTTCATACTTCACCTAAGGCAGGTTCATGAAATGAAATATGATTTTGATGAATACGTGAGCAGAGAGAAAACAGACAGTCTGACCGTGGACGGCTGGCGGGAATACTTGTTTGCGGGACAGTCCGAATTTGCGATGCGGTATCCGGCAGAAGGATTAATCAACCTGTGGGTTGCTGACATGGCCTTTGCCACACCAGAGCCGGTTCTTCAGGCTATCAGGGACCGTCTGGATAAAAAAATACTTGGCTACACTAAAATTTATAACGCTGATTACTATGATATTTTTGGAAGATGGTGTGAGCGACAATATGGCTATCGTTTCAAAACGGAAGACATTGTGCTGTCTCCAGGCATTATTCCCGCGCTCAACCGTCTCGTCCCTCTTCTGACCGACCAGAATGACAGTATCCTTATCATGACGCCTTCGTATGGCCCTTTTAAAAAAGCGGGTGAATACAGTCAACGGCGCGTGTTGTACTCGGCGTTAAAAAAGTCAGCCGATGGCTGGGAACCTGATTGGGAAGACTTTACACGCAAAGCCGGTCAGGCCGATTTAGGCGTAAAAATCCTTTTCCTGTGTAATCCTCATAACCCGACCGGGCGGGTCTGGCGGCCTGATGAACTCCAGCGGATTATTGAAATTTGCCTGGCCAACGACATTTGGGTGATATCAGATGAAATTCACTGCGATCTGTCCCGAAGTGGTATCGTCCATACACCGGCCGCCTCTCTTTTCCCTGATTCCCGACGCATCATTACCTGCATGTCCTCGAGTAAAACATTTAATCTGGCGGGGAATTTGTTGGCAAATATTGTTATTCCCGATGCCGTTGTCAGAAACGCCTGGCGTCTCAGGCACGACGAGTTCATCTCCCCGCTGAGCCTGGCGGCAAACAAAGCGGCGTGGAGTGAATGTGATGACTGGCTTATCCAGCTGAGGGAATACGTTGACGGGAATTTCCAATACCTGCACGACTATCTCAAACGCAATTTACCCGAAACCAACTTTTCGATCCCCGAAGGAACTTACCTGGCCTGGGTAGACATGAGTTACTATCTGCCCGACAGCGCCGGTGAGGATTTATCACTATATTTTGCCCGCGAGTCAGGGGTGCTTCTTGAGGGCGGCTTGCTGTTTGTCGACAACGGGGACGGATATATTCGGTTAAATCTGGCGTGCCCGCGGGCTATGCTGGCTGGTGGGCTGCAACGAATCTCACAGGTGTTGCGAACGCCGGTTCCCCATAGGGTGTAGCCTTTCTCACAGGCCGTTTTTGGACTGTCAGTATTCAACCTGAACCGGCATTACACCTTGTACCGAGAGCATAAAAATTAGCGAATCTCAGGCGTCAATAACGAATGACTCCTTGGCTGGAGACAACACTGACCGCCTGAGTATCACCGTTGATTTCCACGTCGCCTCACCAAAAAACAAAACGCCAATCCTCGAGCAAGGCTTCGTTGACCCTTCAACAAAACTGGCCACGGCTCACGATTTTTACGGTGGCTTAACGGTGGATGGCACAGAGCTTATTGCCGTCAGGATCGCGTACATACGCTAAAAAGACCGATCTAATTGGGCTTACCCGCACGATAGGAGCGTCTTCGATAGTGGTGCCTCCGTGAGCGAGTGCAACCCTGTGGAAAGTTAATGCCTGCTCCTGAGAGCTGCATTTGAAAGCGGTCGTTCCTCCATTGGCAATGAATGCAGGCTCATCATTGATTGGCTGAGTGGTGCAGAACATGTTGCCATCGTCGTGTTAGAAAAGCCGGACATGCCCAGTTGCATTGACATCCAGTGTAGGTTGGGGGCCGCTTAGAAAACGGAAAATATCCTATGCTAAGCCAGTGACTTAAGCTGGTATGACGGTCCGCTTTGTGCCAGGCGCGGACATTTCACGATTCTACTTATGTGGCCAAAATCGGTATTCCACTACACTTTAGAGAATTTATATCAATAGGTAAGATAAAATGAAGGTTAATTGGAGTTTCATTCGGTTACACAGACTCACCGTTCAGTTCATGACGTACTCAGAAATTATCACTGTCAGAGTTCATGAAAAAAATACAGGTAAGGGATTATCAGATGCCGTCTCTATACACACTCAATGACCTACTAGGGTTGCTTGTTTTTTCCCGGAAATATCACTTTCTCCACAATGATCTGGACCGCCTGTTCATTGCATGGGCTGAAGACCAAATCACCGAAGGAAATGATTCAGAGACTCTTTTAATTCTCGCTTCACTGGGGCTTGATAACCAACCTGAGCGGACCGAGGTTGAATTATTTATCTCACGGTACATGGCAGAGCAGCGGATAGATCTGCCACCGCTAAAAACAGCAGCATTGGTCTGGATTAAGCTGTTTGTGCGTCAACTTTCCCAGTGTGCGTCCATCCATGATGCAGAACAGAAAATGTATTTTCTGGTGTGTCATTGGCTTGAACCTGACGTAAAGATTTTCGCTGCGGTCGTCGATACCCTGAAATCGCTATACTGGCATCTCTTTGATGAATGGGAGGGACCAGGCACAAGCGAAGCAGCAAGGATGGAGGAGTCAGAATTCTTTGAGCTGATTAATCGTACGATACTGCCCTATTCCCGTAAAATTGAGGACCCAGATTGGCTGAATCTGCTTGTTCGGTAATTTTTCCCAGCATCCTGAAAGATGCATTTTCTATGTGCATAATTCCATCAGATTTGACTTCCCTTTCGCATTTTACTTGAGTATATCCAGCAAGAATATCATCGTTCACCCGAGGAACCTTGGCATAAGATCGAACGTGATTTAACAGCCGCTCTGTGCCAGAAGCGGACATCAAATCATGCTATCAACATAAATGATGGTTTAGTAAAACCTCAAAGAAGTTAACCGGAGTAAAAAATGCGTAGGATCATTGTTGTGGAGTATGAAGAGCAATGGCATACCCGATATGAGGCTGAAAGGGGCTTATTACAGAACACGCTGGGGAAGGTAATTTCACAGGTTCATCATATTGGCAGTACGTCTATACCGGGGCTATCAGCAAAACCAATCATAGATATATTGCTGGAGGTATATGATCTGGATGAGCTGGATAAATTAAACTTTGCAATGGAGCGTGCCGGATACTACGTTCGTGGTGAAAATGGAATTTCAAATCGAAGATATTTCACTAAAGGAGAAGAGCACCGTAGTCATCACGTTCATGCTTTTGGTGTAGGCAATCCTCAAATAGTAAAACATCTGGCGTTCCGCGATTATTTGAGAAAAAACAAGAAAGAAGCTGATGAGTATGCTGAGATAAAGCATGCTGCAGCACTGGCAAGTGAGGATAATATTCCTCTCTATAGTACTCTTAAAGCCGACTTTATCGCTCATCATCTCCGGCTGGCACTTAGAGACTACAAATAGCAAAAGTTACTTTCGGCACAAATGCATGATGTGGTGGTATGTCCGCTCTTCGCTCTCAGCAGACCTTCAGCGTCACGTGTTTGTCTGCTGTGTGCCAAAAGCGGACGTCTGAGCAGCGCTAAACTTCAATGCCCGCATGCATTCTGTCAGCCTTAGGGAAAATATCCGGCAAAAGGAAGCCAAATGGAGCTGATTTATACCGATGACAGCATACTCTGCGGGCATCCGCTATCTTCCGCGCATTGACCCCGTTTAAGTTTCGTGTAGAGTAAAAAGGCCTTTTGCCGGGGTAAGTTCTGATTCTTATCTGCCCGGCAGGCATTCATGATCAGTGCTGAAATCCTTTACAGCCGGTCTTCCTGGTTCCTTAAGGTGCATAAGCCCCCCGTAAAGGAGTTATAAAAAACCATCATGCGTATTACGCCACCATAAGTCGTCCCCCCTCTCTGTCGCACTGAGTAACCTCAGTCGCGCACTCATAAGCATCCCGTCTGCGGATGTGCTTTTTCGTACATAAATTTTGCCCTCACGGGCTGACTGTATTCAAAAACTGAGAAACTACTATGTTGCTGTCCTCGACGCGTAAGGACTGGCTGGGTAACGTCCGTGGTGACGTCCTTGCCGGTATTGTGGTCGCGCTCGCGCTTATTCCGGAAGCGATCGCCTTTTCCATCATCGCTGGCGTAGATCCGCAGGTCGGTCTCTACTCCGCGTTCTGTATCCCTATCGTCATGGCCTTCTTTGGTGGCCGCCCGGCGATGATTTCCTCCTCCACCGGTGCGATGGCACTGCTGATGGTCACGCTTGTGAAAGACCACGGGCTGCAGTATCTGCTCGCCGCCTCCGTGCTTACCGGTCTGTTCCAGCTCGCGGCCGGTTATCTGAAGCTCGGCAGCCTGATGCGCTACGTGTCCCGTTCGGTGGTGACCGGCTTCGTGAATGCGCTGGCGATACTCATATTTATGGCGCAGCTGCCGGAACTCACCAACGTCACCTGGCACGTATATGCGCTCACGGCTGCCGGTCTTGGAATCATTTATCTCTTCCCGTATCTGAATAAAACCATTCCCTCCCCCCTGGTCTGCATCATTGTGCTGACCGCGATTTCCATGTGGCTGCACCTCGACGTGCGCACCGTGGGTGACATGGGCAAGCTGCCGGACAGCCTGCCGGTATTCCTCATTCCGGACATCCCGTTTAACCTAGACACGCTGCTGATTATTCTGCCGTATTCCGCCGGGCTTGCCGTGGTGGGGCTGCTGGAGTCGATGATGACCGCGACCATCGTGGACGACATGACCGACACGCCGAGCGACAAGAACCGCGAGTGCAAGGCGCAGGGTATTGCCAATATCTGCACCTCGTTCATCGGCGGCATGGCGGGCTGCGCGATGATTGGTCAGTCGGTGATTAACGTGAAATCCGGCGGACGCGGGCGTCTTTCCACGCTCACGGCGGGCGTTGTGCTGCTATTAATGGTTGTATTCCTGCGCCAATGGGTATCACAGATACCGATGGCGGCCCTGGTTGCGGTGATGATTATGGTCTCCATCGGCACCTTCTCCTGGCGCTCCATCAGCAACCTGCGCTCCCATCCGCTCTCAACCAGCGTGGTAATGCTCGCAACCGTGGTGGTGGTGGTGGCCACGCATAATCTGGCATTTGGCGTGCTGACCGGCGTGCTGATTGCAGCGCTGAACTTCGCCACCAAGGTCGCCCGCTTCATGGCTGTCTCCTCTGAGCTGAAGGGAGATACCCGTACCTACACCGTGACCGGCCAGGTTTTCTTTGCCTCGTCTGACCGGTTTACCAGTCATTTCGACTTCCGCGAGGCGCTGGAGCGCGTAGTGATCGACGTGACGCACGCCCACTTCTGGGACATTACGTCGGTCAGCGCGCTGGACCGTATCGTGATCAAGTTCCGCCGTGAAGGTACGGAGGTGGAAATCAGGGGCATGAACGACGCGACCCGCACTATCGTTGACCGCTTTGGCGTTCATGACAAACCCGAAGAAGTTGAAAAGCTTATGGGCGGCCATTGATTCACAGGAGAATTCAACATGAATAATACCGTTATTGCCTGCGTGGACGGCTCGCCGTCAACCCGCGCGGTTTGTGAGTATGCGGCCTGGGCGGCCGATAAGCTGGACGTGCCGCTTGCCCTGATGCATGTGCTGGAAAAAAATGACCCTCCCGCCGTGTCCGACCTGACCGGCATCATCGGCATCGACAGCCGGGAGCAGCTGACTGAAGAGCTGGTCCGCATCGAGGGCGAGCGTAGCCGACTGATGATGGCACAGGGAAAGGCAGTGCTGACTGACTGTGCGGCGCTGCTGAAGCAGGCCGGGCAGCCGGAGGCCCAGCTGATGCAAAAGCACGGCGCGCTGGATGAGATCCTGGCAGAGCTTGGCGATATCCGCCTGATGGTGCTGGGCCGCAGAGGCTCCTGGAATCCGGTTGGCAGCCACCTGGAAAGTGTCATCCGGCTGCAGAAGCGGCCGGTGCTGGTCGTGCCGGAAACCTTTTCGACGCCGTCACGGGTCATATTTGCGTATGACGGCAGTGAGGCGAGTCGGGAAAACCTGATGCGCCTCACCGTCAGCCCGCTTCTGAACGGCATGACCTGTCATCTGGTCATGGTTAACGGCAAAGCGTCGGCGTTGCATGATGCGCAGGCGATCCTGCAGGAGGCTGGTATCGTCACGGAAGCCCAGCTACTGGAGGATAAATCTGTCACCGGCGCCTTATGCCGGTATGCCGATGAGAATGGCATCGACCTGACGGTGATGGGGGCTTATGGCCATTCACCGCTGCGCCGTTTCTTTATCGGCAGCCACACCGCGGAGATGCTGTCAGAAAGTCGGCAGGCTCTGCTGATGCTGCGTTGAAGCGCACGGGCCTGGCTTTCAGGCCCGTCTTATGACATCTGAAAGAAGTGCGGCGCAGCCGGCTTTACGGGATAAGATCCAGTACACAGGGAAAGTATGCGTCATCTATTTCGTTTTATGTTTCAGCACGGCAGCCATCTGATTTTTGGCGCGATCCTGATGTCCGCTTATCGCTCAGAGCTGCCTGTCATTTCTGCTTAAGAAACGGCCTTAACGCAGTATATTTTCCGTTTTCCAAGCAGACCCCAGGTTCACCGACCCCGAGCACGCCAGGACAGCGTCATAAAAGCTTTGTGGACGATGAATATCATTGGAACCGACCAGAATATGGTTAAACATAGCTTTCCCTTACGGGTGCGTTTGTTAATTAAGATAAAGGTATTTGAAAATTATAGGATTGCAGATAGTTTTTATGGCTGCGGCATCTTTGTTTGTCAGGAAATAAACGTAAGCCTTTCAAACAAAAAACACTTCCCATATGCGATGGAAGGCCTGAAAGGGCGCTGTCGATGGGGGCGGAGAACTATTAAACATGGGTGTTAAGGCGGAGAGTATCTTAGTGAGACCGGCAAAAGACATTAATATCAGCAAAAGAAAATGCCGCCCGAGAGGAGCGGCTGATACCAATGTGCGGTGATTAGCGTCTGACGGCCATGATGCCGGCATCGACGTCCCAGATAGCACCGGTGACCCATGATGTTTTATCAGACAGCAGGAACAGGATGGTATTAGCAACATCCTCAGCCGTCCCGACGCGGCCCAGCGGATGGAAGTCGTTCAGAGACTTCATCGCATCAGCAATGTCGGCTTTATCCATAAACCCTTCATATATCGGCGTATGCACAATCCCCGGGGATACAGCGTTGACTCGAATACCGGCGCTGGCTAATTCGATCGCCAGATTACGCGTCAGGGCATGCAGACCCGCTTTTGCCATGGAATAGGCAGAGGACGGTGAATCACCCAGCGCTGCCTGTGCCCCAATCGACCCAACGTTGACGATAGATCCTTCCAACTTCGCGGCCAGCATGTTCTTCACGACATCCTGAGTGATGAAGAACGTAGCGCGGTTCAGCGAAAGATACATGTCGTAATCGGCAAAGTTGTGCTCGGTGAAGCCTTTAGGCATGAAAATTCCGGCGGCATTCACCATCAGGCTGATGTCGCGATGGTGAGCATTAATTTCCTGACGGATAGTTTCCATGCCTTCTTCGGTCATCAAGTTTGCTGCAATAACGGCAACCGAACCCAGCGTGCTCAGCTCTTTCTGAACTGTATCCGCTTTCTCTTTTTTATTCCCGGTCAGAACAACGCTACCGCCTGCTTCGAGTACCATGCGCGCGACGGCCAGCCCCATGCCGCTGGTTCCGCCGACGACGAGCAGCTTTTTACCTTTGAAAAATTCACTCATTTCAGACTCCGTAATTTTGCAGGTGAGAAGTGACCGGCACGATCAGTGCCGGCGGTGGAACGTTTAGATACTGCACCCTTCAGTTCCGCAGGTCTGACCCGCTGTCACTAAAAGCTCGGTTTGCTGTTCATCCCAGACCTGACGCAACGCATTCAAAAAGTTGTCTGCGCCCTGAGCGCCGCTTATAGCGTATTTTTCATTCATCACGAAGACGGGAACACCACTGACGCCAATTGAGCGTGCGTGGGCTTCATCTTCAGCAACAGAGGCCCTCAAGGCGTCATTTTCAAGTGCATCTTCCGCATCATTTTTTTCCATACCCGCTTCAACGGCCAGTGCAACCAGCTCCTGACGATCGAAAAGAGAGCGACCCTCCGTGATACTGCCACGATAAAAACGTTCTTCGACGGCATCTGCAATGCCGGCTTTGCGCGCCGCGGTCAGGATAGCGTGTGCATCTTCGGTGTCACCAAACATCATGCTGTCGAAGTTGTAGATGAGGCCTTCAGATTTACCTGCGGTACCCACCTGATTCATCATCAGTTCTGCCGAATGCTGGCTGCCTAACTTCTTCGCGATGGCATCCTTAAAAGGCATTGTTGGGGTTCCGCCGGCCAGTCGATAGCTGTGATGACGGATCACTACCTGATCGCGAAATTCAAAACTGTTCAGACCCTGTTCAAATCTTTTTTTAGCGATCCAGCACCACGGGCAGACTAAATCTGACCAGATATCAATGGTGAGGGTAGGTTTTAAGGTTTGCATAATAAATTCCTCATAGACCGTGGGGCACGCACTCTCACTGAACGGAGAGCTGTGCCCGCGTCATATTTATTGAGCCTGCCAGACCGGATAATCGGTATAGCCTTTTTCCGGCGAACCGCTGACGCCGTAGTAGGTGGTACGGTCACTTTCAGCCAGTGGCCAGCCGTTTTGCATTCTTTCGACCAGATCTGGATTGGCAATGTAAGGCACACCAAACGCCACTAAATCCAGCTCGTCAGCCTCAAGCGCCTGATCGGCGATGTCGCGGGTGAACCCCCCTGCAGCAATGATGGTGCCTTTGAAGGTGTTGCGGAAACGGCGGCGGAATCCTTCCGGTAACGGTGCTTTGGTGTACACCGGCTGATAGTAAAGGTGCACGTAGGCCAGTTCGCGCTGGCCGAGAGCGTCTGTGATGGTTGCCCAGGTTTGCTCTTCACCTTCATACGGCGCGAGGTCATAAATACGGCCGAACGGAGACAGGCGCACGGCAACGTGGCTGTTACCAACTGCAGCAGCAACGGCGTCAATAGTTTCAAGCAGGAAGCGCTGACGATTTTCGACGGAACCACCGTATTCATCAGTACGGGTGTTTAGTTCGCTGCTGAGGAACTGGTCAAAGATGAATCCGTTAGCCGCCATGATTTCCACGCCGTCGAAGCCGGCTTCCATCGCAAGACGGGCGGAATGCACAAAGTCGGCGGTGATACGTTTCACTTCATGGGTTTCCAGCGCGCGCGGCTGGCTTGGCACTACCGGGCCCGGCTCACCGGATTCGGTCAGTGCAAACACGGTCGTGTTGACAGCCTGAACCGTGCCTGCTGACACCGGTGCAATATGACCCGCTTGCAAGGAGACGTGAGACATCCTGCCAACATGCCACAGTTGGGCGAAAATGCGTCCACCTTTAGCGTGAACGGCCTCCGTGACCTTACGCCAGCCGTGAACATGTGCGTCGTTGTAAATTCCCGGCGTATAGAGATAGCCGCGTCCTTCTTCTGAAACGGGCATACCTTCCGTGATGAGCAGACCGGCAGAAGCGCGCTGTGCGTAATACAACGCCACGACCTCGTCCGGCACGTCATTCATCGTGCGGGTACGGGTCATTGGTGCCATGACCACGCGATTTTTTAACGATATGCCAGACAGATTGTAGGGAGTGAACAGCTTACTCATCGTGTACCTCACAAAGACAAAAAGGGTTTACCCCGGGGGGAATGACAACGTCAGGCAGATTCACAGAGCGAACGTCATCGCATGGAAGTTGCGTAAACATCGGATAGGTGTCACTATACCAACCATCTAGTAGGTAGGTCAATGAGTGAAGCAAGATATTTCGTTGTTTAACGCAACAGGCACCTGTTTAAACGCCCGTCCAATTAATGAGGTCATCGATATGCGTAAGTTAACGTCTTATAACGAAGACAATTTCCGGGATATAGAAGGGTACGAGGGGATATCCGTGGTGCGTTTTTCTGCGCCCTGGTGTCCGCCCTGTCGGGCGAGTGAAGAAATGTTCAGCAAGTTTGTAGAACGACTCGAGGATGATATCCAGATAGGGAAGGTTAATGTTGATCAGGCACCTGTTCTGACGACTAAATACGAAATATGGGGACTGCCGTCGGTGCTGATATTTCATGAGGGGCAATTGGTAAAACGCATCCCCGGCGTGAAACCTTCTGCGGTATACGTTCAGGCGATTGCAGAAATAAAAAAAGGGCAGTAATGCCCTTTATTACACTCATGTTTAGCTGCGAGCCTGGCTCACTGCATCGAGAGTACGTGCTGAATAAATCACAGCCGCACCCGCGTTGAGGTTGATCGCCACGCCAAGTGCTTCAGCTATTTCCGCGTCCGTTGCGCCGGCTTTTACAGCGGCGTCTGCGTGGAAGGCAATGCAGCCGTCGCAGCGTGTGGTGACTGCACATGCCAGTGCGATAAGCTCGCGAACTTTAGCACCCAGAAGGTCAGTTTTATTGCCTGCATTTCCCAGAGCAACCACGCCTTTCATGGTGTCCGGGGTCAGCTTACCGAGTTCACCTAGGCGCTGCATTAAATCTGTGCGGTAATTATTCCAGTCTAACATGATTTTATTCTCCGGAAGAAAGAGGATTAAGGAGCAAATTTATGTACTTAATGTTGTTGCAGAATACTTCGGGTCTGGCCGTTGCACGGGCAACAACGCTGGCACCTTCACACAGATTGATGATGATCAGTGCCATGTCTGAGGGGGCGGTGTGGGGGAAAAATTCGCCTGCGTCGACCCCGCCCTGAACGATTTTCGTGAGCCAGGCGATTTGCATATCGAAGTAGCGTGACGTCTGTTCGGTAACATTTGGTGGCAAATTGGCCGTATCGGCAGAAAGCGCACAGCACAGCGGCAATAGGGAAGCCCTGTAGCTTTGTAAAAAAAGACCGACGTAAGCCGCGATCCTCTTTTCTGCTAATTTCTCAGTGGCTTCAATTTGCTCAAACTGTCTCTGCGTGTCGGAGAATGCCTGTACTACGACCTGTTCACCTAAAATATCCTTTGTCGGAAAATGATGGTGAATACTGGCTTTTGTAATACCGACAATTTTCGACAGGTCGGCATAGCTGAATGCCGAGTAGCCTTTTGCCCGCATCAAGTTTTCCGCCTCGTTGAGAAGGCGTTCCCGCGTCATGGTTGTCATAAAAACCTCATATAATCTACTAGTAGATAGATTTTATTCCTGCCCTTTTAGTGAGGCAAGTTCTATTCCCAGCCTGAGCGTAAAAGAGATTTATGGTTCCGGAAAGAGCGGGGGCGTCTCCGTGCTCGGCGGCATGACTTTCATGACTGTCACGCATTACACCTTATGAAAAGACAGGCTGCCTTAAAATAAGGCAGCATTATCTTTTTAAAAGATTAACCGGCAACGGGCATCAGGCCAGGCGGGTGATCACATCGACCGGATTAGCGAGCGTGTCGTGGATCGGTGAGTTCTTTTTCATTTCGCTAACCAGTGCTTCTAATTCTTCGCGGCTGGCAGATTTACTTTCCAGATGCACATCCACGCGAATGGATTTCGCACCTTTACGCACGTTGCTATCAAGACCGAGGAAGCCGTTAAGGTTGATGTCGAAATTCATATCCAGTTCGATACCGTCAAGCTCTATCCCTTTTTCAGCCGCCATCATAGTGAGCGTTGCGGTATAACAGCCAGCCAGTGCCTGCATAATATATTCCGTCGGGCTCATGCCGGTATCGGTACCCAGTAAACCTGCAGGTTCATCACCGATATTGGAGAATTTCCCTACGCGGCTGTTATCGATAACGCCGTCCTGAATCGTTGCGCCGGTCTCAGTACGCACGGTTAAACCGCCATTAGAACGGGCTTTCATTTGGAAAGTCAGATTACCCAGGCCCGGCTGGACACGTACTGCTTCACGAGTATTGTGGATCGCATCAGCTGCGGCAGAAGGTTTTACTGTTTGGGACATGGTGACTCCTGAGGTTTCCTGAGGAAACAGTGAAATAAATAACAATCAAACAACCTACTAGTAGATAGGTTAGCGGCTAAATCATCGTTTGTCCAGCATGGCGTGAAAATCAGGAAATGGATTGTTTAAAAACTGAGTGTTCTGTGATTACCTCCCCGCAGAAGACATAGGGAGCTGAATAGAATAATAAGACCAAATAATATTAAAATCAGCGAGTTACATCAAAATAAATCAACCATGTAATGCTTTACTTGTTCGTCTTTATTATTCTTTGTCTCTATTATTTTTGAACGAGGGGTATGTCTAGCACAATGAACCGCCACAAAATTTCATTTTGAAACAGGTTTCCCCCTGGAGCTGGATGATCTCCTGACCCTGAAAGTTATCAAGGCAGCCAAATATGTCATTAAAGTAATGCAAATCAGCGTAAATACTTTCCCTTGGTCCCCTGATAGGGTAGGTGTCATCGGCAAGCCCCCGGTTTTTGCGAGCAATAAAGCGTAAATTTCGCATTGTCCTTTCATCTAACGCAGAGAGCGTTGCCCCGCCGTTGAATTGCATACACCAGATGGGCTTATCGTTTAATGAGATAATTATCTGACCAAAAACGATTTTACCCTCTGTGAAATAATTCCTGTACGAATATTCATCACGACGGTATTCAATGAGATTCACATCTTTTTGAGGCAGCTTTTTTATGATTAACGTATCGGGTGAGCTGTAAAGAAAACGGTTTGCCTCAATTAAAAAATCCTTCATTAATAAATTTTTTCCTGTCTATGAATTAAGGAGTCATAAAAGGGGTTTGAAGTCCAGTGATGTAAAAAACCACGCTAAGCAGTATCAGGAATCGATTTTGATACGATCCAGTCTCAAAATTACCAAAACATGATATTTGGAACCGATTTTTTGGCCCATATATACAGTCTAAAAACTTATGACATTTCAGGCTGTTAGTTCCTTAACGTGGTTTTCTGCACGGGTGGCCCTCGAACCCCGAGAATGTAAATGCGACTTTTCCCTCAACGCACGTTTGTAAGCTCATTATTAGTAATAGCTGTCGTAACACTACGAGTATTAATCTTCTACACACCTTCATTTCTGCTTCCTGTTTTGGCTTTCACTGCGAGCTTTAATGCCTTCGCAGACGATGGAGATGGTGGGGATGGAGGTAACGGGTCAAGCAATGGAGACGGGGGAGATGGCGGGAATGCAGGCTCCGGTTCTAATGGGGATGGAGGAAACGGGGGAAGCGGCGATGGAACGGGGAACGGAGGTAATGGGGGGGATGCTGGTCCCGGAGGGCAGGGTGGCCAGGGGGGAAGCGGTGGAAGTAATGGAGGTCACGACGGTTCTCCTGGTATGAGCGGGGCTGAGGCATCCAAGTAATTATTTCGGGGAATACTATCGAATAAAAAAACCTTGTGGCTGAAGATATGTCGAGCATGTAAGATATTTCTATGAAGCAGGGTAATTCGCGGGTGTGGGCAACCAACCCTATGATGAAAAAAAACCTAGTCCATCAAGCTAGGTTTTTTTTCCCCTCGTATCGCGTTTACTGGTAAAATTCGTCAATCAATTTGTTGTATCCAGCACTTGGCTCGGCAATCTCACTTGGGGTATCAAGATGGATCTATTTACTGATGTGGTAAGACCCGAAAAGCAGCATCCAATCTACAAATTAATTAAAGAAGATGAGTACTGGGCAGAACGCGATGTATTAAAAGAATGGTCGAAAGGTTTTCAAGATAGGGATAATAAATTCGTCACGGAATTTCAGACTACTTTCGAACCGTGTCTTTGGGAGTTATATTTACATGCTTACATGAAAGAATTAGGGCATGTTTCCGATTTTTCTTTCGACGCACCTGACTTTGTAATATTCAGTGAATATGAATTTTGTATTGAAGCAACTATTGCGTTGCCCGCACATGGCGGGCAACCAGCCCACGGGTTTGGTAGGGAAACTAAAATCGGAGATTTAAATGAATTTAACTCTCAGTCAGCCATTCGTATAACTAACAGTTTCATGGGTAAAGTTAGAAAGCTTAGGGAACGATATTCAAAGCTAGAACATTGCAAGAGTAAACCATTTGTTATTGCCATTGCTTCATTCGACAGGCCGTTTTCTCATTATTCGGCTAGCAGGCCAATTCTTGCGGCGATGTATGGAATTTATCATGATGAAGAAGTAACAATGGCATCAGGTTCAGATGAAATCATATCATATAATGTTGAGCAAGCATTAAAAAATGAGAATACCAAGATAGATATGGGGTTATTCTGTACCCCTGAATTTTCAGATGTAAGCGCCGTTATTTATAGCAGCCTAGCAACGTGGGGTAAACTAAGAGCATTATCTGAGGATTCTTCTGCTCCTGTTGTTTTTCAAACATTAACTCCTAACCCTGAATCTATTATTCCTAATATTCATACAGCCCAAAAATGTAATTATAAAGAACATCTTTTAGATGGCTTATATGTACTTCATAACCCATTCGCTGACCAACCATTACCACCAGATGCACTTGGGCATGCAAGAATTGCTCAGGGTAATGTGAAAGATGACGGATATTTGGATTTTAAAGCGCCGGAAGACTTCTTACTAGTAAGACAGCTTTTCGGCATCAAATATAAGAAAAAATAATTTGTGCCAGCGAGAGGCTTCTTTCTTGTTGGTGAACTGTAGTTGATGCCGCAACTCGGTAAAACGTCCATTCAACCGAATTGCCGCACTTATCCACCGTTTCTGTGTATAAGCTATATGTTGTGTCCCTATTCGCTAGTATCCATACTATATGTAGTGTAGGGCGGGGCAAGTTCTGATCAACCGTGGGGGTGTGTTTTAGGGGCCGCTTGGAAAATGGAATCTATGGTCACTCCTGTTTTTGAAACACCGTTTTGACGATATAAAGGTGAGTGATCCGGTTAAGCGGGATACTTATAATGCGTGCCTTATGAATAAACATAGGTTATATAGCGATGAAGTATAAAAAATACAGCTTTGAGCGCGATGACGAATCATTTGTATCTAAAGACGTTCGTGCTCTTATCAACAACGGTTTGGAGTTTCTGGATAAGGCTCGCGAAGAACTAGAGGCCTCCAAGGCAAAATTTTCGATTGTCAGTTTCTGGACAGCGGTAGAAATCATGCTGAAAGTGCCGCTGGTACATGAACACTGGAGCCTGGTGTGTTCCGGGAGGAAAATTGAGCGAGCAAAATACCTTGACGGTGATTTCCAGTCGGTTACATATGATGAAACCTGTCAGCGATTAGGTGATGTGCTTCAAAACCCACTACCCAAAGAAACCATCGCTGTATTCAAAAAAGTTAAAGATCACCGTAATCGTGTGGTTCATTTTTTTCATTCCGACCTCACCGAAACTCAAGTGAAAACAATCCTTGATGAACAGGCTGATGCTTGGTTTGCGCTTAACCGTTTTATGCGTGATCAGTGGTTCTACCTTTTTGGGGAACCTCTGAACTCAAAGCTGGCTTCAGATGAAGAACGAATGCTCAGGAGTTCATTGTTCTACGCTGATGCAAAATTTCGTTATCTCCAGCCCACACTCGATGATCTTAGAAAACAGGGATGCACGATCTCAACCTGTCTTGCCTGTAGCAAAAAAGCTGCCGTTGATATGCTTATCAATGAGGAGAGCGGGAATACTCTTCACGAGGCAACTTGCTTAGTTTGTGGTTGCCGTGCTGCCCCATATGTCGAAGTTACATGCCCTGATTGCGAGGCAAGGCAGGATCTAAACGCTACCGGTGAAACGGATTTCAATTGCGGTAACTGTAATTACTCATCATCCCGATACCGTTTGCTAGACGAGTGGGTTGGCAAGCCAGAGGATATTAGTTATTCGGGTCTACCTGCAAGTTGTTCGGATTGTGAGAGCTATGAGACGGTATGTGAGTTCGGAGGTGGATTTCTGTGCACAAACTGCCTTGTTTTTCATGATTCACTTAGTACTTGCGACTATTGTGGAGGAAGCTCTACATCAGTCGGTGAAATGAGTGGGCTGGATGGCTGCGGATTTTGTGACGGGAATACCAAGTACCTTAATGACTGATATTGAGACTAAAAGGACAGGTGCGAAGGTCACACCTAATGGCTGAAAATGTCGAGATTTCGAGTTCAAATCTAGGCAAATCTGAAAATAATTCTATATGGATTAAAGGGGGCCGCTTGGAAAACGGAAATTATCCTACGTTAAGCGTTTTGAGCTTAACGGGGGATTTCGTCCCATTGAGCGCAAACCCCTGACCGTAAGGGATGTACGGAACGATCTAACTGTCCGTTAATAGTTTTGCTTACTTTCGTACATGTTATTGGCATGGTGTACGCAATCGAACGTTTTCGTACATCATCTAAAAACAGCCATGATAGTCCGCTGTGTGCCAATAGCGGACATTACTAACATCGCGTTGCATTAAAAATTAGGGAGCACGTCAAAATGAATTACATTAAGTATTGGACTAACAGAAAATAGTAATGGACCTTTTAATCAGTAAGGAAAAGAGCGCATGCTGATACCCACGCTAAAAACAGATCGTTTGCTATTAAAACCATTAGTTTCCAAAGATGCACTCCAGATTCAGAAGCTCTATCCGCGCTGGGAAATTGTGCGTTATATGGTGTCATCTGTTCCCTGGCCCTTTCCTGACAATGGTGCAGCGCATTACGTGAATAACGTCGCGCTGCCCGCTATGGCAAAAGGCCATGCCTGGGTTTGGACCATACGGCACCGGGATAACCCTGACAATTTGATAGGCGTTATCTGCCTGGACGAAGCGGAAGATAATAATCGTGGTTTCTGGTTAGTACCTGAGTATCAGGGGCAGGGATTAATGAAGGAAGCAAGTATCGCGGTGACAAATTACTGGTTTAACACTTTGAACAAGCCTGTTTTGCGAGCCCCAAAAGCGGCCGAAAATATACGTTCTCAGCACATTTCAGCCAGTAGCGGCATGCGACTAATCAAAACGGAAAAGAAACAGTTTGTCAGCGGTCTTCTGGACTCAGAATTGTGGGAGATTACTCGTGATGAGTGGAATGCTCATCACTCAAGCTAACAGGATACAATGTCCGCTCCTCGCTTAGAGCTGCCTGTCATGTCTGCTTAAGAAACGGCCTTAACGTAGGATATTTTCCGTTTTCCAAGCGGACCCCTCTAACAAGGGTCCGCTTGGAAAACGGAAATTTGAGTTCGTATATATGCCGCACAGCGGCATGAAGGCGACAAACGTTGTTCCGCATAGCCTTGTACCCAAACGTCGCCGTAAGCCCGGCGCAGCCGGTCTGTGACCCGAATATCCCCCAGTCAGCCCCCCGTCCTGCCAGACCGTTTTTAAAGAGGCTTGAGCGTGCGAAAGCCGATACTGCGGACTCTCAGCAACGAAGAAGCTCAATGGTCGAATGACAAAAGAACCTTCCCGCAAAACTAGTTACAACATTCACTGTTCCTGATTCTTTTATCCGGCCGGGCTTGTTGCCCGTCCGGGTAAAAGACCCACGGCCAGCGAAAACGACTGTTTGGCCAATTTGGCGCTCTTACATCTGCCCGAAACAACGTGGAGGGTGCTACCTCTTATTTATCTCAACGCCGTTGATGTCGGCATGAGGATCGCCCTGAGCAAAGCGAAGGGAGCTACTCCCGATGCCGTGCTGAAAGCCGGCTCAGGAGTACTCTTTCTTTAGAAAGCGTTTTTGTTCAGAAGCTACGTTCGAAATTAACGACATTTATCAGTACTTTTCGAAATTAATACGCTCCTCACTGGCCTCGATGTTGCGGTGGCCGCCTGATTTGTATAATTATTATTCATTAGCCACCACCCTAATGGGGGAATTTCTCGCGCCGGCGTCAGCAAGGCCGCATCCGCCAGATTGCAGGCACGGAAAATCCTGCCGGCATCAAAAAAATGTCAGCACAAAGTCTCCACCTGACGCGGAAATGTGTAACTTAAGTCTACTTTGGGTTTAAGAGAGCTGGACGCCGGCGCGCTCAAGCAGCAGGCGGTAGAACGTCTCCGCGTCTCTGGCCAACAGCGTTGGATGCTCGGCTTTCACGGCACTTTCGATCTGCATTTGGAGCACGTGGGTACACTGGCCGCTGGCCACCCAACGCCACCAGGCATTTCTGTGGCGGTTCACCTTGCCACCGTTGTCACGCAGCTGCCGCACCTTGCGTGCCTGTTCGTCAAGAATGGCACCGATATCCGCTTCAGTGCGCGCCTTCTCTCCGCGCAGTTCCGGGCTGACGACCCAGCGCTTTATCTGCCGCAGGCGGTTTTTCAGCGAGTGCTGACGCTCCATCGAGATCCCCAGTCTGGCCATTTTTAACAGATGACGCTCGTACTTTTCGCGCAGCGTCTCCGCCAGTCCGCGTGAAATCGCCCACTGGCGATACTGGTGCAACCATTCACGGATGTTTTCGACCCGGATACCGCGTGAGGTAAAGCACTTATCGGTCAGGAAAATGCGCATCGGCTTGTTCTGGCCAGAATCCGCGTCGCGATCACGGTGGATGACAACGTAATCCATCTGCTCCAACACCCGGAGCGCGTGCAGCAAAACGTCATACGCTTTGCGGCCATTTTCGTAGACGTGCAGCACGTTCATGCGGCTGGCAATTTCTTCCACCGGCAGCATCACCTCGAACAGGAAGTCGCTGTCCGGGCTGTAGTCGCAGTTCGCCGCCAGAGTCAGTGAGAGGGACGTAAGTGCTTCACGGCTTTCTGACCTGGCCGTGATTCGCATTGGTTTGGGTTTAAAAGACGGATCGGCCGCGCGCGTATAAGGTGTGTAACCCTGACTGCGAAGCGCGATCAAATCGGGATTGCGACGCCAGTCGTGCTGCCGGAAACAGGCCACCACTTTTGCCGCCATGCCGCGCGGCGTCTTGCCCGTGTACTCAGGCTGATGGTTGCGGTGCGTCTTGGACTGGCCTTTACGCAGGCGGTTTGATTCGCCACGGCGTGAAGTTGAGAATTCATCGACTGAGGATGAAAAAAGAGAAATAGCACGTTCAGACACGGTTCCCGGCGCTTATGTTGCACGGGGGGAGTTGACCTTGAAAAGGCATAAATCTATACTCCCAGCATAGAGCAACAACTCTATGCTGTTTTAGTGAGCCCCGGTTATCTTCTCTGACCCGCCAAAGTTGAGGAAGATTATCGGGGTTTTTGCTTTTACAGGACTGCCAAACTACTAACAGCGCCTTTCCTGCCACCTTTCGGCGTGGCCAGCCAGAACAAGACACTATCAATTCCCGAAGCCGCCAGACAACGGTATTCATAACGCCCTGCCTTATTCAATTCTTTATGCGAAAAACGCACCTAAAAGGATCGCGCTTTACCGTGTTCACTACGCCGCCAGGCAGAACGCGGGGTTCGGAATGCTCCGAAGGATCGCACGGTGGAAGCATAACCATTACTAAAGTGTAAATCTAGCGTAAATACCCACCCGACTTGAGGCCGGATGTAAAAAGGTTTTCCTACGGCTTAAATATTCAGCAATACCAACGTTTGGAAGGGGTTATACACGTCACCCACAGTCGTCACCCTCTGCCTGACGGCAAAGGGGCGCTCCCGCTTGCCGTTTCCATTGGCGTGGAAACGGCTGCGCTGGCTTCTCCTCGTGTGGATGAGTGCATAACCGTCGATCCGGCCAGCATGGGTTAACGTCAGGGTTGTGATGCGAGGTCGATCGCGTGCTGTAAATCTTCGGCGCTCGCGGCGCCCGGAATGACGGTGGTGTTTTCCTGGCGTGCATTTGTTACCGGCATCACTACCAGCGCGGGCGTACCGCTGATCCCCATCGCCAGAGCGAGCGTGTTGGTGTCCTGCAGCATGCCCAGCGCGGCTTCTTGAGAAACGGCCTGTTTATCATCGAACCCCACGCTCTGGCTGGCTTTCACGATATCTTCAGCGGTCAGTGCGCCCTCATAATGCCGCGTCTGGTACAGCCCTTTGTGGTACTGCAAATAGCCTGGAGCGCCTTTTTGTTTCCAGACCTGCAGGCCGCGCACAGCAGCCGTGCGCGATATTTCCCAGCGGTCAGCGAAAATTGGCCACTCCTTGAATACATACCTGACGCTCGGATTCGATTTCATGACGCTCTCGATCACAGGCGCGGTGCGGCTGCAGTAGATGCACTGGTAGTCGAAAAACTCCACCACGGCCACGCGGGCATTGTCTGGCCCTACTGATGGCGTATCGGCGTTCGACAGTAGTAGAGATCGGTACTTTATCGCCGCCGATGTGTACTCTTCGCGCTGGTGTTCGGCCTGTTTTTTCTGTAATGACTGGCTGACCTGCACCAGAATTTCTGGGTGTTTAATTAGGTAGCCCGCTGCAATTTCTCCGATCGCTTGCTCCTGTTTCGGACTGAAGGCAGATAACTCAGTGCCAGCATGTACAAGACTTTCATAACACATGAATGTTGTAACTATAATTACCTTTGTTAACTTCATTAAAGGGTTCCATATATTGGTCAGATAACGGTGTGATGGTTTATAAGCCATAAGGTAGAAAGCAGCGCATATGGGCAACTGCCGGATGCGCCGGTGAGAATATTATTAAGGTGTGAGAAGAGCCTTCAGTAGCCGGGCATAAGGGGTTTGGATTCTGCCCACAGGCGTGAAAACTCTATTTCGTACTGTGATGAAATAGCAGGAATTCCCTCCAAAACCACCACGTTCTCTGCATTTCGGCTGTCGGCGCTGGCGGTATAATTGAAAGAACCGGTTTCTACGGTATCCCTGTCAGCCACAATGAATTTGTTATGCTGAATGGCATAGTTGCCGTTGGTACGCACTTCAACTCCTTTATTAGCCAGATAAGTCGCCGCCGAATATTTCTCTCTGTTGGCTTTGTCATCCACCATCACACGGATACGCACGCCCCGCTGTTTTGCCGCAAGGATGGCCTCCGCCACGGGTTTGCTGGTAAAGCTGTACGCGGCCACGTCCAGTTGGCGTGTACTTTGCCCGACCGTCGTGAGAACCAGGGCCTGGGCAGTTCCGTCGGGAGAAAAACCGGCTGTGACGGTCGCAGACATGGCCATCGGGCAGGCACAAACAAGCCCGATGGCCAGTGACGCACCCGTTGTTGCGCGTCGCAAAAGACGTAATGTCATGATCAGCGTTCCTTTTGAATGTGATGGGTACGGCCGGAAGGTTTGGCATATTCGCCACGCTCGATAGCCAGCTCACGGGTAGAGATATCCCTTGCCTGAGCGCGCTCGAGCTCCTGCGTTGAACGCAGGTTTTCTTTGGCCGAAGAAATATCGTGTTGTAAACGGTGGTTTTCATTCGCTGACGGTGGCTCAATCCCTTTAGGCATCAGGATGACGGACTCTTTTTCACTCTCTATCACCTGCCCGATCCGCTGCTGCAGGACGTCTTCAACACTGTTTTTCCCCATGTCCGGCAGCGTCATATGTTGCTGTTCCTCCTTCGCCTGCTGCAGCCCTGCGCTGATGTCTTTTGCCGCATCTTTCATCTGCTGTTCCCACTGACGCACAGTCTCATCGTGATCTTCAAGCCCGGCCTCCATACGCGACATTGCTTCGCTGTGGTCCCAGAACTCCATATCAATGTGCTGAGCCACCTGTTTGGCCACCCGGACAACCGGATCCTGATGGGCAACCAGCTCGCCTTTGGTCAGCTTAATCAGCTGAGCCGACGGTGCCTGTACGCCGGTTTGCAGGACGATCCCCGACTGCGGGTTCTGCCTTGCCAGTTCCAGCGCGTCGGCCGCCGAGGTGGCCAGTAAGGTTTCCCCGTTGTGGCTGCGCCTCACCACCGCCCCCTGCGCCCTGTCCGTAGCCACCAACCGCGGTGCCCCCGGCGTCAGCGTGCCCTGCGCGTCCGGCGTGAGCGGGTACATCACCACGCCGGCAGACTTGCCGAAGTTGTCATACACCGGCAGGGCCAGGTGCGGCTGCGGAAACTTGCGGGTCTGCGGAATAATGCGGGCGGTCAGCGACGGGTCTTTCAGGTCGTTTTGCTTCTGCCACATGCGCCCGATGCCGGTTTTGGCCACCGGGGAACCCATCGCCCAGATGGCCTTCGCCTGCTGACGTTCGGTTTCCGGCTTCAGCGCGTCATGCGCCGTGGCCAGCGCGTTGTCCGGGCGACTTACCTGATTTAGCCAGTCTTTAACCCCGTCGGTGTAGATTTGGACGTGCTCGCGGGCGCGCGAAACGTTGATGTAAAACTCCCGCTTGTTGGCCATGCGACCACGCGCGCCGTCCGTCCCTTCCAGGGCAATCACAAAGTCGCGGCTTGCCCCCTGTGCGCCGTAGCCGGTGACTGCCCAGGCATAGTCCAGATGCTGATCGGACAGGTTTTTTGTGGGGTTCACCGTTTTTTGCCCCTGCGCCCCCTTAAGAACGAGCGTCCCGTTGTCGTTGACCGCCGCCACCTGATACGCCTCGTTGGCCATATGTCCGTCCTGTCGCACCGTCTTGTTAAAGCGCAGCGCGTCGCCCACCGCCACCGCACGGTTTTGCTTCTCAAACACCTCAATTTGTCCGGTGTCCAGCTCGAATGGCGACATCATGCTCAGCCGTCCTGACGCATCGCGCAGCGTGACCAGCCGGCCGTGGGTGTCGACGTTCACCACGTCGAGGTAGCGGTCACCCTGCAAAATCACCTGCCCTGACGACCATTTCTCTATCTGGTTGAAGTCGTGGCGTGCATGGGATACGCGCTCAAGTACCGGAATAGTCAGCTCCTGCGTGCCAATGACCCCGCGCTCCTGCAGCGCGGCGTGAATGCCGGCGTTGATGGTTTTGCGGTCTTCATTGAGTTGGGTGATGATGATCGTGTTCTGCCTGGCCTCAGACGTGCGCCCCACGTAGTCCTCCACGATGGCACCGGTGACCCCCATATCAATCCTGCGCTGCCGTTCCGCGCTCAACGTCACCGTGGGCTTGCCGTTCTCGTCTTCGGGCGGCGCTTTAATTTCTTCAATGGACGACGCGGGCGCCGCGGTGCCAGGCTCGCGGGGCACGACCGACGGGCTGACCTCTGCAATGCGCTCGAGCGCGGCGGCGGCTTTGTTCTCAATAATGTCGTAGACGGCGGCTTTAATGTCGGAGGAGTTTTGACGCACGATTTCTTTCATTATGGCCACGTCCATCGGGCTGCGCTCCTGCACCAACCGGAAGGGAGCGCCGCTCTCGACTGATTTAAGCTGATCTATGTCACCCACGCTGATACCCCGCCCGTTGCCGTTCTGGATGGCCTGATAGCCGGCGGCGGTGTCCTGGTTCCCCACCATCGACATCTCATCGATGACAAACAGCGTGCGGCTGTAGTCCGGGTTTTCGCCAGCGGCAATTTTTTGCTGATGCTCGACCAAAAAGGATTTTAGCGTCTGCGCCTCGATGCCCACGCCGCGCATCTCTTTGACCGCCTGGTGGGTCGGGGCAAGGCCGAGCACCTGCGGTCGCTGGCCGTCAGGCAGCGTCTCGACGGCGGCTTTAAGCGAGCGCAGTTGGGTAGTTTTCCCGACGCCGGCGAATCCCTGCACGCCGACAAACTGGTCGGAGGTGCCCAGGATAAGCTCGGTGGCCTGCCGCTGACCGGCGGTGAGTCCGGCCAGCAGGGCCGGATCGGCGTTGGGTAACAGCGGCACCTGCGTGTTTTTACCGGTTTCGATCACCCGGATGATGCTTTTTTCCAGCTCGTAGGTGGCTCTGGCCACGTACTGGGTCACGTCGCCGCGCGCACCGGCATCGAGGGGGATAAGTTCACCGGATTTCTGCTGCCTCCCAATCTCCGCCGATATCTCGCCCGCGTTGTTGTGCAACTCCTGAGCCATCGTCACAATGCTGAGCAGGCTGAACGACACGGTGCGCTGTGAGGCAACCGCGAAATTCACCGCCTTTTGGGCATCGGTCAGCAGGCCTGTGCGCAACCCGGTGAGCGCCGGCTCCACGGCCTCTTCCCCGCTCGCTCGCCTGACCAGCGTCAGCGGCGACGCGTTTTGCTGCATCCGGCCCAGCTTTTCTTCGGCTTTTAGCAGGGTTTCGCTGGTGTAGATTTCGGCGCGGTCACCGGAGGCGGCCAGCGCGCTGACGTTTTGCGTATTGAGGTCGCGGGCGTTGAGCGAGGCCAGCACCGTGCCGGTGTCGTTATCCCGCCCGCCGGGCGAAGCCACGTAGCCGTAGGTAGCGTACAGCGGCCGCCCCGCATCGAGCTTCACGGTTTTGCCTTTATCGCCTACGCTGACGGTCAGGCTTTTGTCGCTGACCGCCGTGACCGTCAGGCGCATTTTGGCTTTGATACCCGCCGACTTGTCGCCGGCGAGGGCCAGCAGCTGCTCGCCGGGGGCGACGGTCATCTGAGCAGATTCGTAAAGCCGCCAGTCGGCACCCATGTCGCGAATTTTTTGCTGATGCAGCACCCCGTCGCCGTCGATGAGTGACAGCATCCGGGTATCCGGATGGACGCGGTCGATAACGAAACTGCGCGGATTTTTGTAGTCCGACCGATCTTCGAGTACCAGCCCCGCGCGGTAGCTTTCGGGCTGTTTGCGGGTTTTGTCATCGAGATAGACGGGGCTGCGGCTTTCCACCTGCACCCCGGCCGTCTCTAACTTACCGGCATTCTGCAGCGCGTCGCGGATAACGTCGGTCAGGGCCTGCTGTTCACGCTTGCCTACCACTACCGCCGTCACCGGCTCCCCGCCGCCGCTGAGTTCCGCAAAGCGTTCGCCCACCGCCTGATAGCGGTCGCGCTTATCGCTGATGCTGGCCACGTTGACGGACAGGTTTTCCGTGGGCTTGGTCAGAGAATGACGCGCAACCCCCGCGTCGCTGAGCACTGCTAATGCGTTGCCGTTGCCCTGCCGCCCCGCGCTGTCGAGAAAGATCACCTGCGCGTCTTTCTCCCGCGCCTCCCCCACCAGGATCAGCGTTTCTTTCAGCCCGAGCCGCTCCGCCCCCTCCACAATCAGCGTACTGTGCGGCAGCAGGCCGAACCCCTTTTCCCGCAGCGTGTGACGCGGTATCAGAATATCTTTCAGCGCCTCTGACTTCGCCAGCGACGTTCCACGCTC
Organism: Rahnella sp. 1L-D-7-B-C2; assembly: GCF_057290995.1. Lineage (NCBI taxonomy): Bacteria > Pseudomonadati > Pseudomonadota > Gammaproteobacteria > Enterobacterales > Yersiniaceae > Rahnella > Rahnella sp. 1L-D-7-B-C2. Next base: position 39,211 of record NZ_JBXAVQ010000015.1, on the reverse strand, counting down.
GAGCGAGCTGGCCAGCACGCTGACCGACCGCCCCTTATCCTGTGACACCGTCACTAACTGCTCAACTGTTTCACGCAGTCGGGTGACGCCAGCCGGGGCGTTGAGAATGGCCAGCGGCGCATATTCGCTTTTTTCAAGCGCCGGCGACACCGGTTGCTCCGGCGTTTTGAACGTGACGACCTTGCCCCCCATCAGCACGTCTTTGGCCAGTGACTGGATAGACAGCTCATCGAGCAGGTGGATTTGTGAGGTAAAGACACCCTTTTCCTTGTCCAGCGGCACGATAAGGCTTTCTTTTATGGCTTCGCCGACCGCTGTGCGCAGGTCTTTGATGTCAATCTGCTGTTCGCTGGCTCCGAGCGCCGTCAGCAGCAGGTCGCCCTGGGTAAAGCGGGTTTTGTTGTCGCTGAGCAGGGACACGGCGCTGCGCACCGCCTGCATCGCGTCCGGCAATGCTTTATCCGTCACACTGACAGGCGCGACGGGCGTCAGTCCCGCCTGATAGGCTTTCATATCAAAGCCCATGTCGTTCATCTGAGTGTTCCAGCGCTCCAGAAGACGCATTTTGCTCGGATCGACCTTCGCCTGACGGGTATCTTTCGCGGCCACGTCGCGACTTTTCAGGGTGGCGTCGACGCCGACCGCCGTCTCGATTTCCTTGCCCCGCGAGGAGAACTCTTCACGGACGTTTTCCGGTACCCCTTTGATTTCCCACAGGCCGTGCTTGCCGACGATTTCCGTTTCGTGGCCGAGTTTCTCAATCTCTTCCTTTAGCGCATCGCGGTAGATTTTGCCCAGCGTCACCTGGTGAGCCATCACCGTTTCAATAAAGCCGGCCTTGTGAACGTAGTCGGTGGCCAGGGCTTTCCACTGCCCTTCCAGCTCGGTAACGTTGGCCACGATCAGGTGCGTATGCACCTGCGGGTCGAGATTACGCGACGTATCGTGGGTGTAGGCCGCCGCCACCATTTTACCGGTGGGGACAATGGACGTGACGCCGTCCTGCGTCAGTCGTGCGGACACCAGCCCTTCGATGTAGTTTGCGGCTACGCCCACGGCTTTGTCATGCGCGGCCAGTAGCGTCTTATCACCACCAACGAGGATGAGCAAAGAAACGCTTTTCGGCGCGGAAAACGTCAGGTCGTGCCCCGGCCGGTGGACGTGTTTGCCCTGCACGTCTTTTCCCAGCTCGGTGCCGTCGGGGAGTTTTCCCTCGAGCACGCGGGTGAAGTCATCGCCGTTGACCGGCCCTTCCAGACCCAGCTGCTTTGCACCTTGGCCTAACCACTGGCTCTGCAGACTTCCCAAAAAGTAATAGTTATCTTTATTGCTGTAGTAATCTGCGGCCGAGCCGGCAGACGCTACGGGTGCCACGGTCATCATCGTTCAAATCCTTCCGGCTCATCCCGGGGTCGTCTCAGAAAACGGAAAATAAAGCACGCTAAGCCGGTTGCAGCGGCCGTAGCGGCCTGAACTTGCCCGCGCCGATCTTGGCGCTGCTGCGCCAGAGGTAATCGCCGGTCAGGTTGATGTGCTCCCAGCCGAGCGGCGACAGGTACTGCAACAGGCCGTCATCGACGGCTTGACCGTGGCCACGCAAGGCGTTCGCGGCCCGCTCCAGATAGACCGTGTTCCATAGCACGATGGCCGCCGTCACCAGGTTGAGGCCGCTGGCCCGGTAGCGCTGCTGCTCGAAGCTGCGGTCGCGGATTTCCCCCAGGCGGTTGAAGAACACGGCGCGGGCCAGCGCGTTGCGCGCCTCGCCTTTGTTCAGCCCGGCATGCACGCGGCGGCGCAGCTCGACGCTTTGCAGCCAGTCCAGGATGAACAGTGTGCGCTCGATGCGTCCCAGCTCACGCAGGGCGACGGCCAGGCCGTTCTGGCGCGGGTAGCTGCCAAGCTTCCTGAGCATCAGCGAGGCCGTCGCCGTGCCCTGCTTGATCGAGGTGGCCATCCGCAGGATTTCATCCCAATGGGCGCGGACGTGCTTGATGTTGAGCGTGCCGCCGATCATCGGTTTCAACGCCTCGTAGGTGGCATCGCCCTTCGGGATGTAGAGCTTGGTGTCGCCCAGGTCACGAATGCGCGGGGCGAAGCGGAAGCCCAGCAGGTGCATCAACGCGAAGACGTGGTCCGTGAACCCTGCCGTGTCGGTGTAGTGCTCCTCGATCCGCAGGTCGGATTCGTGATACAGCAGGCCGTCGAGCACGTAGGTCGAGTCGCGCACGCCGACGTTCACGACCTTGGTGTGGAACGGCGCGTACTGGTCGGAGATATGGGTGTAGAACGTCCGCCCTGGGCTGCTGCCGTATTTCGGATTGATGTGGCCGGTGCTCTCGGCCTTGCTGCCGGTGCGGAAGTTCTGGCCGTCCGACGATGACGTGGTGCCGTCGCCCCAATGCTCGGCGAAGGGATGTCGGAACTGCGCGTTGACCAGCTCGGCCAGTGCCGCCCCGTAGGTTTCGTCGCGGATGTGCCAGGCTTGCAGCCAGGCCAGCTTGGCGTAGGTCGTGCCGGGGCACGATTCCGCCATCTTGGTCAGGCCCAGGTTGATCGCGTCGGCGAGGATCGTGGTCAGCAACAGGTTTTTGTCCTTGGCCAGGTCGCCTGACTTCAGGTGGGCGAAGTGCCGGGTGAAGCCCGTCCATTCGTCTACCTCCAGCAGCAATTCGGTGATCTTGACGTGCGGTAGGATCATCGCCGTCTGGTCGATCAGGGCCTGTGCGGTATCGGGCACCGCCGCATCGAGCGGCGTGATCTTCAGGCCCGACTCCGTGATGATGGCGTCCGGCAGCTCGTTGGCCAGCGCCATGCGGTTGACGGTGGCGAGCTGCGTTTCCAGCAGCGTCAGCCGGTCATGCAGGTACTGGTCGCAATCGGTGGCCACGGCCAGCGGCAATTCGCTGGCCTGCTTGAGGCTGGCGAATTTCGCGGGCGGCACCAGGTAGTCCTCGAAGTCCTTGAACTGGCGCGAGCCTTGCACCCAGATGTCGCCGGAGCGCAGCGCGTTCTTCAGCTCCGACAGCGCGCACAGTTCGTAGTAGCGCCGGTCGATGCCGGTGTCGGTCATCACCAGCTTCTGCCAGCGCGGCTTGATGAACTCGGTCGGCGCGTCGGTGGGCACCTTGCGGGCGTTGTCGCTGTTCATGCTGCGCAGCACCTCGATGGCGTCGAGTACGTCCTTGGCGGCGGGCGCGGCCCGCAACTTGAGCACGTCGAGAAATTCCGGCGCGTAGCGGCGCAGCGTGGCGTAGCTCTCGCCGATGCGGTGCAGGAAATCGAAGTCCTCGGGTTGCGCGAGCCGCTGCGCTTCGGTGACGCTCTCGGCGAAAGCATCCCAGGACATGACGGCCTCGATGGCGGCGAACGGATCGCGGCCCGCTTGCTTGGCCTCGATCAGCGCCTGGCCGATGCGCCCGAACAGCCGCACCTTGGCATTGATCGCCTTGCCGGATGCCTGGAACTGCTGCTGATGCTTGTTCTTGGCGGCATTGAACAGCTTGCCCAGGATGCGGTCATGCAGGTCGATGATTTCGTCGGTGACGGTGGCCATGCCCTCGATGGCGAGCGCCACCAGGGTCGCGTAACGCCGCTGCGGCTCGAACTTCGCCAGGTCGGCGGGCGTCATCTGGCCGCCCTCGCGGGCGATCTTGAGCAGCCGGTTCTGGTGAACCAGCCGCTCGATGCCGGAGGGCAGGTCGAGCGCCTGCCACGCCTTGAGGCGTTCGATGTGTTCCAGCATGTGCCGCGAGTTCGGTTTGACCGGGGATTGCCGCAGCCAGGCCAGCCACGTCGTCTTGCCGTTGTCGCGGCGCTTGAGCAGATCGTCGAGGCGACGGCGATGCACGTCCGTCAGCGGCTCAGCCAAGGCGTCGTAGAGACGCCGGTTGGCGCGGGTAATCGCTTCGGCGCTCGCCCGCTCGACGGCGTTGAGGGCGGGCACAATGACCGACTGCCGCCGCAGGTGCTCGATCAAGGCTCTGGCCAGCACGATGCCCTTGTCGGTTTGCATGGCCAGCTCGGTCAGCAACTGGACAGCCTGCCGGTAGTGGCCAATCGTGAACGGCTGGAAGCCGAACACCGTTTGCAGCTCGACCAGGTGCTCGCGTCGGGTCTGCTCACGCTGCCCGTACTCGTCCCAGCTTTCGATGCCGACCTTGAGCTGGTTGGCGACCAGTCTCAGCAATGGCGGGAACGGTGGCTCATCAGCGCCAAGGATGACGCCGGGAAAGCGCAGGTAGCAGAGCTGCACCGCGAAGCCCAGCCGATTGGCCGGGCCGCGCCGCTGCCGGATGATGGAGAGGTCGCTTTCGCTGAACGTGTAGTGACGGATCAACTCATCCTTGGTGTCCGGCAACGCCAGCAGGCTTTCGCGCTCGGCGGCGGAGAGGATCGAACGGCGGGGCATGCGGTTTCCTTCTTCTTGAAAACGTAGGTTTGTGACAAGCCCGCCAAGGCAACCGGCGCGGCACGGGAATCAAGGCATTGCGATTCTCGAAAATAGTTCTTGAAATTCTATTCTTGATTGCATATCATCTCAACGAGTTTCGATAAGAAAGGATGCGCATGCGACCGTCTGTTGTGCTTGACATGAAGCGAAGCGCAGTGCGTGAAGCGGTAGGCCGCTTTCGCGCCGCGAACCCGCGCGTCTTCGGCTCGGTGCTGCATGGCACCGACCGGGATGGCAGCGACCTCGACCTGTTGGTCGATGCGCTGCCCGGTGCCACGTTGTTGGACTTGGGCGATTTGGAAGAAGAACTGAAATCGCTGCTCGGCGTTGACGTCGATCTGCTGACTCCCGGCGACCTGCCGCCGAAGTTCCGGGCCAAGGTGCTCGCGGAGGCGCAACCGATATGAGCGAGAACCGCCTGCCCGATTACCTCGACCACATTCAGCAGGCCGCAACCGATGCGCGCAGCTTCGTGGAAGGGATGGCCAAGGACGACTTCTTGGCCGACAAGCGCACCCAGCAGGCCGTCATCATGAGCCTGATCGTCATCGGCGAGGCGGCCACAAAGGTGATGGATGGCTACGTCGAGTTCACCCAGGCGCATGCCGACGTGCCGTGGCGCAGCATGCGCAATATGCGTAATCGCATGGCTCACGGCTATTTCGACATCAACCTCGATGTGGTGTGGGAGACGGTACAGGAATGGCTGCCGGCGTTGCTCCAGCAATTGCCCGCCGTGCGTCAGGATGCCGACGATGAAGACCGTAACGACAACTGTGAAAGAGGAATCTCCGATGACTGTTGAATCGAGAATATTTTCTGTAGCCGAGTATGTTCAGCCGTCCGAAGGCGAGCCTATTCGTTCCGTTGTGCTTGAAACCCGAGACTCAATTATCGTGGTTTGGCATGTCCATCCCGGGCAGGAAATTGCGGCTCACATTCATCCTCACGGCCAAGACACGTGGACTGTTTTGTCGGGAATGGCTGATTACTTTCAGGGCAATGGGATTGTTCGTGCCCTCAGGGAAGGTGAGATAGCCGTGGCAAGACCGGGCCAAGTGCACGGGGCGCGAAATACAGGTACCGAGCCATTTGTGTTAGTCTCGGTTGTGGCATCAGCCAATGCCGGTTTCGTATTGGCTGAGCGATAGAGCCCAATCTCTGGAGTTGGTCCAATGAGCGGTCGGGGAGATAGGTAACAGACATGCAGCGGACACGGCTGCTAAACCAGGTCGCAAACCTCCTTGCGTCGCAGCGTGCCGCAAGCGACGCGATCAATCGAATGGGGTCGGCATGAGACTGAACACCATCCAGTTCCCGACCGCGTAGCCGCCTGTCCTGCCGATCAGGTCTTGACCATCGACGCCTGGGATCAGTCCTGAATGTTCTTGGAGACCACTACGTTATGAGCCGCAGCCGCCGCAAAACACCCATCGTCGGGCACACGACCTGCGGCAGCGAGCGCGAGGACAAGAAGCTCTGGCATCAGCGCTGGCGCACCCGTGAGCGCACGGCGCTGACCAGCGCGTCGCCCGAAGCCCTGAGCGCCCATCTGCCCCTGCTGGAAAACCAGGCCAGCAGCGTCTGGTCGATGGGCAAGGATGGCCGCTCCTACTGGCCCGTCAAGCGCCAGGCCGCCACGGCGGATCGCATCGCCAATCACAAGGGACGCAACCCGCAAGAACGCGCCTCCCTGAAAAAGCGCCTGCTGCGCAAGTGGATGAGCAAATGAAGCTCTCCTTCCATCAGCACATTGCGCTGTTCTGGATGATCGGTGCTCCGGGCGTCTTCGCGCCCGTGATCGAGAACGCCAAGCGGCCCGATGCCGGCGCCGTCATGGCGTGGGGTGTCGCGATCGTGGCGGTGATGATCCTCTTCACCCCTTTGCTGCTGCGCTGTCCACCATTCCGGCGCTGGTATGGCCGGACGGATGCGCTGTCGGAGCGGCAGCGCCAGGCGCTTGCCGAGCGCGGCCTGCGCCGCTACTACCAGACCGCTTTCGATGACGGCTACGTGCCCCGCGTGATGCCCTACGTGTGGCGCATCATCTGGACGGTCGGCGGGTTGATGGCTGTGACCGCCGTACTGCCTACCAACACCGGACGGCCAGCCTTCGATGCCTTGGTGGTCTTCTCGACCTGGTATCCGATAGGCGTGATGCTGCTGGTTTTCGCGTCGAGGCCCCTTGGCCGGTTGATTCGCCAAAGAGCACAGGAGCGGCGGAAATGAGCACGTCAACCATCGAGGCGCTGGCCAGCGCCTGGGCAAGGATTGCCGAGGAAGCGGAATTCCCCGCTGACTACGAGGGGACTGCCACACCACAAGCGCATCGGGCTAGCGAAGCTATTCAGGAGCAGATTCGGGAGCGCATCGTCGCCACCAACGACATGCGGCTGTTCAGCCTGCTGCACCTGCTGGGTCAGGCGTCGCTGCGCATGGAGCAAGCGCTGTGGCCGGAGGATTACGAGCGGATGACGCGCGAGGTTGAGGAAGCCCTGCGGCAAGCCACCGACGCCAACGCCAGATCGTACACCCACGAAGAAGTGATGCAGGCGATGCAGGAACGCATCGACCGGGCGCGAGACAAGCCATGTTGATTGGCTATGCGCGCGTCTCGACGCAGGATCAGAACCTGGAGCTGCAACGCGAAGCCTTGAGCAAGGCCGGATGTAAAAAGGTCTTCGAGGACAAGGTGAGTGGCACGCGGGCAGACCGGCCTGGCTTGGCCAAGACGCTCGAAATGCTGCGCGAAGGCGATACTTTGGTCGTCTGGAAGCTCGACCGGCTGGGCCGGTCGGTCAAGCAACTGGTCGATCTGGTCGGCGATCTGCACAAGCACGGTGTCCAGTTCAGGAGCCTCACCGACTCCATCGACACCGGCACACCATCCGGGCGGTTCTTCTTCCACGTCATGGCGAGCCTTGCCGAAATGGAGCGCGAGCTGACCGTCGAGCGCACCCGCGCCGGGCTGGAAGTCGCCAAGCAGCTCGGCCGCAAAGGCGGCCGCAAGCCGAAGATGACCGACAGCAAGATCGAGTCGGCCAAGAAGCTGCTGGCCAGCGGGGTGCCGCCCAAGGACGTGGCCAAGAACCTCGGCGTGTCCATTCCGACGCTGTACCGCTGGGTGCCAGCCTCCACGCACGCTTAGCGTGCTTTATTTTCCGTTTTCTGAGACGACCCCATCCCGGTTCATGGCTTCCCACGCCGCATAGTCATCGCGGTGACGCAGGATGTTGGTTTCTTCGTCGGCCATCAGCTGATTGGTAGTCGGGATTGCGTCGCGCTCCCCCTGAGCGTCCGGGTCTTCTTTCTCCCTGTCCGGACGCTGTCCGGCGGTTTTCACCCGCAGCCCGCCTTCGTTATCGTCCAATACTTCCATGTCCAACGACTGGCTCTCACCGCCGTCATCAGTCTCAGGATCCCCTTCCGACTCGGCCTCACTGCCCGCGCGTCGCTGGTTACGCCTGACCGCATTCAGGGCGGCAAGGTAAGGCTGAGAGGACGGTGCAGGATCCGCAGCAAGCTGACGTTCCCGCATTGGCATCGCGGTTTCTGCTGTTTTAGGGATGTCTGAAGGGGAAATTACGGGGTCTGCTTTCGCTGCTGTGGAGATTGTCTGCGTCTCGGAAAGTTTCGGTTTTTCTCGCGGTTTATCAGGGACACTGACCGCAGGATCCGCCTTGCCACCGTTCATGACCCTCAGCCGGGGTGGGGCAGATACTGCAGGACGCTCTGACTCTGCCCCTGCCGTTTTTTCACCGGGTTCTGTTACCGTCTGCTGAGCCGGTGCCTTTTGTTCAGCAGCAAGCATTGACTCCTGTTTCGCGGATGGGACGTTCTCGTCCGGAGCCGGTCTATGCGCCGTCGTAACGAATACCGACGGCGGTTTCGCCGGTGATGAAACAAAGCGCTCATCAAATTCGTTGCCGGTCGGGAACACCAGCCCGGCCTCTTTGGTCTCCCGCTCAACTTCACGTAATTTGCTTTCCAGCTGCGGGCTGAGCGCGTCTTTGATGTTGCGGGCGATCATGTTGGGGTGTTTTTTGGCGTAGGATTTGTACTTCAACGCCAACTTGACCACCGGAATATCATCAGCCGGCATGCGCACGTAAAACTTCAGGTTCGACAGGCGCATAATCTCGGTGTAATCCACGATCGGCTCTTTCACCTTGTCCTTACCGATGGAGATACCGTCGCGCACCTGATCCAGACCGTAGCTGTTTTGCACCCGCGCTTCGCGCCGGCGCTGCGTTCCGAGGTCCGTTTCCACCATCGTGGCCACCTCAGAGCTGGGGCTACGTCCGTAAAACCGTGTGTTGAGCAGGTCAAAGATGGACTTGGCCACCTGCTGCCCGTAAATGTTTATGAGCTGCGGCATGTTTTGAATGCCGATAGAAAAGCACCCGCCAAATTTACGCCCCTCTGCCAGCGCGCTGGGCAGTTCGGGTATTTTCTGCAGATTGGCTATCTCGTCATACAAGAACCACACCCGCCGGTCGCTGTTCTCCCCCATGCTTTGCAGGTACATAGTGGCCAGCGAAAGCCACATGGAGATCAGCGGTCTCACCGACGGCCGGTGACGTGCAGTGGTGGAGATAAACAGCCAGCTGTGGTCATATTCCTCATCCAGCATCCAGCTTTTGATGGTGAAACTGGGCTTGCCGAACTTATCCAGTCCCTGCAAAAATCGCAGGGACTTGGCGTAGTTGGTGACGACCGAGCGGATGGAAATGGCCGTCTTCTCAATCTTTTCTTCGACCAGGTTGGCCGACGGGGTTTTCTTGAGGTATTCCCGCAGGCTTTTCATGTCCAGAGAAAGCAACACCATCAATAATTTCTCAATGCTACGCTCAGGATCTGACTCCATGCGCATGGCCGTATCCGCGAAAATGGTGCGCGAAGATGACACCCAGAACGGATCTGAATCTCCCTCAATGGGGATCAGAGAACTGGCCAGGTTTTCAAAATCAGTGACATCGTCGCACTCGTCCCACAGCTGCCAGTTCGCACAACGTTCGTCGTGCGGGCTGAGAATAAAATCGGTTTGCGGGTTGTAGTGGGACTCAATGAACGTGCCTCCGGAGTCGTAAATAATGGCGCGGTCACCGCGCGCCCGGATGTAGGTCATGAGATGCCGCATAATTGTGGATTTACCCACGCCGACCGTGCCGTGGATCAGCATGTTCATGACCTCGGCGTTGAGGAGCAGATGCAGGTCACCCACGGCGAGATCGGAATACTGGCCGGTCGATTTCAGCAGGCGGTTTACTTTGCCCACGTCCTCCGTCAGCTGCATCCCGGAGAGGTACTCGTCTTCGCTCTCTTTCTTACCGACCCTGCCGATGTACCAGGTCGCACCCAGATAACAGCAGATCACTACGACTCCGCAGCCGATGGCCATGTACTGAATATTGCTCAGCAACTTCTCCCCTACCCAGACCATGTAAGGATCGGTGAGCATCTGGGCCAGGGACATTTTGAGGGTGTACGTCAGGTTATTGGCGGCGGAATAATATTCAATGTTGTACAGCGTGGGGCTGGTTGGGCCCATGAGGTTCACAAAGCTGGCACTGCTGTTGGCAAACCAGTACCAGCTGCCGTTGCGGATCACTTCCAGCGGGGTAATGACCAGCACGCCCAGCAGCGTTAACGCCGCGAACGCGAGGCTGAGCCAGAAGAATATCCAGTTGTTGACCTGCAGATACATACGCCAGCGGTAGGCCGTTATCTGCCCGCCCTGGGTAACATCAGACGCTTTCATGCTCATGATGAATCTCGGAAAAAAGACAGCCGAACGCGGCCACCGCAGGGTGCGTGGCTGGAGGGCTATCTGAATTTAGGGGATGTAAAAGAAGGGGAGAGAGGCCGGTCAGCCGCGGACGCGCGGGCTAACCGGCTAAGCAGGAGCGCGAAAACGCCCTGCAGGTATTACAGAATACCGGCCACAGACTTGGCCAGTTGCGCTTCCAGCACCGGTTTTGCCTCTTCAAACTTGAGGTTAACCTTGTTGGCATTGGAAACCACGCGGGTCTGATACTTCATACGGTTGCCGGACTCTGAGCTGGTCTGCAGCTTGATGCCTGACGTGCCCTGACGCAGCGCGGCAACGTTATCGGTCGTCACGTTAGCTTTGGACTGCTCAGAAATCTGCAGATCGGTCACCATTGTGTAGTTGGTGTCTTCTACCATCGCGTCCGCGGCCATACCGGCCAGACCGGCAGCAAGGCCGATACCGAGAATAGCACCGCCGGAGTTACCGTTGTAGGCAGAGATACCTGCCCCCAGGCCAGCCGCACCTACCGCGCCTTCATAGCCATTACTCAGGAATCCCTGGGTTTCACGCAGATCCATTTTTTCGGCTTTCAGCACATTGGCCTGAACCCAGTAATACGCTGTATCAGGTGAGTTGCTCAGTTGGTAGCCTTTTGCAATAAGGTCTTTGCCAATCAGGGTTTGCAGGTCACTCATGTCTTTATCAGATGTGTTACGCACTTGAATGTAGACGGTTTTCTGAGACGACGGTTCTAACCAAACGGTCTGCGACATCTGGGTTTTAACTTCCAGATTACGTTTTTTGATTGCCGTGGTCATTGCGCTGCAGCCAGAAAGCAGGACGGCCGAAGCCACGAGGCTTATGACAGCCACTTTTTTAAATGTCATTGTGTTTTGTCCTTGCGGGGAATGACGGCGCCTGTTTTCAGGTGCCGTAAAGTTATCAATGGAGAGTTGTTTTTAGGTGAAGAATACATCCGCTGTATACACACTTCCCTTACCAGCTATTCCCATGGATTGGGTATAGCCTGGATTGCCGACGATGACTGATAGCCACATTCACTTTATAGGTTAGTGGAGGTATCGGCACCGTTGGCAAAACCATTAGGAAATATTGTACTTATATCAAGAGGCTACTATCTGAACTTATTGTTTGAACCGTAGTAATTACCGCCAGCATCTACACCGGTTGCAATCATCGGAATGCCAGTTGTTGGATTAACAGACGGCATCTTGCGATTTCTCTGCCCATTGGGTGATGGGTTCAGACTAATCAGAGCAGCACCATTTACACGCATCCCAGCAGCACAAACAACTGATGTAAAAATGGTCACCAGACTCGCTGCCAAGTAAAAACTACCTGCATCATTCCAGTAGGAAATAAAGGTCACTGCTTGAATTAATAAAATCCCTGAAACCCACAAGATAAGAGAACGCTTGCTGATGACTGAAATTTCTTTCTGATGGTTACCCAGCCGCCGAAACTTATAAGTATAAATACCCACAGGAATGAGACTCATGAGTAGACCTATGCCATAAATTTCAAGGATCGCTTTCCAAAAAAGCCCCGTAGCCAAATCATGGCTTGGCAGGACATCATGTAAAATGGGAGTCATCAAGAAAAATACTACGGGAGCAAAAACAGCATATCTCCAGGCGTTTTTCATTTTCTTTCCTCTCTATCCTTGTTTTCTAAGTCGTTCCAAATCTTTTTCCATTTGACTACGACTTAGTGGGCTTTGGGTTTGGTCAATTTCCGCTTCTTTTGAACCGACTTTAAAGTTGTGTTTTACAACATTATCTTCTTCTCTTAGCTTATCACTGGATACCTGAACAGTGGTTTTATTTTTCTCAATATCTCCAGTTTTATTGGCGATATTTTGCTGATTTTCAGATCGTTGTGCTGCTACTTTTCCTGCCATGTTTCCTGCAATACCTGCACCTGAAGAATGCTCTGCAATTTCCCGTTGATGCTCGGCAAAGTCTTTTCTCATTTTCTCACTTTGCAGCGTGTCGGAAGGCTGAATGTGATCAGGGCTTGCCGCCGGGTTTCCCCCCCTCGCAGACGATGTTACAACTGTCCCTGATTCAGACTGAATGTGACGTGATGATTCAGCGTGACTCTGCGGCGTATGTTCACGATGACTTTGCCCGCTTTCTGCCAGCCGACCTGACTCAGGTGAATTCGTGCCACCTTGTGTTTGCGCCGATCTTACTGTTCCACCCGGACTAACCGTCCCCGCGCGCTCTTGCCCCCCTACATAACCGTTCCCAGCACTGTTCCCCGTATTTTCTCGATGAATTTGGCTCCCTTCCACTTCTTGTCCTGATGAAGAAGTTGTGCCACCTTGTGTTTGCGCCGAACCTACTATCTGACCGGTACTTTCTATTCCACCTGGACTAACCGTACCCGCGCGCTCTTGCCCCCCTACATAACCGTTACCAGCACTGCTCCCCGTATTTTCACGATGAATTTGGCTCCCTTCCACTACTTGTCCTGATGAAGGTGAAGTTGTGCTACCTTGTGTTTGCGCCGAACTTACTATCTGACCGGTACTTTCTATTCCACCTGGACTAACCGTATCCGCGCGCTCTTGCCGCCCCACATAATCATTTCCAACACTATTTTGCATGTGATCCTGACCACCTTCATGTCCTTTAAAGGATATCGGATTGCTCTGCTCTGACGCCGGTATCGCTGGCGAATGACTCATTTCAGGAATTCCACTTCCAACCTGACTGCGTCCATTTGCAAAGTCTCCCGCAATCAGCGGTTCGAGACGTTCCTGCACAAACTGCGTTGCGGCCTGCTCAGCAAGCGGCGCATGGGTGAGGATTTCCTGCGCTTGGGCACCGTGACGTTCGGTTACGTAGTCTGCAAACTCCTGATTGTAATTCGTATCCAGACTTGCACTCATGCTCTGCGTCCGGGTAGCTGCTTCGCTCAGTTCATGGCTGCGCGTTGTGCTGTCGGTGTATTGCTGATACTGATTTTTGGCGTCGCTTAGTGATGCTGCTAACTGTTCAACGTTTGAATTGGCGCTGTTATCGGTATGGCTGCCGGAGTCACTTACGCGACTACTCATGACCATATCCATACCTTGTTTAAAGTCACGAGCCTCTTGGCTTGTTTCATCATTACGGTGATCATTGCCCGCTGAGTGATCTTCTTTGGTACTCCGAGAACTGCCGGTGATGTGAGTTAAATCACCTCTCGCATGAATTTCCCCGCCCACTTCAGCCCCAACCGCTAAGGAAGCGGCCTTACCTATTAAGGTTCGATCTGAACGAACTGATGCATCAACTGATCCGCCAACCGAAGTGCTACCATTATTGGCGATATCAGATAGCTTACTGTATGCCTCCTGCTCAGAAATATGATGCGACGCCGCATAACTCTTGGCCGCAGACATCATCTTGCTGGCACCCATCGTCGCATTCACTGCCTGACTGTTGTCACTGCCGTGTACCATGCTGTCGCTGTTGCCCGCCTGCGACTGCATCTGTGATAACTGATTCCAGCTGCTGGTCACGCTGTGGTTATAGCCTTCCATCGCCGTCTGCGCCTGTGTTTCTGCCTGACGCGCCTGTTGCTGGAATCCGCTGCTCGCCAGCTGACCGAGACGCAAGTTAACTGGCAGATTCGAAATCGCTCCCGAAGTGTCATACACCGCATGACCATCCTGCGTTTGCGTCACCATCGCGCCATTTGTTGTCTGCTGCGCCATCTGGCCGCTGCGGTGCATCATGTTGGTGTCAAACTTGTTGGCACTGACATTATCCATCGCCATATTGTCAAACGACCAATTTCCATCTGCAGAAGTGGACGCCTGACGGGACGCCGTTTCGCCCGCCCCGCCCAGCACGCTGCTGGCCACCTGTGAACCCACCGATGCGGCGCCGCGCGTCAGGTAATAGGACAGAACCGGAATAGACAGGCAGAGATACCCCGCCATGTTCTGCACGTCGGAGTGCTGCAACGCCACCTGGTCGAGATTCGACAACACCAGCGGCGTCGTGCCGGTTTTACTTTGCAGCCAGAAGTTGGCCGCAAAGTTAAGAATGGCGAACATCACCGGCCACATCTGAAAGTACAAAAAGCCTCCGACGTAAAGTTTCAGGGTTTTAAGCCCAAAGGTGTCGTGGTTTAACAGGGCCAGTACAATCACCAGCGGAAAGACGCAGATCAATACCAGCATCAGCAACGACTGCATAAAGGGTAAGGTGCGCACCGCGATGGTTTGCCCCGCCGACCACGCCAGACGCTGTTTGGTAAACGCCGTGGAAGAGGCAAGGTTAGTCAGGTTAGCCGTGTCGTTAGAGCCTGCAGCAAACCCCTTAACACCGGAGCGGATCGCGTTGTTGACCACGTTGTTACGCATGATTTGTGACGCGGACAGGCCACCGGCGTAGAAGTAACTGTAGCTGTCGCCCATCTGCTGACTCAGCAGGCTGTCGGCACTGATGGAGCTGCCAAAAATCTTATTGGCGTAGTAGTGCCAGGTGTTACCTCCCGCCTGCGTGTCGCTGCCCACCGCCGTTTTGAGGTACGCCGCACTTTCGGTGCAGGGATGGAACGTGTAACCCTGACCATCGTTGGTATCGACGTACATCCCGCGCAGCGGACTTGGACGACTGGTAATGAGCGTCAGCGGGTCGCTGCTGTTGAGCAGGTCGCCGGTGGTGTACTTGTGGTTGAGCAACATGTCACCGACCACGCAGCTTTCAACGTAGCTGGACAGCGCCTGTGCCACCTGCGGGTTCTGGGTCTGAAAATCCGAGCTTTCCGCAATAATCTGCGACCCGAACAGCATCCCCGTTTTGGTGTAGGTCAGCGAATCCGGGCGGGCGAGCGTGTAGTCAAACAAACTCGCCGTGTTGTAGCCCACGCCGGTGGTCAGCCCGGCAATCGCAGCCAGCCCGACCGGCACGTTGTCCACCTCATACACCGCACCTTGATTGGTGATGTCGATGATTTGCACGCTGCGCTTGGGCACTAACAGCACGGAGGTGATCAGCATGAAAATAGCCGCCCAGGACACGAATACCATTGGGTTACGCTTGCTGATAAAGCAGGCCACTGCCGTCAGCACCGAGAAGGTTTCGGCGATCCGCATCAGTGTGTGGAACGAGCTGGTACCCAAAATGGTCACCACGCCGTTGAGCGCCGACCGCCACATGTCCCCGCCGTAAATAGTATATATTTCAATCATTATTGTGCCTCCCAGTGGTAGTTGTTCTGGTAGGAACCCACCAGGATCGTGGACACCTGTTGTTGCAGGTACTGCATGTTACGGTCGATACCGTCCAGCGCGTTCTGGTCAGCCGCGGACTGCAGCTTCATGTCGGCCAGCAGGCTTTGTGCATGGCTGACGCCGTCGCGCAGCGTTTGTGCCGATGACTCGGGGAAATTCTTGCCCGCGAGATCGGCGCTGGCATTTTTCACCAGCTCGGACAGGTACTGGATCATGATGTCCTGGGCAATGTAGTCCGACATCTGGATGAGGTAGGTCGCGCTCATCCCCATCGTGCGTGCATTGGTCAGGTACTTGAGCACGGGCACGGAGGTGGTGTTGATGAAGCCTTTTTCCTGGTCGGAGATGGCGGTGTCCGTGTCCAGCTTGTTCTGTATCGAGAGCAGAATTTGGCGTACCTGACTCACCAGCGCGTTGTTTTCAGTAATGCTGACGCTGGTGATGGTCGGCCCGAGGCACAGTGTGGCTTCGTCACAGCCGTACATTTTGGCCGTGCCGCCGCGCATCAGGACTTTCAGGATGTCGCGGTTGTCCACCAGCGATGGCAGAATGGATACCTGCCCGTTCTTATCAAAGATCAGGCTACCCACCACGCTCATCACCAGTTCTTTCAGCTGCCGGTTGGTGTCAAACATGTGGTCACGCCCGAGGGTGTCCCACATCAAATTTTTATTTTTAAGCACCTGATCTTTGTCCGCGTCAGACGCGCGACTGGTGACGCTGTCACCCTGTCCGCCCACCGTGCACCCCTGCCGAGATGCAGCCCAGTCGCTGAACATGTTGCTTTCGCCGGCGACGTCCTGACAGATTTTCTGCTGGCTGACCTGCGTGGTCGGCCAGAGTCCGCCGATGATCCCCTGCGCGGCCTGACACGAACTCATGTTTGAGGAGTTGACGTCAGTGGCCAGCTTCTGCAGGTAGTCCTTTGCCTGCTTCAGCTCAGGCACCATTGTCTGCAGTGCCAGATCAAAGGCGTAGCCAGCGGCGTTGGACATGATTTGCTTCACGAAGCGCTGTAACTCCGCACCGTTGATGAAAGAGAATGCCCCCAGATAGGCATCAATCCCGCCACAGCCCGCGTTCAGAGACGGCACCTGCATCGACATCAACTGCACCTGCTTGACCGGATCGCGCAGGTATACCGACCCACCGGTGGCAAACCCCGCCGCCTGACCCTGCCAGGCCTGCGCCTTGGACACGTTGCCTGAATAGCCGAGACTCGAGAAGTACCCGTTCAGGTCGCCGTTTACGTCGGCCCACGCTGGCAGTGTGACGCCCACGGTGAGCGCAAAAGAAAGCGCAATATGACGCAACTTCATGGCTTCACCTCCGATTTGGTCGGTTTACGCCGCAGGAGCAAGCGCACCGCACCCGTCATCATTCTGTCCACCGCTTCACAAACGAAAATCAGTGCTCCGGTGACCATCAGAGCGGCACTGACGGCCAGCATGAACCAGACGGGAAGGTGCGTGGCCATCGACATAAGATTGTTTACATACTCCGGCTTATGCTGGGTCAGCATGCTGTTTAGCACCCGCTCCATCCAGAATTCATAGAAACAAGCGGTCAGAAAGGCGGTCAGGCCGCCATAGAGAAAAAGGATACCCACGCGGGTGAAAAACCCGTCTTTTGGACGCTGCTGAGTCATGATTTTTTCCTGCTGAAAAGAGGCGTTATTGCTGGGAAGTCGTTTGTCCGACCGGCATCGGAGCGAGCTGCGCGCCGCTGAGATTGTCAACGTCAGCGCTGATCACAGTGGAGAGCCGCCCGCTGAAGACGCCCATGTCCATAACACCCTGCGAAACGGGATAGGCTTTCATTGTATTCACGTTGACCATAAACACCGTCGGTGTGGCTATCGGCAGGCCGTTGCCAAAGAACGACATAATTTCGTCAGCGATCGGTGCGTTCGGGTCAGATTTACGCGGCAGCATCGGGTACGGGAAAGAGCTGTCGCCGCCGCCGTCGAGCGTATAGGCATAGACTTTCAGCCCCTTATCCGCAGCCAACTGCTTGAGCGGCGGATCCATCTGGGCGCTGTAGTGGCAGTTGCCCCCCATAAACAACACCAGCGCATAGTTATTGATGTTCACTTCACGCCCGTCCGGCAGCGAAAAAGGATGGACGGTGGGCGCCTGCCGCAGGGTCTGCTGGGTTGAAGTGTGCTCGTGCTTCGCCGCCTCCAGCGCAGCAATATCATCCGCCGTGGACGCCAGCGCGGGCAGTGCAAACAGAAGTGCCAAAAATCCTGCCGTACCGAAAGCCTTCATTGTTTTGCCTCTTTATCATGCTCAGCGCTGGTTTGCTGACGGCGAAGACGCCACTCGCAGTACAGCAGCTGCGCGGCGGCGGCGGCCAGAAAACCGTACCCGACAAAGGCAATGAGGCTCTGGGTCAGGCTGACCGAATATTCCAGAATGTCACCCAGTGCCATAAACAGCATCCCGATTAGGAACAGCCCCATCACCTGACTAATGCTCGCCATGTTTTTTCTCCCTTTTATGTGTCATACCCGATGTCGCTTGGCGGCCGCGCGCCACCTTCACCGTTGTGTTTTGTGCAAAATGATTTAACGCAAACCTGACGGCCATATACAAAACCGCATACAACGTGGTGACCAGCCCGTAAAGTTGAAAGACGCAGTGGTCAACCGCGACCGCGTAGGCGTCACGACTCTCCTGTTTTGGCAGGCATAAGACCGTTTCTGGCACCCCTCTGTGAACCAGCGGCGACGCACGCTGATTGAGGGTCACTGCGTCAGGAAGGGAAGCGCATCCCCACACTTTGCCGGGCTCAGCCCCCCTGACCAGTCCCTCGGCTTGGGTCAGAATGAATGCACCCGGAGACGGCCAGGCACTCAGGACAATAACGAAGGAAAAAATAAACACTGGCCCGATAACCACAATATCGAGCACGAGCCTGAACGCTGCCCAGCAGGACATTGCACCGGCTTTACACGCTGCAAATGACATGAGAAATCCTTGGTTCTGAAGAAGGGTAAAAACGGGTGATTAGAAGTTAGGTTTAAAGCCCGTGGCCACGTTGAGAAAACGCTTGGCCAGGTCGTCCTGCGTCATAAACCCGTAGGCCAGCGCCTGCGTGACGTGCGTCTGCGGCTGAACCAGAAACAGGGCCGGGAAATAGTGAATATCCAGCGACTTGCTCTGCCCATTGTCCGGGCGGCTGTCCGGCACCGTAGAGGCCACCTGCCCGTCAACCGACACCGGGATCAGCGAGATGTGGTGTGTCCGGGCAAAGTCAGCCACGATCCCCGCCATCTGCGCGTCCAGCGGCTCTTTACCGCGATAGAAGTAAAACATCCCGTACTTGCCCGCCAGCTCGGCAATGCCCTTTTCCTGATCCTGCTGGTCTTTGGCCTGCTGCATCGGCGCGGTGCTGTTGTAGTGCGAATATTCCAGGTTGTAATCGAGATCCGGGTGCTTCAGCTGCGCGACCGCAAACGACTGGCTGAACATCGAGGCGCGGTCTGTCCAGAACTTCTGCCAGCGCAGGAACGTCGCCGTATTTTCACTGCTGGGGTACAAAATCGCCTTGTTCAGCGCGTCCTGCGTCAGCTCTTTGAGCACCTTCGCCTGCTGCGTCGGTGACATACTGGCCAGATCCTTCCCCGGCGGTGCAGGGGCAGGCTGTTTCGGCGTCGCGGGAACATTTTTTGGTTCGTTGTACCAGTGGTAGCCGGTGAAAGGCGCAGCGGGCGGCACAATGTCGTCCGCCAGCGCGTTTCCCGTCGCCAGCAGCATCAGAACCAGCGGCAGTTTCTTCATTTATTGGCTCCTGAATTCTGCGGCACCTGTGCCTGAATTTGCTGCTTGATGCGGTCAGACAGCACGCCCTGATTGGGGATGTTTTTGTTTTTCTCAAAGTCTTCGAAGAAGTCTGAGAAGTCGATTTTGTCGAAATTAATGCTGCTCAG
Source organism: Rahnella sp. 1L-D-7-B-C2 (assembly GCF_057290995.1). Classification (NCBI taxonomy): domain Bacteria; kingdom Pseudomonadati; phylum Pseudomonadota; class Gammaproteobacteria; order Enterobacterales; family Yersiniaceae; genus Rahnella; species Rahnella sp. 1L-D-7-B-C2. Next base: position 19,800 of record NZ_JBXAVQ010000015.1, on the reverse strand, counting down.
CTCCGGCACGGTAATGCCCCGGCAGTCCGGTGAATCCCCGCTACCGAACCCAATGCCCAACTGCCCCAGACGCCCCTGCTGCTGAATGATGCGGGCCAGCTTGCTGCTGAATTCGCAGTACACCGCTTTTTTCTGGATGCACACGCCGAGTACAGCCCGCGCGCACGTCTGACCGACGTTGACGACAAGTTTTTTCGCCTTGGCCTGCGCTAATGCCACCTCATCGCTGCTGCAGTGAGCCAGGCTGGCACTGTTGCCCCATCCTGAGTCCACGCAGCAGTCTGAGAACCCGGCCATCGCTTTTCGGCAGGATTCAGGCTGCCCGGTGAACGCACGGACGTTGACCTGATCGGCACGCACGGAGTCTCCCGCCGCCGCAAGCCCGGCCAGCTTGGATATCGCCAGATCAAAACCGTTACTGTTGTCCGGGTCAATTGAGGCGCAGTCGCCGGTGATGCAGAAGTAGTCCCCGCCGCACATTTTGCCGGTTGAGGTGATGGTCTTCTGACACTGATAGGTGACCTGCTGATGCGTACAGGTGCCGCTGTCAGACTCTGTGCATCCAGAACCGACTTTGGTGCAGTTGGCATTAGACTGCAAAGTACCGCAGTTACCGACGGAATTAGTGGGTGTCACGTAATTGTCGGTGTACTGCCAGCAGTCGCTGTGTACCGTGTAAGTCTGGCCGTTGACCACCTGCTGCCGGTCGCCGCCCGGATCGGTACAGGTGCTGCCCGCGCTCGCCGTCGCCGTCCCCTTGTCAAAGGCGCAGGATTCGCTCCATGTGACTTCAGGCACCCAGGTTTTGGTTTCCTGACGGATGTGGATGTTCATCACGAAGTGATAGGCCAGATTTTTACTTGACCAGATAGCTGGCTTTGCCGTTTTGCCCTTTAAGTCGGTGATCGTAAAACGAACAACTGTCGGGTCATTGAATACTTGTCCGCTCTGTAACTGATAATGTCCGCTTTGGTTGTATTGCCCCGTAGAGTGAAGGTCAAACGCGCCAAAAACGGTATTGGCTGTCAGGTAGTAAGCACCGTCTAACGCGCTGGGTTTCACATTATCGGGATGAAAAGTGAAGTCTGAAGTCACCGAAATGACGGTGCCAGCAGGCAGCGTATAAGTCGCTGCAAAGTCTCCACCATTGAGAGAGAAGGAAAGTGAATTCGAATCCAACGTGATTTCATGATCTTCGTAAGTAATGCTTTCATGCCCGGAGGCGACAGCTGTTCTCGCACACGCCTGAATAACGTTGACGTCCTGATCGCAGGTAAAATTTTGGAAGGTGGTTTTACTCACCACCTTATCCGTACACTGTGCGTAGGTGCCGTTCGCCACCGTATCCGAGGTACTTTCCGCATTTTTACCGTTGGTAATAAAGTCTGCGTTCGGGTCTATCGTCGTCTTAGGATTTTTGATCATGGCATCTTGCGTAGCCTGCCCTGCCTCGCTGTTGTTGAGCGCCGCCTGCCCGTCGCTGGCCATTGAACCTCCCCCGCCCTGCACACCACCGTAGTAGCCTGTCTGCGGCGGTGAACCACTGTAGCCAGGGATCATATCGGCTGGTGAGGTGTTCTTAATGGCGTTCGCCCCCGATGTCGCACCCTTACCGGTGCTGGAGCCGGCACTATACGCATCGCTTAACGCATCAGCCCGCACAGCCATCACCGGTAACAACATCAACAATAGTGCCCACGCCCGCCGGTTCACAGATCACCTCCAAGCAGCGTTTTAGCCGTGTCAGCACACTCACCCTCGCGGGCCACACGGCGCAGCGCATCGCGGATGCGGATATTGCCGGAAATGACGTCATAATGTCCCGGACAGGTCACCACCAGCGCCGGAACGGCCTGAATGTTGAATTGCTTAAACACTGTGGGGTCAATTTGCACGCCGATTTTGTTGTTTTGCTTGGAAAATTCCAGCATCTGCGCGGCAGTCTTGCGAAAATCATTGTCGATAAGACCACGGATGGTAGCGGTGACTTTCAGGCTAGCCGCCTCGTCCAGCATCGCCTGCAACCCCTCTTTCGGGATGGAGAAGCTCACGAAATAGAGCGCTGGCGGGGTCTTTTCCGCCGCGGCTTCGTGCTGCGCCTGCTGCTGACGTAGCCCGTCGCTCAGCTGGTCTACCGACTGCTGCTGCGCCGGCGGCAGGGAAAACGTCTGCCCCTGCAGGCTGTTTTTAAACTGGGTCAACTCATCCTGCTGCGTCTTCATCCAGGCGCGATCGGCGGCTGAAGGGGGCACGGGGGAAACAACGGGCGTGGATTCGGAGGCTGACGCACAGGCGCAGCCCATCAGGACGCTAAGCAGCGCCCCGCAGAGAGGTTTTTTCATGAACGGATCTCACATATAGGCGCAGTTACGCTTACGCCAGATCAGGTAGCCAAAGTTCTTTTTGCTGGTAGGAAGGTTGTGCGTGCTGCCCCAGAGCTGCGTCGTACTGCCAAAGGGATGACAGGACGCGACGTCGGGGTACATGTTCACCATCTGATAGCGGTAGCGGTCTTTCGGGATAATCGGCGACGGGTAGGTGTAACAGACCGCCGTGTCCACCCCGATGCTGTTTTGGATCAACCCCTCTCGATGCAGCTTGAACGCCATGCGCTCGCTGACCAACACCGACGCCTCCAGCGGGGAGAACTCGTTGCTGGTGTAGCCGGTAAAGGGGTACATCGACCCCTGTGCACCCGCACACCAGAATAGCGGCGCGAGCGGCTTTCCTGCGCTGCTGGCAATGGAGTCGGCGGCACACGCCCCCTGAGCCAGGAGGTTGCCAAACAGCGCTGCCTCGGGGTTGACGATCATCGACAGGCTGCTGTCGTTCCACATCGGATCCACCTCGGACAGGTAGGCGATATCCATGTCCCCGCCCTGCAGACACCCTTCGCTGGCGATGATGTTCATCCATTCCATCAGCGGGTATTTGTACCAGTGAACGTGGTAGAACGCACCGGCGACGGGGCGGTCACTCTGCCCGCCGGTGCCCGTTCCCGTGCGCCCGAAGTCAATCTTAAATCCGCCCATGTTCACCATCACGCCGGGTTCGCGGGTGACGTCGGTCATGGCAAACGGTTCCCAGTATCCGATCGCAATCCCAAGCCGGAAGAAGATACCCACCGGACAGATCTGGATGGGCGACGCCGGGTTGCCGGTATCAGGTAAAGAACCGGCGGCGAGCGGAATGCTGCCAATAGTCATCGGGAACAGACATCTCCAGCATACGTCGCTGATGGGATTCACCCAGCGGCCGTCGCCGGCGTTGGCGGCGTGAGCAGGCGTACACAGCAGCCCCGCCCAAATTAAGGTGAAACAGAGAATGAGTTTACGCATTCGTCCTCCGCCAGCAGAATGGCAGGGACGACTTTCCAGCCCAATCTTTCGCAACTGTCGATAAGGTGGATAAGAAACTTCGGGGCCCGTCCGGACTGCATCTGATAGGCAATGTCGTCTTCAACATCCGTGCCCAGCACGGTCAGGAACTCCTGTCGTGCCCTTTCAACCTCACGGGCCAGCGCATCAATGGTGGGGCCGGACAGCAGCGGCGCGACGCCCGGCTCACGGTCAGAGAGGTGGTAACCCGCGCCCTGCAGGCTGCGCAGAAAAGCGGAATAAATCGTGTCAAAGTAGGCGGCATTCATCTGCGCATGTGAGGCCTTCCCCGTGATGGCGGCCGGGTACCTGAACAGAATGGATGTATTGCCTTCGGAACGGGGAGCGTCGTCCGGACGGGGCAGGGGTTTTGCCACAAAATCACTCCTTCCGACAGCTTTGTAGCAAAAAAACAAGTAGAGGCAGAGGAGTAATGACAGCAGCCACAGTATTTCGCCGGGGGTGAGTGATTCAATAAAAGCAGATAATTTCATCGTTATTCAACCTTCTGACAATGCGGATAAGCTGCCACGTAGAGTCCCCGCTGACGCAGCCGCCTGAGCATCCGGTGCACCTTCTGCGCACTTTGACCGGAGGCAATCTCCATGCGGATCTGCGCGATTTTTTGTTCGGGTTTGATATTCGGCGGCAGCGCGTTGATCCAGGTATACAGCAGCGCGTTTGCCAGCTGGCTAAACAGCGGCTCGGGGAAAACCACCTCGGCGTGAGGGTCAGTGCTCAGGCACAGGCCGTTGTCCAACAGCAGGTGCTCCAGCTCGAGCGACACTGTCAAAAACAGCGCATCGTCCTGCCCGTCGATATCCGCTAAGCGTTTTACCGCCACCTTACCGACAACACAGTTCAGCAGTGTTCTGGCACGCTCTTTAACGAGGTTCACTGCGTGCCTCCTGACGGCGGCAAGGCCACTTCTTTAACCTGCAGGTGATTTTCAGCCCGGCTGACCACCACCGGCGTATGCTCAAAACCGAACTTGGTGGTCAGCACGCCGGCCTGATCGAAATACACCCGCTCATCCAGTGCGTCGCTGACGTCCTTGATGTTGCCGTTGACCAGAATCACCTTGAACGGCGTGGCAAGCTGGCTCAGCTGCGCCTTCACCCATTTCACCTGCGCCTTGTTGTCGCCGTCGAGAAAGTAGAGGGTTTCGTTGAATGGGATCTTCTCCAGCGGGTGCACGCGGTCGCCTTTGTGAACAATCACGTTGCCCTGCATGTCGGTGATGGTCTGGTTTGCAACAAACGTAGGGTCATAAGCGGTCACGCGATCGACAGTCGCCGGTGAAAGGCCGCGCACCGGCGGCGGGCGCACGGCGTGCTCTTTGACCCTGGCAATCGCCTGCGCTTTAAGACGGTCAAGCTCGCCGCTCTTTTGCATGCTGTCGAGACGCTGGGCGATAAAGTCCAGCATGTCCGGCTCGGTGATGGGGAAGACCTGCCCGATGGTGCCCAGGTTCTTCGCCACCGCCGGTGCCCCGCACGCCATGCCCAACAGGAGAATCAAGGCCAGACGCGTCTTCATTTCGCCCCCTGCATCCGTCTGGAAATATCACTGCGGATCTGCACGGTGATGTCCTGTGCCCCGCCGATGACCGCCGGTGAGACCAGTATCACGGCGTGGTTCGCCTGCTGATACTGCGTCAGCGCCGCCGCCATCGACTCACCGAACTTCGCCGACAGCTGCTGCAGCGAGGCGCTGTCGGTCTGCTGCTGCGCCGCCTGCTGGTTGAACAAATCCACCGTGCCTTTCATGTCGAACTGCACCACGCGCGGCGCCATAAGCCAGAACGTCAGCGCCGAGCACAGCGCGCAGAAAAGGACGGCGCCGACCACTGCCCCCGCCCAAACGGCGTAACGACGCCCAGCGCGCGGGGATTCAATGCCTATATATGTCTGTGTCATAACGTCTCCTGCGCCTCACCGGACGCGTGGTTATCACTTTGCCAGCGGTAGCGGGCGAGTTCGTGTAACGCCGCTATGCGGGTCAGTCCCGCATCCTGCAGCTCGTCCATAAAGGCCATGTCGCCGGCATAGTCGATGAGGCTCACCCGTTCGTGCGGGCTGATGTGCACATGAAAACGTTGGCCAGACTGCCCCCTGAGTCCCCTGACGACAGGCAATACGCCGTCGCGGTGAGGCTGGCTGAGAAAAAGCCGGTCACTCTCACTGACGTCTGACAGACGGTCGAGGCTGCGGTCGCAGCACCCCACCAGCAGCCGGTCGCAGGCGTCGTGACCGGGTTCAAACGGCAGCGCCGTGTCGGTCTCCAAAACAAAGTTCACCCCGAACTTTCGCGCCTGACCCAGCAGCGCGGTCAGTTTGCTGCGCAGCGCGTCGTCCGAACTGATGTGATACAGCAGACCGTCATCGAGCACGCAGAAGGTGACTTTTGGCAACTGAGACGACATCAGCGTGATTTCAATCGCCTGCAGCAGCGTCGCGATGGCCTCCGTTCGCCGTTCGGGAAAGACGCTGTCAAACTCGCCGATGGACACGTGCAGCAGGTCGCCCTGCGTCACGTCCCCCACCGGTAGCCGTCCGTAGGCCACCGGCGGGCGGTAGCGGTCGAAGGGGTTTTCCAGCCGGTCGGGCGTCAGCGTGAAGCTCACCGCGTGCAGCGAGAGCCGCCGCCCGCCGTTTTTTTCACAAAACAGGCGGTACTGGTCGCAGGTATCGACCAGCAGCACGTCGCCCCCCTTAGCCCGAACGTCCGCGCACAGCGCTTTCACCAGCGTGACGCGTTCGTGCACGCCGTCGCCCTGCACCGCGATGCCCGTACCGGACAGGCCCGGATAGCCAGCCTGCCCTTGTACATCAAACAACTCTTTAAACGTGACATCGGGCGTTACGCCGCTGTGTACCATGTTTCCAGTTCCTCCAGCTCCTGTGGATAGAGCTTTTCTGCTAACAGATAGGCCGCTTCCTCACTGGTTGCGCCCACTTTTTTCGCTTCCTGCATAAATGCAAAATCCGTTCCCCGCGAGCTGAACATCGCGCGGGTCACCGGATCGACAAACAGGCGGTGGAAGGTGCTGTACTCGCCGGCCGTGATCAGCAGCGAGCTGAACCCGGTGTCGGCGGCTTTCTGAAACTTGCGGATGACCTCTTTTTCCAGCTCGGTGAACTGATCCGGGTTGTCCTGCAGGTAGGATTTGAACGCTTTGCCGTCCTGCAGCAAGGTGACTTTTGTCGCACTGTTGTTCCACGCCGCCTCGGCTTCCCGCGACGCTGTGAAGTCCTTGATGCCCTGCGTGATGGTCACAAACGAGCCGGTGTGGCGGCGCACCGTGCGGTAGCCGGTTTCGATAAACCGCGCGGCGTGCTTGTTGGAGCCGCCTAAAAGCCGCCAGGCTTCATCGATGACCGCCACTTTTTTCAGGTCACGCGGCGAGTGGTACATTTTTTCCTGAATGGCCAGAATAAGGGAGAACAGCACCGCGCTCATCAGGTCCGGATCGTCCTCCAGGCTGAGCATTTCCAGCACGGTGAAGCGGTTGTCGAAGTCCATCGACGGCTTGTCCGAGTTGAAATACTCGCCCTTGGCACCCCAGGTGCAGTATTTGTCCAGCAGCAGGGCCAGCTCCGCCATGCGCGACAGGATGGTCGGCTTGTCCGCGTATTCTTCGGTGACCGCCGGCGACTTGAGGAACAGCACGATGTCATCGATGCGCGCCTTGTTCTGACGGGTTTCCCACGCGCGCATCACGCCCTGCTCAAGCAGCGCCTCGCAGACCTCGTCCAGCATATCGTCGGGGCTGGCCAGCACGGTGATCAGCCGGACAATGCCCGACACCGACTCCTTAATGTTTGTGACGTTGGCAAACGGGTTAAACCGCAGCGCCGCGCCGTCGAGGTAAACACCCCCCACCTGCTCGCAGAAGTTCTTGTAGCCGTCCCCCATGTCAATCGCCCAGCCAAACCCGCCGCTGTTGAGCACCTGACGCAGCACGCCCTGCACGAAGAAGGTTTTTCCCGCCCCCGACGTGGCTGTAACGGCGATATTGAAGTTGGTATTACCGTTTTCTTCGCTGAACATGTCGTAGAACGCCACCTGATTGCGGTAGGTGGGCAGCAGCAGCCCGCTGACGTTCATCGGATTTTCAGCCACCAGCGGCAGCAGGTTCAGCGTGTTAAACGCGGTGGCACGCAGCGACGCACCAGTCATCTTGATGTCGTCCCACAGCCCTTCCTGCAGCATGAAGGGGAACATCGCCATGTAGTTGCGCATCTGCTGATAGCGCGGCGGACTCAGCTCTAAGTCGTTCTTGCGGAAGGTGTTCACCGTGGCCAGCTCGCATTTCAGCGCCTCGGCGTCGTCGTCAGGGCAGAACAGCGTCACGTTGTAAAAGTAACGGCACATGGACTCTTCGCCGTTGCTGAGCCCCTCACGCAGCCGCTTCCACTCTTTGGCGGCCTTCTCGGTGCCCGGAAACAGCCGGCCGTAGGCCGAGGCCATTTTTTTCTGCAGGTCGAAGTCCTTTTTCAGGGCCTCGGTGGAGCTGGCCTGTTGCTCTTCCACCTCCATGCAGCAGGTGATGACAAACGGGCACGGGATCCCCATGTCAGGAAAGCGTAAATTTTGCACGTTGTCCGGCGTCTGCCAGAGGGCAAAGCGCCCTGGGTTCTTGGTCAGCTGCAGATTGACGATGCGCGACGCGGTTTTTCGCCCGTCGTCGCCGACGCCAATTCCCCCACGGTCGCTTTCCTGCCGGTCAAGGGACACCCGTAGATAGGAGGGTTTGACCTCCAGGTCGATGCTGTGATCGACGCACTGCCGGTTAATCAGCTCGTCGGTGCTGTAGTGGCTGCTGCTCGGGTTAATCTGCCCGGCGCGGTAATTCACCAGCTCGCGTATCATCGCCAAAAACTCCGGCACCTCAACGTTGCGCGAGCTGAGCTTGGCCGACTCCAGAGACACTTTCAGGGTGCTGCGCAACATCGACAGCTCGCCCAGGCTTTTACTGCTCGGCTTGCCGCGGCGCGAATAGATAAAAAAGACGCGGTAGTGACGCAGATAGAGCGGCAGATCGTTTTTGTTGGTGAAGCCTTTTAGCGACGCACGCTCATAAAAGGCGCGGGTGATTTTATTCAGGCGGTCGGCCATCCCGCCCGTCCAGTAGTCCGCGCCCACCCCGCGCGCAATGCGGTCACCGACACACTTGCTCGCCACCATCATCACGGTGAAGGGCATATTGCGCGGCAGCTTTTTGCGGATCATGTCGTCGAGTGAAGCCACCACCTGCTGGTTTGCGCCAATCAGCGGCGACAGTTCCAGAATAAAACCGGTGGTGTCCGCGTTCACGTACAGGTCGTGGTCGTCATCGGAATAGCGGTAGGGCAAAGCGGCGGTAAGGGACGGGTAATCCCAGTTCTGCTGCAGCATTTCGCTGGCGGTGCCCGCCCCGTCTTTCTGGCTCATCGAGCCAAACAGACGGGTTAACGTTTCCAGTGGGTCACTCATTACTGCCCCTCCCCGATAACCGAATAGTTCTGATCCCAGTGAGATTTGTCTTTCACGATCACGACAATCGCCGGCTGGTGAAAGGCGTCGTCTTTATCCACCCACGGCGCGACCCAAAGGCGCTGCGTCTGGTCGGGCACGCGGTCGGCGATCACCGCCCCCGGCGTGGCCATCTTCTGCGGCGTCTGTAGCGTGCCGTAGGTCACGCGAGTCGGATTGGCCGTGTTGGGCAAGATCATTGCATCGCTGCCGGAAACGGGCTGGATTGGGCGGGGCGCGATGTATTTCGGCCCACCCAGCGTTGCCGCCGACAAGGGTTTAAGCACCGGTGGGACGTTGGCCGGCGCGCTCAGCGTCTCACCCGCAGCCTTTTTTGCGCTGTTGTCTCCGGCGGCGGCCAGCGTGTCGAGATTTTTGCCCGCCGTGGCCATGCTGTTGGCTTGCCCCATCGTGAGGCACTGGTCGGTGGCGGATTTATTACAGTCAAAATCTGAGTTCATACCGGCGCAGCCGGTGAGCGCGGCGCACAGCAAAGCCGCACCTAAAATTTTACAAGGCATAGAAACTCCGGAATAAAGTGAGGTAACGGTGTAAATAAGGGAAACGCGAGGGTAAACGTCAGACTAAGGGATTTTTTTTTACTGATGTCTTATCGGCAAGATCCGGCGTTAAAGTTCAGCAAAGAAGCATCCTAAGATCACCGCGACCAGCGGCACACGGTTGTTTTTGCTAATAAACGTCATTCCCAATACCTCGTAAAAATTGAAGACTCGAAGATAAGGGGAATGGCGGCCAGAAAATAAGACGCGCCCCCCAGATAATAAAACGCATCCGGGTTCACAAGCGCTATCCAGGGATGCCAGAGTGCAATACTGCCCAGTCCGAATACAACGCCATACAAAACCCAGGGAACCACTATTAAGATGTTCGCGACGATGAGGTTTTCCGAGCAATCAATAGGAATAAACCACGCCAGCCCTAAAAATAAGCAGACGATCATGGCAAAAATTCGCCACGCCATCCATTGAGGCGGCATAAATCCGATATGAATTAACTGCACCCAGCCACAAAGCAGGGAAACAAACAACAGGACAAGAACCAGAAACGACGGGCGGTACAACGCCTTAACAGCTTTCATTACCCATTCCTCAGTTGATGGTGTCGCCCAGATGCAGCGCCCTGGCCTGACGCAGAACGTCGTCCGGGTTCACGTTGCCCGCTGAACTGCTGACCGTGTTGGTCACCGCACTGGCCGTTTGTGCCGACGCCGTCTGCACCTGCGCCGCCGCCTTCTTTGCCATGTCTTCTTCGATGGTTTCCAGCTGGAATCCTTCCTGGAAGACGATGGTGACCGGGTTGCCCGCCCCGATATCAATCACCGGATGGTACTGCTCGGCGCGTTTTATCCAGTATTGACTCAACGTGTCAGCGGCTTTTTCTGCCCCGCCGCCAAAGCCCTGTTTCAGGATATCTCCACCGCCCACGGATGCTGTGGCACCCAGGCCAACGCTTGGCGTCGCGGCGGAAGAGATGCCGGCACCGATACCGGACAGGAAGCCCGCCGCACCGGCGTAGCCGATGATTTTGCCGTTACGCATGACCGGCTTGCCGCGGATCCCCTCTTTACCCTGATAGGCAAAGTGCCCCTCGAACTTCTGGTCGATATGCTGACCGTTTTTAAGGTTGCAGCTGATGTTGCGGGTGCGTCCTGTGCCACGTTCGCTGGAGATATCGCCCCAGATTTCCGCCGTCACGAAACAACCTTCCATGCTGTATTCATGGCTGTTTGGCAACTGCACCTTGCCGGACAGACGAAACTCAACTGGGGTAGTTTGCGTACTACCGGTGACGCTGGCGTTCGCATCGGCCCCTTCGATCATCACCGCGTCGGAAAAGGAACCCGAGGGGATATAAGGCAGGTTATTCTTCTTTAGGGAACTGGCGTAGGTGAAGGTCGTAGACTTGAGCGTGCCGGTCACTCTTGCCGCGCTGCCGCCCGGATAGAACCCGACGCCCTGCCCGCCCGCCGGGGGAGTGGTGACGGAATACTGCGCCGGAGGCGCAGCAGGAATGCCGGAGAGCTGCGCCGGGAGCGGATTACCCTGTGCGTCGCGGCTGATCCCCGCCCCGCCGTTGGCCAACGGTGCGGCCGGCGTGCTGCCCTGCAGCTGCTTACGCATCTGCTCATTCTGGGCCAGGCTCTCCTGCAACATCTCCAGCGTCTTCTGCTGGCTTTCTTTCACCTGGCTTACCGTGTCGGTCACTTTAGCCAGGCTGTTTTCCAGCGCAGCCACCTTGTTTTGCTGCTGCGTCAGCGCCGACTGCTGCTCTTTGTCAGTGAACGAGCTGGTGACCACCCCGGTCATGTTAGGCAAAGGCGCAGCGTTGGCGTTGGTGGAAGCGGCTACCGGCTTGTCCTGACCGAAGTACCAGACTAGACCGCCAATCGCACTTGCTGCGACGACGGCGGCCACCAAAATGGCCAGCTGCTTTCTGCGGGCGCTGACGTTGATGTTAGTCGCCATTATTTGTTGCCCTCACCGTTGTAGGCAAAAATCACCCAGGCAAACCCCTGTCCGCCCGGATACAGCTGCGCGGTGGACAGGGCGACCGCACGAACACCTGGCGAGTAGAACTGGCGTTCCTGCAGGTGCTGTGTGATAGAGCCCGGATTGGTCATGCGATAGCGCACCACGCGCAGGTGTGAACCGAGGAGTTGGCGCTCCGGGGTCAGTTGCACACCGGCCGCTGGCTGATAAGCCTGCGAACGGCGCACGGGGTAGTCGATAAAGTCTGGCGGGACTTTGCCGTTTACCACGTCGTGCGCGATGTTTTTTAGCGTATCAATATAAGGCTCCCCCTCTTCCCATGACCTGGCGGAGTCATTGGGAAGAGAAGGAACACTATCCGGTAAAAGTGAAAGTGTTTTACCCACTCCCGCCTTTGGCGTGACGTTGAGTGAGACGGAAATGTTGTGCTCCGTCTGGATAAACACGGTGAAGGCTTGCCCTGAAGTTGGCGTCAAAATGACGGAACCGTCGTCGGAGTTTGACGCCTGATAGGCGCCATCCATACCGTCGAGTTTGATGATGCGCTCGCCCTCAATCACAATTTTGTTGGGGTTCGTATTACTGAGCGTCACGTTTAGCTGCTGGTTGTCAGAAAATACCGTTTCTGACGGGGGTGAATAATAAGATGCCGCTGTGGCCGTCGCGGATATAGCGCACAGACCGCCGGCAATAAGACTGCGTGAAAGTAACGTGCGTGAAAGCTTCATTCCGACCTCACGTAAATACGGGGGTTATTTAACAGATAAATAAGGCAGTTCGGTAAACTCCTCTAAATCCGGCTTACCGTTGTGATAGCGAATATCAAGACGATAGGCTTTTGGTACGTCAGGGAGTTGCCCGGTAGAGGTTGAGCTTTTCAGCGTGCCTTTAAATATCAGCGCGCCGGACGTCGGCTCAATCGTAATAGAGTCACTGTAGAACACCGTCGATACGCCATTTTTCTTGATGTAGTCAGATTCCACAGACAGCGCATTTTTAAGCGCTGAGCGGTGCTCGGACGGCACGTAATACAATAATTGCTTATGCTGACCGTCAACCGTTTCCGGCGTAACGTTCAGTCGCAGCGTAATAAACGACAGCGCAGCCATATTCATGTAATTGCCGTCGGCGGAATTAAGCGTAGTGGTAAAGGCTTTATCAAACACCATAGGCACGGTGGTTATACGCTGCTCTGTATAGAACACATAAGCCAGGTGACCAATCACAATGTTCGCCGTAATGCTCAGCATTAACGCCAGGATGACAACGGAAAAAATAATGGCCAGGATTTTATCACTGGCACGTTTAACTGAAAGCTTCATGAAATACCCTATTTCATCCAGTGGCGATTTCCGGAGTCAGGCAGTTTTTTAAATGCGTAATTAAAAAGCAGGTTGGGGAGATACCAGTAGCACAAATTAATTAACCAGTATGACCCCTGCCCTTTTTTAAGACGCCTTATTACCCACCACAGAAAAGCCGCCAGAATGGAAAGCACACCCGTCATGTTGTACACGATGCCAAGTCCTACCGGCACCGCAATAACAACTAGTTCGTCGATGGGCAATCCAAAATAGCGGCCTTGCTGATTTATTGTCTCCGGGAAAGAATATTTATCATCTTCCCCTTCCATGATTTACCCCGCAATACCGAAAGCAACACGAGTAAAAATCATCACCATCGCAATACCCACGAATACCAGCGGGTTACGAGCTTTAATATAAACCGCTAGCGCAATAATAATTTCTGCGTAGTAAATCCACTTTTCGATGGAAGAACCATGTCCAAATGTGTTTGAGACAGTAGTGCTTTGACTTGAGAAGAGATCGGCTGAGCTTGATGCTAGAGCAGGATGCGTAACTGCAAGAGCCCCAAAAGCCGCAACAACAAATTTAATTAACTTACTGTTTTTACTAAATTTAGACGAAAAAAAGGACGGGCACGCTACCGCCCGTCCCTTTAAAGCGCAAAGGGCATTGCTTAAACCAGCCATGGAAGGAACCTCTGTTGTGTAATAGGAAAGACCCGAATTTACGTAAAGAGATGTAAATACGCGCATTTATAATCGCATGGTGCCATTAAATCTGAATGTGATCTAGATCACATTTTTTATCTTACACATCTGTTTATTTGTTTCGCCTTGTAAATAGCGGACAAGGGTATCGACATGAGAGATATTCAATGCCAAAGAACATAACCAAATGAAAGATAAAGAAAAAATACCAGAAGGGCGAGGGCGGCCACGTAAAATCGCAGTGGGTGAAGAAGTCCGGTGGGGTTTAAGAATGCCTGAAGGGCTATTAAATGAACTACGACTGAGTGCAAGAGTTGCAGGGCACAGCATCAATGATGAAGTGCTATCTCGTTTAATGGTGTCACTTAATTATGAACCCAAAAAAGATACTGTTGATACACAGGAAGGCAAAAGACTTGTGAAGTTGTCTCAATTATTCTCGGAATTTATAGAAGCAAGATTGGGTGAACTTGATAAGCAGGATACCGCAGAGAAAAATCCCAATGAAAAAGGAGAAGGTTGATTTTCGGGCACTCTGAGTGCCCGAAACCCCAATTACTCGATTACAAAGTGTTTCTTTTCAAGCTCGTCTTCTGCCGCGTTAATTGCCGTAAGATGGGCATCAATAGCCTCATCAAGTTTATCTCTGTTTGTCTCCCCGATCCCCCGAAGATATAACTCAGTCATCATGGACACCAGCAGCATTGTCCCTTCTCTTGCCCCGGAAGCTTTCTTAATCAGATCACGACGATAGGTCTCAAGATTGAAAGATGACTCATCCTCAGAGGATTTATAAATCATCAAACCCAAGCGACAAAGCTCATTAACCATCGCCGACACGTTCATCTCAGATTTACTGGCACCGTTCTGGATCTCTAACGCAATAATATCTTTGATTTCATTTTCGATTTTATCTTTCAGATAGACGTTATGCCGTGCCATATAAATTTCTCTCATTTTTAAGCAGTGCCGGATTAGGCACTGTTGAACAGAAAATAGCAGCTCACAGGGTCGAATTTCAATCACCCCGCGCTGGTGAATGCCTTTGCATTGTGTGGCCTTATGCGGCACTGGTCAAGCATATACAGGTGGCTGTATCCGGCACCAGTGCCGGATCGTTGCCTAGTTAAATAACTGATTTTTAATATTAGCCACTCAGCGAACACCTAATAGTGCCTAATTAGGCCACCATCAGGCCACCACCTGGCACTGTTGTGTGGCCTGATAAGGCCACCATTTGGCATTACCCCCCCAAAAAACATAAAATATAGATGGCAACTCACTAATTTACATAGATAAATCAGCAAGGCGAAGCCTTGCGTGGGGTGTGATGTTTTTCTTCAGTGAGGAGCGGGATATTTAAGTGGAACTGTTGTCGCGAATTCAGCTATTTAGGCGTAGCTACAGATTTCCGCAGGAAATAAGCCTGTGCGCGACCACAGTGATTTATCTTGCATGCGGTGATCGGCGCGGGTATTTTATCGCAAAACCGCACAGCTTCTCACTCATGCACATTTAAGCGAGTCCAGAATGAAACGCATTGCCGCCCTTATGCTTTTTATGAGCCTGTCTTTACCGGCTCATGCGAATTTATGTTTTGATAATGCCGGCAGGGACAACCATATTGATCCTCTGTTGCTCATGGCAATAGGAATACATGAATCACGATTGCGCGCCGGGGCGATAAATAGCGCGAATACGAATAAAACTGAGGACGTATGCGCAATGCAGGTCAACAGCATTCATTTTAAGGAGTTGGAGGGGTTTAATATTACCCGCAGCGACCTCCTGAAAAATCCGTGCATCTGCGTGTATACCGGAACCTGGGTATTAGCAAAAATATTCAAGCAGTACGGAAAAAACTGGAACAGCGTGGGAATATATAACGCAGGGGCAGGTAAAAACAGGGCCGCGATACGTAAAAAATACAGCGACACTATCAAATCCATTTACAGCATCCTGCTTGCCCGACAAATACTGGAAAACAAACAGGCGACACAGAACCCCACTTATCCATCAAATCCCCAGCCGTTAAAGCCAGCGCAGTTTTATCCCCAACAAGGGGTAAAATAAGCGTCAGCGGTTTTTCACCGGGACAAGGTGAAAAACGACGGCTGTGGAGTTGTGGGTAAGTGGGTCTGACTTATCCCTATATACACGGGCGTGTCGCCAGCGTCATTTTATTCCCCCACCTAGGGAATAAAATAAGCTTCAGCGATTTTTCACCGAAATGAGGTGAAAAATAACGGCGGTGGGTATGGGGGTAAGTCAGTCTAACTAGGGAGCCCCTTTGGGGCAGCGGCAGAAACTGCTTTATCGTTTCGGGCGGGCGGGGTTTAAATAAATCCCTTCGATGGGAATTTATTTAACGTTTGATTAACCATATCCAACAAATCATACTCATAACCAGTCCTTTTTAATCCCCCTCATATGGAGGATAAATCTAACGGTGACTAACCAAACGAGGTAACCCCAGCGTAGAATCGATATAAAAGGGTCATTTTCCGTTTCGCACTGATGGATTGACGGAGATAATGTAAGCCCTCCAAGATGGAGAGCTTACATTATCGTCGTTACCAATCAAAAGTTTCAAAACCGTCTATGGTGTCAGCGTCTCTATCAAAGTTAAGTATCTCTACGCCATGTGTTTTCATCATTGTATAGATCAATTTTCTGACAGATTTCGAAATCCCTAGATCTTTCAACATTAAACCTGGATGTCTATATTCCCGAAATATCAGTAGATACCCGTAGTAGGTATCATGTATCCAAGGGCGGTCACGATGCGCGTTGTCAGCAAATATTTCATAATCTTGCTTGCTCATATGTGCTGTACTGCATTTAATACCAGAAAACATTACCATTATTTACTCCTTAGTGAGAATTGATTACATCGCTCTCGTTTATCGGCAGCATTGGTTTTGTTTTCAGCTTTATTAATATCTCGACATACATAACCATCACTCACATCAACTGTCAGCAGAATTTTCAGCTGTGATATCCAGCCTATTACCCCCTATATTGCCCGCCATTTTTTTATCATTCTCCACCGTTAAAATTAGCTATTTACAGCCTACCTCCATAGTTTTTAAACACGCGGAGGTAACAATCTATTATTTCAGTTAACACTATTTTGCCCCTCGCATTGCTAGATCCTTAGCGGCCGGTTTACCGGCCAGTTTCTGTGCGGCGGCGTAGCCGCCTGCGGGGGTTGACCTGGCCGTTGCCATCAGACCCTAGCCGTCAGGCCGGAACCCCGGAGGGGTTCCGCGAAGCTTACCGGCTTGCCGGTTAGCGTAGTCGGGCTCGACGACCGGCCGCAGGTCGGGAGCCGAAGGGGGCCATGTCCTGGGGGTGACTTAAGGTGGCAAAAACGACCAGGAAAAGATCGGAAATGAGGTATACATACAGGATCACGCACAACAGCTGCACGGCGAAAAAGAGCGAAAGCCCGGAGATAAAAAGACAGTAAGGGAAGAGAGAGACAAGCCCCCGGAACATAACGGAGAGAAAGGGCGGCGAAGCCGCCCCGTCACTCTGATTGGGCAGGCGGTACGCCTGCGGGCGGGTTTTAGGCGAGCTAAAAAGCAGGGAGTGCTCCCTGCCCTGTTATCAGAACGTCCGGCGACTGCCCTTAATGCGATACCAGAACGGCGTGTACATTTCGCGGGTGATTTTCTGGCTCAGCGAGTTACCGATCCTGACGCAGGCGGGAATACCCAACAGTGATAACTGCACGTAGCACATCCGCGCCGCCACCGGATCCAGATCGGTACACTGCACTAACAGCTGCGTCTGCGGATTATAGCCACGGTCAAGCAGCACTTTAGCCGCCGCGATCACCATGCCGCCCGCGCCGCAGGTCGGCTCATCGAGGGTAATATAGGGCGCACCGTCCGCCAGCTCCTGAACGCGCTGCCCCATGACCAGCCCCGCGATCAGCTCACTCAGTGAGAACGGGGTAAAAAACTGCCCCATTTCCTTACTGCTGATCTCCAGTTCCATAAAAATGGAGCCCAGAAAATCGCACATACCCGCGTCCAGACCTGACGTCACCAGAGCCAGCAGGTGTGCCATGCGGTTAAGGTCGTCTTTCTCATAACCGGCAATCGTCTGAAAATATTCATTCTCCAGCTCGTCGCACTGCAAAAAAACATTTTCCAGAGCCACGGCGCCCATCGTCACAAAATCCCTGAACACCTGAAACCGGTTGTGATAGCGAGCAGTTTCACGGAACAGTTTCACGAATTCTTTTCGGTGATTATCCAGCAGCGAAACTGAGCTATCCCTTACAGGCCACGAAGGTGAAACCACCTCAGCAGGCAGCGCGGTTGTTACAATTACCGGCTTAACCGCCACGGTCTCCGGCATTTCTGGCGAGGAAAACAGCGAATCAAACGATAACTGGCTCATGCTGTTTTATCCGCTTCACGCTGGCGGGCAGTAAACACAAATCCGTCATCTGTCACCTCAATCGCAAGATCTGCCTTACCGGTTAACAGGGCATCGAGCGTTTTAGGCGCTAACTTCACGCTTTCCCACATATCACCGTTGCCCAGCACGCTATCAATCGCGTCAAAATGCGCACCTGCGTCATCCCATAAATCCGGATCAAACCCCTCCGCATAACAGATATTGCGTTTTTTTCGGATAAAGGTTGCGGTTGACGCCGTCAGATAAATGCCGTCATCGGCCATAAACCACAGCTCACACGCATTTTTCGTCACATCCTGAATAACCGGCGATAGCGTCTCCGCTTTAAAAATCAATTTATTCGGCATTGTTCACCTCTGAAAAGTCATTGAATTGCCGCCCCGCAGGGCGGCAAGGTCATCAGGCGTAAGCCCGTTTCAGTTCCAGCGTGCGCAGCACCTGTCCCAGTTCACTGCCCCGCATGGCGGGCACCCTGACGGACTGACCTTTGCGCTGGCATTTGGCGATATGACGTCCCAGCGCTTTAAACGGCACGGCGATGTCCTGACTTTTCAGCGGTTCCCGCACAATGCGCGGATGCTTTTTTGCCGTCTCAGACTTTACAAACGGTGTGGGGGATGCAATTATCTGTGCGTCGATATTCATAGCATTAACTCCAATCGAGTATTGATAGCCGGTTTAGCTTTCTAAGGGACAAACCGGCACGAGAGAGCAGACGAAAGTCTGCTTTTTTCATTTCTGCGATACGGTTTCTTTGCTTAACACCTCCTTAGTGATACGGCTGACAATCGCCGCGTGGGTCATGGTTGCCTTGTCGCGGAACGTGAAATAACGCTCCCCTACTTTGGCGTAAATATCCGTCACGTCGCCGCACACCATTTCAGCCAGCTTGAACGATTCGCAGTGCGCGTCGCCCTGCCAGTCCTTCGGGTACATCAGCGCGATCGCGTCCATAAATGCCGTCAGGGTGATTTCTGATACGTCCGTATAGGCCAGCTTTTCGCGCTGCTGCCAGTAAGCGGCCTCCGCGCTCGCGTCCCACTGGAAACGGTCGGGATTCTGGTAGCCGGTCTGGCTGATTTCAGTTGTGTACATGGTGTTTCTCCTCGGTGTTGACGGCGGGACAATCCCACCGTCGGCTGTTATTACTGATCGGCCGCAATCTCTGCCATTACTTCACGGTAAGCCGTCTGAATACGCTCCACTTCTGCCCACGTAAACGTGATGCCTCTGAGTCCTATCGCGACGATAAAGACATCACGATCTTTCAACGGCAGCTGACAGAGACGTTCCAATAAACTGCGGATTAGGCGAAATTCGAAAATTTCCCAATACAGCCCACATCCTGCCTGTGCTTCCTTTTCGAGAGTGGAAATCACCGCGTCGGAACGAAATACGTCAAAGGGATGGGAGGACGAAATGTCAGTAATGAGGACGTTCATGCGCAGCGTTGTGTGTTTCCCCCATCTTTCAGTAGATTCAGGAGCGGCGGTCTTGACGTTCTGTGTGTTCATTCTGGTTGTTCCCCTTCGGTGGTTAGTCCATCTCTCAGTGAGTTCTTTCGCGGCAAGGGCAACGGAGTACCAACGCAGGCAGACGGCAAGGGGCGGAGACAAAAAGTTTACGGACGGAACGGGAGGAAAGTTTTTGGCGGAGTTTATATACCCCTTGCCGGATGACCAGGCGGTGCTACGTTTAAGCCCGCGCGGAAGGGCTGGCTGAGCGATGGTTCGCCGGACAGCCCGGACAGGATGAACACACCCGACACGACGGAACGGCGTGGCGACCTTAGCGGCCGGTTTACCGGCCAGTGTCTGTGCGGCGGCGAAGCCGGCTGCGGGTGTTGACCTGGTCGTTGCCATCAGACCCTAGCCGTCAGGCCGGAACCCCGAAGGGATTCCGCGAAGCTTACCGGCTTGCCGGTTAGCGCAGTCGGGCTCGACGACCG